>DASCQC010000025.1:0-111872 GCA_036012865.1 Gammaproteobacteria bacterium
ATATACAGTAATTGTGCAAGATTTAATGTGGCCTGATGCGCTAAGTTAGGATGTTTGCTTATTATTTTTTTCAATTCAGTTGTGATGGGTCCAACAAAAGAATCAGGGGATTTGTCGATAATAGCTGCATGAATGTTAAATTTCATTATTTCAGATAGGGCGGCTTTATGAATATTGGGCTGGGATAAATTATACACGCGGAAGAACTCATCAGGTATCTGACAAATTTCATTTTCGTGAATAAACAATAACCAGATAATTGGTTTATTGCTGCGCCTTTCAATTTCTCTAGAGCTACATAATGTTTGAATTTTGTATAAAAATATTGAGCTGATATGTCTTGATTGTTTTACAATTTTTAGCCTGGAAATTTTCTCTAGATCCTCCTTATATTCATAGTCAGCTTCCTCATATCTTCTGAAAAATACAAAATTAAAGATAAGGCTCAGAAGCCAGCTTTGAACTTCTTGGTTTGGGGCTGATGTATAGATTTCATCAAGGAAAGAAAGTTTTTGTCTCACCAAACGGAGCGAAGCAATCTGATTAAAACTCAAAACCTGAATAGCTATAAGTAACATACTTAGTATCAGTAACATACTAGTTATCACCCAATCAAAAATGATAGAAATCCAAGAAGGAGGAATTAAAATAAGAGGGAAATAAAGTACAAGATGTATATGGGGTTGATCATCCCTAAGCGCGTTATTAAAAAAGAGATTAATGGAGGAAGAAGGTACTAAGAAAAAAGGTAGTACAAAACCAGCACACATGGCAACACTATAAGTCATGGCTATTATTGAGGGGATTCCCATGATTAGAAAAAAAGATATAACTGCCATAAAATCCGTAAGAATTTCTGATGTAAGATTGATAGTTGCCATTTTTGATAAGGGGTTTAAATGCTTGAAACTAACATAGGGAAGGCGTGATTCAACCCAAGAGACACAATCATAAAGAGATAGATTGCCGCCATAAAATCCATAGTTTAATATCGGATAGATCGGTACTGTAAAACAAGTAACGATGCATAGTGGTAAGTAACTTATTAGTTGATTTAAAGACTGAACAATTCTTCTTGATATCGTTTTTAAAACATGTGTCATTTTTTGATCGTAGACTCATTGACAAAAGTAGTCAATATTTTTTAAGACTTCTTTGATTTCTTGTTTGATTTTGTAAAGGGGTTAAGACTGGGGTAGGGAAACCTTTTCTTCACAACTTTTGGCGTTGATTTTTTAGATGAGTGAGGAATTTTTTGACTAGGTATAGGTTGTGGCGATTTATGGGTGGTTAGGTTTAGCATCAAATCTTTGAAGTTGTGTTGTGTAAGTTCTTTCTTTAGTCTTAATTGAGCACCCTTATGCGCATTTTCTGCTGAAGTGTCTAGCAGGCTTTCAATGTCTTTTTTTACATCACTATTGAGGTTGTCTACTGACATTAGTAACCTTCTAATTTTTTTGTTGTTAAGATATTTTCCTTGGGCTAAGGATCTGGTTCCTTTTTCATCTTTATAAATCTTCCTCATAATATTATGCCCTATGTTGCGTGCTTGTATTTTTATTTTATTCTTTGCTAGGTCGGGAGTGTTTTTCATTAAATTAGATAAATTGTCGATCAGGGTTTTTAGTTGCAAAGACTCTTGTTGCTTTTTCGCATGAGAAAAGTAAATTTCTTGAATTAATTCTTCGTTATGATCTGGCAAATGACTTTGGATTTCTTGGGGAAGATGGCTTCTTGTTTTAGTTATAATATCCAGGGTTTTCTGGAATGATTTACCTTCATGAATTTGCTTGTCAATGAAATTATTGATGATCGCTTGATAAATATCAGCCACTTTATGAGTTAATAAACTCTCTTTTGTGCTTACATAGCTTTGGTAATTCTTAATGATGCTGAGAACATCTCTTGTACTTACCCCAGGTTGTTGAAACGTTTCTAAGGATGTTTTTAGCGCATGCTCTAGCTCGTGGGTAACTACGTTTGAGGAATTAAAAGATTTTTTAAGTATTTCAATGTTTTTTAAATCAGTTTGAAGAATGACTTCAGGAAGCACATGTTTAAAAATATGAGAGATATCGTCTAGATTTTTTTCAGGGTTATCGAGCAAGTCTTTAAACGATTCAAGCTTGAGTGTTTGAGCTTCATGATTATCAGGTTTAGAGCTTTGGACAACATCAATGACACCCTGAATTTCATCTAATAATATGTTTTTCTTCATCGATGTTAGTTGTTCGTTGATCACCTCTAACTTTTGTTTAATCTCTTTTTTGTTCTGGGTTACATTCTCACCTAAAGCTAAAACCTTATCAATAGTTTCTTTCAAAGGTCCTTGTAAGCTTTCAGGAGCTAATTTGATGGCTTCGAAAAAGGTTTGGGTGATCTCTTTAAGGTATTGTTTTTCCTCTTCCGATAAAATTTTATATTTTTTCTGGGCTTGTTTTTTAGGGTAAATGAAATTGTACACTTCATCTAATATGTTGTATAAAAATGAAGCTAAATTAAATGCCTTTATGGTTTTTGTTGTTTTTTCATTTTTGAGTTTATCAAGTCCGCTATTAAAGGTTTTTAGAATTTTTTCAAGGGCTTTTACACGTTTTTCTTTCGGATTGTCTGTTGGTTTGTTTACATCTTGCGGGGGGGCTTTTTCCGCTAATAGGGATAGCTTTTCCTCAAAAGCATCAACAATTGTCTTATTGATTTTTTTCGTTTGATCTAAATGAGTTTTAAAATTGTTTTCCTCATTAAGCTGCTTCCACAGTGCTTGTGGTGATAAATTAGCTTCTTCAGCAACACGTTGAAATACCTCCATATGAGATAACATTGTTGTGATAAAGGCTTGCTGTATATAGGGGTTATTGTATTCTTTGTTAGAGGAGAAAACTAACATGAGATCTTTAGCTGAAATATGGTTAGGTTCTAAAAAATACATAAATTTTGCAAGCTGCTGTTTTGCAAGTTCATACTTTTTTGGGGTTAATTGTTTTGCAACCAAGTCTTTTGGTTGGACGTTCTTTAATTTTTCACGCAGAATATTTTCATAGATGTTTTGAACTTTGTTAGTGCTGTCACCTAAAATAGAGGATTGAATTTCTGGAGGGGCTTGCATAAGATCATGGTCAAGCTTATTAACCTCTTTGACAAAAGTAGTAACTGCGGTTGATTGATGTAGGGTGCCCAAAGATAGTTCAAATAGTTCCTTCTCATGTTCATGAAAGCCAAGTTCTTCAAAGATTTCTTTGAAAAAGGCTTTGCCTAGGCTGTAGGGTCTAAACATTGAAGCAGGTAGTTTTTCTTTTCCCATCGAGAGGAGAGTCGTATAGGTTTTTTCAACAGTTTTAACGTCAACTTCTGAGCTTATCTTTAAGTCTACTGTTTTGAGCGGTTTAGAATCCAGTACGGGTAGCTCTTTTTGACGGTTAGTGGGCGCAGCCATAGGTTTACTCCTTCTTGTTTATAACATATAGGATAATTATGATGCTTTTGCATGAATATGTTGTTTTATATGGGTATTAATTGATTAAAGCTGCTATTTTATTGCTTTCTTAAGAGGTGTAGATAACTGACCTTTAGTGGGTACAAGATGGGCTGTCGTTAAAACCTCTTGGAGTAAGTCTAGGTTTGTTTTATCAAGAACTGTTTCTAAGTATTTCAGTGAAGCTTTCTTTTCAAGAGGGCGCTTACTTGTGTCTAATAGGGTTTCAATATGTTTCCAAAATATTTGATGAGGTTTTGTGTTAGATCTGTGGTCAATAAATTTCTGAAAACTTAGACTGTTAAGAAATATGCCTTGGCTTTTACTTATTTGAAATGCAGTTTTTTGTTGATGCTTATGTGTCTTTACAAGGGCACCTATCAATGTTTTAACTTTCTTCCATGGGTTTTTATGCTTCTTGGTTATGGTGTCGATCAGGTCCTGAAGGTTTTTAATCGTGGGCTTGAAGGTTTGATTAAGTTTGGTTTTAGCGTTTTCTCTTAAAAGCTTTAATTCATCACTCGATATTTCAGGTCGATAGTTTTCTGGAATTTTTTCTAGTGCTTCTTGTTTTATTGCTTCCATTTTACTTGTGTCTTCGCTTTTTAATATGCTAAGTAGTAACGTTTTTTCAAGAGCAGGAATGAGAGAGTTCTTTTTTATAAGCTCTTTTATCATAAGTGTCAGCTTTGAGTCTGAAATAGTTGGCCGATAATTTTTAGGAAGTTTTTCTACAATCATTTTTAAAGTGGTATTGACCTTTTCTAAAATGACCGGGATAGGTGTGTTTTTAATTAATTCAGAGGCAATAGTCTGCTTGAAACTATCCATGAGAGCTGTTTCGATCTTTTGGAGTTCTTCTTTGGGTAGGGGCGCTGATAAGAAATTGAAGGTTTCATGGTGCAGCAGCGTTAATATTTCACCGGTTTTATACTTCGCCAGAGATGGGGCTTTTTGTTGTAGGAGCTGGTTGCTTAATTTTTTTGTTATGGCGGTGAATTTTTCTATTTTCTTATTCAATGCTTCTTTTTCTTTATTAGAAAGTTTCAACTTATTATTTAAGGTGCTTTTTATTCCTGTAATGCGTGCTCTTATTTCAGATTCATCAAATCTCAATGCTCTGACTTTCTGGGGATTTGTTTCAGAGACTGTTTTTTTCTTTTTAAGAATTTTAGTAAGGAGCTTTTTTTGTTCGACTAGCTTTTTTTTAAGAAGACTTTTTTGTTCATCATTAATGTTGACTTTATTTTCTAGCCTTTGCAATGAAGTCATTAAGACCTCAACTTTTTTAACTAAGCCTTGATGTTCTGTTGATTGATTTAAGTGTTCAGTTAGTTCAACTGTTTTGTCTGTAAGTTCAGTTAAAGGTTGGAGAGATGCTTTAGGTTTGTTTTTATTCAACCAACTCTTTACTTTGTGAAGCATTTTGGTAATAAGTTTTAGGATTAATGGGGCTTTATTAAGGGTAAGTATTTGTAAGTTTTCGTTGGCTATTGTGTTTACCATGCTTGTGTATTCAGTTAGCGTTGGACTGATTGCATTATTAAACAATTCTTTTTTTTTCCCCATACTTCTTTTCTCTGCATCAAGTATTTTTTCTAAAGCAATTTGATAGGTTCTTAAAAGGTTGTTGTAAATAATCCTCATGAGGGCTTTTCTGGTAGAGGGGGGCATTTCTATTTGATTGAGGAGAGCAGTTATTGTGTTTTTTTGATGGGTTAGTCTTTCTGGGAATATGCCATGTTTAATAACAGAAGTTAAACAAAAGTCTAACTTTTTAGAGGTTATCTGATTGAGCCAACTTGTTTTATACTTTTCATTATTTGGATATAATTCATCCATTTTTTTCTGGAGAATGGAGGCATTTGTAATGCTTAAAAAGGGTTTCTATTTTTGGCAGATGTTTGTTGACGGTTGATGCTTGGTCTTTTCCTTTTAATTCGGCGATTGATATGAGCTCATCAATCCACAAGCCCAGTTGGTCTTTATTTTTCTCATCTAGAGGCATGTCACTAAGCTCGCTTTTCATCTCTTTTAAGGTTATCAGTTCTTTTGATTCGGTTATCGTGATATTAGCTTGCGTGGTTTTTTGCTGTTCATGGGCTAAGCCCGTCGTTAGTAGTTCGCTAAGAACTCCTATCTGAACAGTGTTCAGAAAAACTGTTTTGGGTGGTGGTTGTTCATTACTCATGAATCATGCCTAGTTATATGTAAAGATTATAGTACAGTTCTGATTTTATTGTTTAATTTTGTTTGGGTGGGGTTGAACTATCTTTTTCTGAGAAAGCGTTGATATGCTGTCGCCATCGAGGGTTAAACATCGATTAATGACTAAGGGTTCGACCAGATGTATTTTGTCTCTTTGGATCTATTGGTGGTTTTCGTTGAGAGCCCTTGATTCTTCTTTTAACCATGGTTTCCAGGGATTTTTTACCCACCTTTTTCTGGGATTTATTGGGTGAGGCTTCTACGAATTTATTATACGTATTTGTATCAAGATTATTTTTTAATGCTTGATAAGCACTTTTTGTTTTATCTTGAGGCGTATTGGGGTTCAGAATAGCTTTTACAGCGTCTTTTACATCTCCCTTTGGCATGACTTTTAATATCTCATCGATGTTCTTATTATTGAGGTATTTTCCTTCCTTTTTCTTGCTAGATTGCAACACCCGCCCTATCCACCCTATACTATACTGACGGGCCTTTTTCATCGCTTCAGGTAATTGTATGAGTGCTTGCCGAATCTTAAATTTTTCGACAGGATTTTTAATGGCAGACACATTCAGTCTAGATTTATACTCAAGGGGCAAATTTTTGATCAAGGTTGCTGTTGACTTTTCAATATCCAAACTTAGGTCATGGGTAGCTTGATCTACAAGATTGACAGATAGTATTTTTTCAATTGCTTTTATGCTTTTATCACTAGGAGTGAATGAAATGCCTTTAGCATGGCTTATGATCTTTTCAACTAAATTGGAGGCATCTGCTTTTAATTGATTATGGTGCTGCTGGATTTCTTTTTGAAGACCCGTCATTAGGGTAGATGTATCTCCTGGTTTCAGGGCTTTTTCTAGACCCTTAAGTGAATTTTTTGCTCGGTCTATTTCTTGGTTCAAAGAGACATTTAATGGGGTGCTAATCTTATCTTGTATTTTTTTCTGTATGTCAGGTGTTGCTGTAACTAATAATATTTCCTGCTCTCTTAACTGATGCAATGTGTCCAGTTTCCCTTCAATAAAGTTCCTGTCAATGGGGTCAGGCAGAGTTTTTAATGCTCTCTCAAGTTTTGTGAAAATATTGTCAATTTCTTCGACATTTTGTTGTATGGGGATTTTCTTTTCTAAGATTATAATTTGTTGTTCCAAGATGGTTGCAACCTTAGTTTCTTTGCATGTTGTTAATTTTTCTCTCAATGTCATGATGATTTTTTTTATATCTTGAGGCAGGTTGTTTTTCTCGATCTTCTTAAGTTCTTCGCTGATATCTTCAACAACAGATTTAATTTCGACTTTATTGAGTGTTGCAGAATCAGCGAGCTTTGTAGGACCAGATGTTTGGTTAGGTTTATGTCCGATGCTAGCCAATTTTTCCCATAACAATTTTAGCAATGACCTAAGCATAGATGATAGTTTCTTCTTTGGAGCATCACTTTGAAACTCCTGGTTCGTTGATACTTCTTTTGGAGCATCTTTTTGAACATCTTGGCTTGTTGATACTTTTTTCAAATCTTTCCGTGCTTCTGTAAAATCAAATTTCATGGTGGATCTTGTTCTTTTTCTACTAGTAGCCTTTCGAGATTTTGTTTTTTCTGGGGGTATCATTGGTTTTGTTTTCTCTTTTTCAATCTCAATATCTAAATTCTTGATTTTTTCCTTAAAGTCCATAAGAAGTTGTGGGTTTAATTTTTTAGTTTGATCTAAGTGTTTTTTAAAAATTCCTCCTTCTTTTTCAAGGACAGTTGTGTAAAACTGATTGAGACTCAGGGATTGTTTGTTTTGAGTATTGTATGCCTTAACTAGTTCTTCGTATTTTTTAGGGTTTGATAATAGAGTCGATATAAACGCTTGTTTAACCATGCAATCAAGTCTAATGTTGGCGGAACCATTTTTGATATCAAGGGAGTGACCATCGGACTTTGTTATCGAGATATAACCACTTTTTTGGGCTTGATCTTGATGCTTTTTATAGGGTTTGATCTCATCTCCAGTATAATATTTATCTTCAATCTCTTTTTGCTTGTTGTCATCATCAGTAAAATGCTTATTGAAATTGCTCAAAGTGATATTTTCAGGGTTCATGAATTCGGCTGAATCAGTGAAGGCCGTTTGAATAGTGCCCATTAACTGGCCATAGGTTTTTTCATCTACCATTTTTCTTTTGAGATAACTTAGACTTTTCCAGGGGTTTTCAGCAAAAACCTTCTGGATTTCGGCTTTTGTAAGGGGCTTGTTGCCACTGAGTTTAGAAAAGTTGTAAGAGAGGAAGTGTTCGGTATTTTCAGTCCCAACAAGTGCATTGACTATCGGTAAGACAGTGCTTTTGAACTTGATTAGTTTTTTGTACTGATCGTCTATTTTATGATGATCTTGTTTTTTACCTTTTTTGATAATTTCTTCATTGGTATATGACAAATTTTATTCCCCCTTATTAAGACGGTTTTGTTGGTGTTTTTCAATGAGTTCTTCTTTGCTTTCCTCTTGTGCAAAATTCAGTCCTTTTTGCCACAGTGATTGATTATCAACCCATAATGTTTTGGCAATCTTGATGGATGTTGAATAAAGCTCTGGATCGATGCCTTCTTGGCCACCAGTTTGACTATATTTCTCGGCTTGATCTTTTAAATTATTTAAAGATGCTGCAAAGGACTCTCGTGTTGAATTGGGATCGATTAAAACTGAAAGGTTAGTTGCCAAACCATTCTTGTTGAGAGAAGAGTTGTTCTTAAGGTTGGTTAGGGTCTCTTCTAAAGCAGAGTTTATGCTGGGTGGATCTACTTCTTGGGGGCTGTTACTGAACAAGCTAAACACATGCTTATTGAGTAGGTTGTAGGCATCTGTACTAATCTCTTGAACGGAGTTAGTGGATTCAGCAATGCCTATCATTTTTTTGTGCATTTGATAAAGGTAGGCTCGGGCACTGTAAATTTCTTTTTGCTCATCGGATCCACCTACGGCAAGGTGCGATGCTCGAAGTGATGATTCTTGATTTAAATCAGTTTCTTCAAGAGTTTGATTTCGCAATTCTATGGCTTCATAGAGAATGCCATAATCTTCGAGGCTCCCGGGGGCTAGAGCTGCTTTAGCAAGGCTTCTTTGTTGTGTTGAGCTTTCTTTTGTAATGTGATCATACCAGTCATCATTCATCGGGTCTTGATTGATGAAGTCACGAAGAATTATCTTGATGTCATTAAATCGTTGAGGTATTTGATCAATTTCTTGGAGTATCTCAGTTTTTATTGATTCTTTATCAGCATCACCCGTAGGGCGGGACTGTAATAAGATTTTTTGGACATACCCTTTAAATATAGTTTTTAGGTTTTCTTCGGGGGTTGGGTTGGTTTGTTGGATGTCTTTTAGGTGTTGAGAGACATCATAGGTTTTCTTGAGGTTGCTTTCCTGTTGAATGATTCTGTAAAGATTCAAGGTGCTTGTTAAATGCTCATTGACAAGCTTTTCTTGATGGTTTTGTAGTGATGAAGGGTACTCTGGATTGATTTCAGATAGCGTTGATAAAAGGCTTTCAAGAGTGTTTTGACTATTGGTGGCCAAGGTGTCTTGTAACGCTAATATCTCAGCAGCTACTTTGTTTTGATCGGTATAATCTTCTCCAATTTTATGGTTTTTTATTTGTTCTTTAAGGTCATTTATCTTGTCTTTAATGGCTTGATATTGTGGGAGAGTTAAGTAAGGGTCTTGCTCTGCAGTAGACTGGATTTTATCTAATATTTCCAGAAAAATTTTGCGGTTTTCCTCAGTTTTTCCAGTCATGTTGTTCCATAGATTGAGGACCCAGTCACAGGCTATCTCCCAGAGACTTTGGAGTTTATCTTTGGGTTCATCCAGCAGTAGCTTTTCCATAAGGCTGTTTTTCTTTTCATCAATCGTAGCTGTGAACTTAATTCTTATAAGGGCCTCTTCGTTCATGGTAATGCCGTGTGTTTGACAAAAATAATCTAAGAGCTTTTCCTCAGCATCAGATTCTGGGGGGGTGATAGACATGCTGGCAAGACTTTCAATGTGTTCTTGCATGGGGGGCTGATTAAATACTTCGTTATAGTAATCTTGCTTTGATTTTTCCTGGTTATCAGGCTTGGTTTTCCAATGATTAAAGTAGTGATCAAATAAGGCTGTGTTACCAAGGAGGACAGAGAGTCTAATGGTAATCAGGATGTTTTGTTGAGTAGCTTGGTCGCAGGCTTGTTCATAAATGGTTTTGTTGACTTCATCAGGAATGCTATAGACAAAATCAGAAGCTGCTTCTAGTTCTTTTTTCAAGTGATTTGGATTGCTGTTGTTGAGTAAGCACTCAACAATTTTTTCAATGTCCTGGGTTGATGTGTTGTTATAAGATAGGGCGTAGTTGGCAACGGTTTGTGTAATTCCAGTGATGCCTAGAGCAGTCAAAATGTCGCCTCTTTGCTCTTGAGGGGTTATTGGGTTATCTTCAAGGTGTTGAGATAATGATGAAAAGTTTAGGTTTTTCATGTCATTGATTACTTTTTTTTGCTGTTCTTCAGGAAGGTTGATGCCGGCCCATTCAAGGGTTGTTTGTATTTGATGGTCCTCTACTTTATGTCTTAGTAACTGTTTTATGTTATGCATGATCTTTCCTTTCTGTCGTTATATGATTAAGTATAGGACAAATATTTGTTTTTTTGGTGTTCTTGCTAAGAGCTATATATCAAAAATTCAACAATCGTCAAAACCTGGGTGTTAAGAAACTGATAAAGAATATCTCTGTTTATCAAGTCCAAGCATAGTAAATAGCTTGACTGGTTGATGCATGGGGGCTATTGGGTGATCTTCAAGGCAGGGGGATAAGAATGAAAAGTGAAGGTTCTTTCTGCTCATAATTATTTCTTTGAACTGTTCTTAGAAAATTTGGTGCCGGTCCATTCAGGTTTTTTTGTAGGGTATTAAAACAAACTTGACGTCTAGTAAATATTTTATATCAGGTACGATCTTTCCTTGCTGTCATTATATGATTAAGTATAGGACAAATATTTAGTTTTAAAATTTTTTGTGGTATGATTTATCAAGAGGTATATAGCTATGAGTCAACAATCATCAAAAGCTTGGTATAAGAAGCATGTCAAGGATCCTTTTGTTCGTCAAGCCAATGCAGAACAAAAAAGAGCCCGTTCAGTTTATAAGCTGGAGGCTATTCAGAAGAAGTTTGGCATCATTCAGTCAAGAATGAATGTTTTAGATGTGGGGTGTGCTCCAGGAAGCTGGATGCAATTTGCTGCTCAAAATGTAGGGCCCAAAGGAACGGTTGTGGGCATTGATGTGTTACCTATCATTCCTGTTAGTAAGTGTGTGTTTGTTCAAGGTGATTTTTCAGACCCCGAGATACAAACTGAATTATTAGAGCATTTGAAAGGAAAGGTTGATGTTGTTTTGAGTGATTTATCCCCCAACATGACAGGGCACCCTCAAACAGATCAATACGCAGCTGCCGTATTCTGGGAAGATATTTTGAACTTTTGTCGGTTGCATTTAGATTCGGAGGGGTGCTTGGTTATCAAGGTTTTTCATGGTGTTGCTTTTGAAGGTTTTTTTAAGGAAATGAAGAAGGTTTTTTGTGCCGTTAAATCGATCAAGCCTGAGGCTTCTAGACAAGTTTCCAAAGAAGTTTATTTAATTGGTATGAAAAAACGCATCTCAGGGTGACGAGGCTTTGTTGACTGTGATACAATATTAGCTGTTGTGATTCGTTTACTTAAGAGGGTGCTGTTTTGAATGAAAAGACAAAAAATTTGTTACTGTGGATTTTGATTGGTGTCATTGCTATGGTCGTGTTTTCTAATTTCACGCCGAAGCCTCATTCATCACCAAAATCTTATTCCCAATTTATCAGTGATCTGAATAATGGTAGCATTCGTTCAGTCGTGATTGACAATAAGACTATTACGGGTGTGGATAGAAGTGATAATCCGTTTAGCACTTACATGCCTTTAATGGATTCAAGTTTATTAGCTGAATTATTACGTAAGGATGTCGTTGTTTTAGGTAAGCCTCCTGAGCGACAGAGTTTCTTGCTTTCGATTTTTATTAACTGGTTCCCCATGATCCTATTAATAGGGGTTTGGTTATGGTATATGCGCCAATTTCAAGGAGGCGGTGGAGTTGGTGGTAAAGGGCCCATGTCTTTTGGACGCAGTCGTGCAAGAATGCTTGACGGCAGTAATAATATTAGATTCTCAGATGTGGCGGGTTGTGATGAAGCCAAGGAAGAGGTTCAGGAGTTTGTTGATTTTTTAAGAGACCCCAATAAATTTCAAAAGTTAGGGGGTAAGATACCCTGCGGAGCTTTATTAGTGGGAGCTCCTGGAACAGGTAAGACTTTATTAGCTAGGGCTGTAGCCGGTGAGGCATCGGTTCCTTTTTTCACTATTTCCGGGTCGGATTTTGTTGAAATGTTTGTGGGTGTTGGAGCGTCTCGAGTCAGAGACATGTTTGAGCAAGCCAAAAAGCAAGCGCCGTGCATTATTTTTATTGATGAAATTGACGCCGTAGGACGACATCGTGGGGCCGGTTTAGGAGGGGGCCATGATGAGCGAGAGCAAACACTGAATCAGCTGCTGGTTGAAATGGATGGTTTTGAAGGAAAAGAGGGGGTTATTGTCATGGCGGCTACCAATCGACCTGATGTGTTAGACCCAGCACTGTTAAGACCAGGACGTTTTGATCGTCAAGTGATTGTTCCTTTGCCTGATGTTAAGGGCCGAGAGCAAATTCTTAAAGTTCACATGGAAAGAGTCGTGTTATCTAAAGATGCTGAACCCCTTGTTATTGCTAGGGGTACTCCAGGTTTTTCAGGTGCTGATTTAGCTAACCTTGTGAATGAAGCGGCATTGTTTGCTGCACGCAGTAATAAGCGTAAAGTAAGTATGACGGAGTTAGAGAAAGCTAAGGATAAAATAATGATGGGGGCTGAGCGACATTCTATGGCAATGAGCGAGCAAGAAAAGAAAAATACTGCCTACCATGAATCGGGGCATGCCATTGTGGGGTTAACTGTTCCGGAACATGACCCTGTTTATAAAGTGAGTATTATTCCTCGAGGAAGGGCTTTGGGGGTGACTATGTTTCTGCCTGAAGCAGACCATTACAGTGTTAGTCGACGTAAATTAGAATCTCAGATTGCAAGTTTATTTGGTGGGAGAATTGCTGAAGAGCTTATTTTTGGTCATGATATGGTGACAACGGGTGCTTCTAATGATATTGAGAAAGCCACTGAGATTGCCAAGAATATCGTGACTCGTTGGGGGCTTTCAGATGCCATGGGGCCAATTAATTACGGTCAAGATGAAGGAGAAGTCTTTCTTGGGAAGTCCCTGGCTAAATCAAGAGAGATTTCAGATGCTACAGCCTCTAAGATTGATCTTGAAGTAAGAAAAATTATTGATCGTAACTATGAGCGTGCAGAAAATATTCTCAAAGAGAATCTGGATAAACTACATGCCATGACAGATGCTTTAATGAAATATGAAACCATCGATGATGTTCAGATTAAGCAGGTGATGAATAATAAAAAGGTTACACCTCCTACAGGTTGGGTGATGGATGCTAAGACCAAGTCTTCAGACAATTCTTCTGAAGAACCTAAAAAAACGGCTAAGCAGTCGGTTAACAAACCCTCTTCTGAAGAAACTCCTAAATCAACGTCATCTAAAAAGTCAGTAAAAAAGACTAAGGGTGAAGATAAATAAGGTAATGACAATGAAAGTGTGCAGTATTTTGGGTATACTCAATGTTACACCGGATTCCTTTTTTGATGGAGGAAAATCTTTTAGTACGCAAAAGGCTATTGATTGTGCCTTTGAGATGCATGAGGCAGGAGCTGATTTTATTGATATTGGAGGTGAGTCAACTCGCCCAGAGAGTCAGCCTATTTCTGCAACAGAAGAGTTGGATCGTATTTTGCCTGTTATTGAAGCTGTTGCCTCTAAAATGCCTGTGTCAGTGGATACTCAAAAAGCTATCGTCATGAAAGAGGTTTTAAAGCACCCTGTGGCAATGATTAATGATGTGAATGCCTTGAGAGATCCTGGTGCATTGAGCTGTGTGGCAAGGGCTTCTGTTAAGTTATGTTTGATGCATATGAAAGGTGTTCCACAAACGATGCAAGAGGACCCTGGTTATGCAGATGTTGTTCATGAAGTGTATGGTTTTTTGGTTTCAAGAGTTAAAGAATGCAAATCGTTTGGTATAGAGTTGGATAGGATTATTCTTGACCCAGGGTTTGGTTTTGGAAAATCAGTTGATGATAATTATAAGTTGCTGAGTGATTTAGAGTATTTTAATTCACTGGGTTGTGATGTTATGATCGGGATGTCAAGAAAATCAATGATTGGTAACGTTCTTGATCTTCCTGTTAAGGAGCGCTTAAATGGGGGCATAGTCTTAGCCTGCATGGCACTTGAGCGAGGTGCGAAATATATTCGCACCCATGATGTTAAAGAAACTAAACAAGCAATTTTGTTATATCAGCAGCTAAAAGAGAAAGAATATGTCAACTAAATGGTTTGGTACCGACGGTGTTCGGGGTCCTGTTGGTGGGGTTATTCATCCTGAAATAATCTTGAAATTAGGTTGGGCTGCGGGGAAAGTTCTCAGTGAAATGTCTCAAAATAAGCCTAAAGTGCTCATTGGTAAAGATACCCGTGTTTCAGGTTATTTGCTTGAATCTGCTCTCGAGTCAGGGTTTTCAGCGGCAGGGGTTGATGTTGAGTTGTTAGGCCCAATGCCGACGCCGGCTATCGCTTATTTAACGCATACACTTCGTGCTACTGCAGGCATTGTTATCAGTGCCTCTCATAACCCCTTTTCTGATAATGGGATTAAGTTCTTTTTGTCAGGGGGGCAGAAATTATCTCCAAAAAGAGAGTTACAAATAGAGGCCTTAATGGAAAAACCTATGGAGGTTGTTTCAAGTCATTTATTAGGTAAAGCTTCGCGGCTAAGTGGAGCGCAAGAGAGGTATATTGAATACTGTAAAGGAAAATTAAATAGCAATTATTCTATGCAGGGACTCAAAGTGGTCGTAGATTGTGCACATGGAGCAACTTACTCTATAGCTCCGAGTGTTTTTTCAGAATTAGGAGCAGTTGTCGAGCCTATTTTTGTTAACCCCAATGGGTTTAATATTAATGATAACTGTGGTTCCACTCATCCTGAAGCTTTGGTACAAACGGTGCTAGAGTCACGAGCTGATATGGGTTTTGCTTTTGATGGTGATGGAGATCGGCTTTTAGCCGTGAATAATAAAGGGCGTATTTTGAATGGAGATGATTTGCTTTTTGTTCTGATGTCAGAGGAAATGCAGCAATCGGAAGGGCTTGTGGGTACTGCCATGACGGGCCTTGGGCTAGAGAAAAGTTTACAGGCTATGGGTAAGCGCTTAGTACGGGCTTCTGTGGGGGATAAGTATGTTATGGAAAAGCTACGCGAGCTTGACTGGCCCTTAGGCGGGGAACCTTCAGGGCATGTTATTCATCGAGATAAGATGATTACGGGTGATGGCATTATTGCTGCTTTGCAAATCGTTAATGCCGTTATTGCTCAGAAGAAAGAACTGTCCGATTTTGATCTTCCTAAAATATTTCCAAGTCGGATGCTTAATGTTCCGGTGATAGAAAAACTTGATGAAAATATGACAGATTATATCAGTGTACAGGCAAGCGCTATTCAAGAAGAATTGGGTGATCAGTACCGAGTTGTGGTAAGGCCTTCAGGCACTGAGCCAGTTGTGCGTGTTTTTGTGGAAGGTGAAAATGAAGCGGTTGTTCATCGTTCTTGTGATAGTCTGGTTGATATGATTACTCACTCTATTGCCTAGATCTATTGACAATCGCATGCGTTTTTTGATATAATTTATTAATATTTAATAAGATAAGTAGTGAATTAACAGGAGAATAATAATGCATAGCACGTTAGAAGAACTGGAAGCATTGACCTTGGATACCTCAAATGACGAAGCCATTGCAAAAGCATTAAGTGCTGAGTTTGAGTACAAGAGTGATCCAGTACCATCATCTTCGCTTGGGGGCTTTAATAATAATGATGCAGCCATTGCAAAAGCATTAAGTGCTGAGTACAAGAGCGATCCAGTACCATCATCTTCGCTTGGGGGCTTTAATAATAATGATGCAGCCATTGCAAAAGCATTAAGTGACGGTTGTTCAACTAAGTGTGGCGTTGAACCTTTAACCTTCTTTGATGATGATATTCCTAGTTTCGACGAGATATCAGTTTTTGACAAAGGGTTACAATCAATGAGGCAATCATGGGCTTCTCTTCAAGGAGGCGAAGATGTTCATGGAGTCAGTCGATCTTGCTCTATCTTCTTTCGTACGGTTTTAGACCTATTTAAAAACTCACCTAACATAAAGAACCCTGAAAAGTTCTCCTTGGAAGCGATAACTTCGATGAAAAAGCAAAAGCCTGGAGGTATTAGTAGTATGGATACATTGCAGGCATTTGTGGGTCAATCATGTGAGGTTTTAGAAAATGGTTTCCGAATGGGAAGGATGGATCAGTTAGTAGGGCTTATTTTTAGACTGGGAGATTGTTCCGATCAAACGGCACAAAATTTGATTAAGTCACTAGAATCTAATGTGAAAATGGGGGGAGGTTGCCCACAGGGTATATTTAATCGATTGGTATTACACTGTCTGCTCCCACTTGTATCGGATATCGTTGAACCTTTGCAAATGAGGTCTGTAATGAATGATAGTAAAAGTTTTTCAAAATAAATGTTTATAGGATAGTCTGGTTGATCGTTTTAAAGATCAAACTTATTTTTTCATTAAGTGCTTTTTTGAATGATTTCTAATGATGTGGGTTCAAACCCTGCCCCTTTAATAGTATCAAGCAGATCTTTTTTCTTTTTTATTTTGAACCTATCTTTAATTCTTTTAAAATAAAACTCTATCGTTCTGGGTGATAATTTTAAAGTGTCTCCAACCTCTTTCAATGTCTGCCCTTTTAGTGACCAATAAATGCATTGAGTTTCACGACGACTTAGGTATAAACCCTCTCCTAGCTGATTTAATTTGTAACGATACTCAGAAGTTTTGGGCCGTGTGGATTTTGGAGGTGGGGTTGAGGGTTGCGTGGTTTCTAAAACTGCTTTTTGCCAAAAGTCCATAGTGTTCTCCGATGATTAATAATATTGTTTCACGCTTTGTAAGGCGGGACAATGTTGCGTATTTTTATAGCATAATGCTTGTTTGTATATTTAAGTTTTACTGTACTATCAAATATTATTGTATTGCATGCATTTTGAGCTAATTCTTAACACCATATAGTATATAGATTACATATATATAGATTATAATCTTACTTTATTTTGATCTTTATCTTTTATTTATTGGGTTATTATGCTGCATTTTAAAAGGTTGGGTTTTTTGTTCTTCAGAATGCTTGGGGTTTTTTTAAGTTGATAACTATTAAATAAATGGGATTTTAAAGTAAATTATCAATATTTTGATCTTTTAGCAATATTATCAGTAGTTTTTTGTATTTTTTATGAAAAATATGTGTTTTTGATCTATACTTACAATTGAAAATAAAGGAGTTTTTATGAGCGAAGATAAAAAAGAGGATAAACAAGTAACGGGTCAAGCAGAAGGGGCAAAAGTTGATACTAAAGAAGCGCTTCTTAAGTTTGCTGGAAAGGCTAAAGAGCTAGGTATTCTTGCCGTAGGTGTTATTAAATCTATTGATGTTAAGGGGCTAGTATCTAAGGCTAAATCAATCATACCTTCAGGGTCAAAACCCCCCGTGGCTAAAAATGATGAAGAGCCCAAGGATAAAGATAAAACTAAACAAGGCTAGTTTGAAGGGGTTCTGATAACAAGCAATCAAGACCAACACGAAGTCCTGTAAAGGTTAGGATGTTTTGGCACGTATAGATAATGCCTGGGGAAAATGCATCCCGGTGATTACATGTGTGAGTGAGCGTTAGAATTTCACCTTGATTACTAAGATGTACGCTTTGTTCGGCAATGGCTCCCGGTAACCTGAGTGAATGAATGGGAATGCTCATGTTTTTATCTTGGTGGCGTATTCTTTTAACCGTTTCTAGTGCAGTTCCTGACGGGCTATCTTTTTTATTGCAGTGATGTGTTTCTGTAATTTCAATGGCCTTAAAAAAACAGCTAGCTTCTTCGCTAAACTTCATGAGTAATAAAGCTCCTATTGAGAAGTTAGGAACAACCCAACACCCTATGTTATTAGCTTTGGCTAAGGCATTTAATGAGGGGTGATTGTCTGGGTGAATGCCACTGCTGCCGATAATGGCAGGGAATCCTAGTTTAAGTATCGTTTGAGCGTTGTTCAAGGCAGATGAGGCCTCCGTAAAATCAATGACACAATCTGCTTGAGAGGTGGGCAGTGATTGTGTGAGTTCTTCGGTAGACGATGCACCGCCCACGATATCAAAGGACTTATTTTTGAGGGCTTCTTGGGTGAGTTTACCCATTTTTCCAAGGTGTCCGTTGATAAAAACTTTTAAGGTCATGAGAGGGCTCCATTGATAACAACAATAATAATCGTTGAGGGGGCTAAATAACGAATAGAAAAGTGCCAAAGATGATACAGCAATGGAGGAAGTTGCAGGGTTCTTTTGCTGACCTTAGACGGAATAACCCAGGCAGAAAATAGAGTGAATCCCAACCCCCCAAGAGGTAATAGATAGTCAGTGGTTATGGCGGTTACCCAGGTGAAAATATCCGCGCCGTTTATCCAGGGGTTATGGCTGATGGACAAGGCTGAAGGAATACCAATGAGAAAGGCTAAGAGAGCAATGATAAAGGTGGCTTGAGTTCGTGAATAATTTCCAGATTCTTCGATCCAGCGTACGATAGGTTCTGCCAGTGATATGGAGGAGGTCCACGCAGCAAAAAGTAAAAGAGTAAAGAAGCTTAGCATCCATAACCAGGCAAAGGGTAGCAAAGATAAGACGCCGGGAAGGGTAACAAATAGTAGTTTGGGTCCTTGGTCAATGGGAAGTTTGGCAGCGAAAATAAAAGGGTATACGGCAAGCCCACTAAGCAAGGAAATGGTGAGGTCCAATAGAGCAATGCATAGAACACTTGACCCTACTTTGGAATTAGGTGGAAGATAAGATGCGTACATAAGTAGGCAGCCAGCTCCCAAGGCAAGGGTGAAAAATGCATGACCCATGGCAGATAGAATGGTTTGAGCATTAACTTGATGAGCCCTCCATTTAAAGAGAAAATTGACGGCTTCAGAGAACCCTGGGTTAAGGGTATTCCAGCAAACAATAATAATCAGCAAAAGGAACAGCAATGGAAGCATTATTTTTGAAGCGGTTTCAATGCCTCTATGGATTCCTCTAGCAACAACCCATGCGGTTAGGAAAATAAAAATACCGTGGCCTAACAGGAGTCTTTGAGGTTGGTTTTGAAGAGAGTCCCAAGTTGTACCATCAGGTATTTGTGAGGGATGAATGATTAATTGCATGATATAATCAATAATCCACCCAGAGACGACAGAATAAAACGATAGGATTAATAGTAGTGTTCCAAGGCCCAGGTATCCTAGATACTTCCATTTTTTGGAGGCATTGAATTGTAGGCTTAACGTTTGCAGGCTTCTTGGTGGGGATTGTTTTCCCAGTAGCCCAATGACAAACTCGGATAGAACCATGGGTATCCCAAAGGCTAAGAGGGCTGCTGTGTAAATAAGAACAAAGGCTCCTCCTCCATGATGCCCAAACTCATAAGGTACTTTCCAGATATTTCCAAGCCCGACGGCAGCTCCTGTTGTAGCAAGGATGAATGAGAGTCTAGAGGACCAGGTTAGTTGATTGATTTTTGACATGTGATCAGTTTATCTTAGTGAATTATATAAAATCAACGGATTTTTGTAATCTTAGTTTGTTGGTTGAGTTAACGGTGTATGAGTCCACTCTTTAGCGTTGGCTTGGTTAATAAAGAATTCTTTGAAAGAGTGACGAAGTTGCGTTAATGAAAATGATTGTGATATGAGGTTTGGGCACTGAATGGATTGTTGTGCTAGTAGTCCGAAACTTTTCATCATAAATGATTGATATGGGTGTAGCTTTTTATGATATTCGGGTAGAAATAATAAGGGGTCGTTGTGACAAATTTGATGAAGAACAGCAATGTCAATCAGCCCTAGATTCATGCCAAGGCCAGCAAGAGGATGAACGGTGTGGGCGGCATCTCCTGCAAAGGCTATCCGTTTATGGTAAAAGTTTTCGATGATACTGCCTTTGAGCGGGAATGTGGTAATGTCTGAGGTGAGGGTAGTTTGACCTAAAGAGGGAAAATGTATTTCAAGGTTAGGGGTCACTTTCTCGGGTAATGTTTGAGTGTGACTCCATATAATGCAAGATTGGTTGGGTTTTCCAAGCGGGAGTGCAGCTAAAGGTCCAGTATTAAGAAAGTTTTGTCGAGCAATATAGTGGTGAGGTTGTGAATGCTGAATGGTAAAACAGTGGGCGGTTTGATGATAATCTTCGCAGCGATTGTGCAGGCCTAATTGTTCTTTTACTTGTGAATTTCGACCATCGGTGGCAAGAGCCCAATCGGCATGTATCG
This sequence comes from Gammaproteobacteria bacterium, assembly GCA_036012865.1. Lineage (GTDB taxonomy): Bacteria > Pseudomonadota > Gammaproteobacteria > Comchoanobacterales > Comchoanobacteraceae > DASCQC01. The sequence goes on from DASCQC010000025.1 coordinate 20,289, forward strand.
GTTCATGATGGCTGATATTTAATTGTAGACTACTATCTAAGTGTTGAAGGTTATTGAGGGGACCTTGAATGATGGGGATTTGTTGAGAAGTTAGGGCATGAGAAAGTACTTGTATTGTAAAGTGGTTCGGAAGGATCCAGCCAAGTTCATTTTTTTCGTGCTGTATGGCATGAAGGGTTAATTCTGAGCCTAAACAGTTTAATTGCATATGTTTAATGGGGGTTGCATGAGGTTTGAGTTGATCCCATACTTTGAGGTTATGCCATATTGTTTTGCTACATTGGTTAATCGCGCAGACTGAGTTGTTGGGTTGTTTTTGATTCAGGGGTGCAACAATGGCAACCTTAATACCTTTCTGGTGAAGGGCTAAAGCAGCCGTTAATCCTATCACCCCATTGCCTATGATGACGCATTCGAAGTGGTTCATGGTAGGGGGATGGGTTCATTGACTCCCCAGCCATGGGTGATGATGTGTTTTTTTAGCCATTGATTGCTATCTCCCATCCACCACAAAGTTGAGGTTAAGCAGGAGGGCAGTCTGTTGATCCAGCGAGAGCTATTGATTAAGGTGATCAGTTCATTATATTTTTGCTCATGAATGGGCTGTCGGGTGGCTTGATATTGTGTGATCGCTTGATCCCACGGTAGTGTTTCCATTAATTGGTGTAGTGTGTAGCAACCCCTTAAAATTAGGTTGAGGCCTTGAGCTCCGACGGGGGGTAAAAATACCGCAGCATCGCCGACCCAGAGGCAATTGTTTTTTTTACACTGTGCTTTCAGTTGTGTGTTGAGAGTAAAGGATAGGGCTTTATCGTTGAAGTCCAGTGGTCCCATTAGGGGTTCCCATGTTTGTTTGGCCTCTTCGATAGAGGGTTGTTTTTTTTCTGAAGGGAGGGATGAATGGATGAGCTTTAAGGTTTCAGTATCGGTAGCAACAGCGGCCCAGATGCCTGTGTTACAAAAGCGCATCCAGGCTTGTTGAGGGGGGATGGATGAAGCTTTGCAGTGAATTTGGGTGATGTGTAGAGAGTGGTTCTGGAGTGGACAAAGGTTGGCCATTTTGGCACTGGGAGACTGCCCTCCATCAGCAAATAAATAAGAGTCTTTGGGGTTAATATCAGTGTATAAGAATTCTTTTGTTTCTAAGGTGATGTTGTTCCAGTTGATGGCTTGGGATAGTGCGGCATAAAGATCTTTTTCTTTAATGGATAGGGTTAATGCATCGGTGTTCATATCTTGAGCCGTGAATTGTATGCGTGTTGTTTGGCGATCTTTGGATAGGTTGACTGTTTGGATGGGGGTGGTGTCTATGTCAAAAGGGTGGATGGTTTGTAGAAGTTTAAGCGAGTAGGGCGATAGTAAAAATTGCTTATTGTAAGGAGAAGGTTGTGGTTTCGGGCCATGCCAAATGAGGGGGTGTTTTTGGCTGAGTGCAAAGGCGTGAACCATGCCGGCAAGACCTGTGCCAATGATATGAAGTTGAGGGGAGGTCATTTTTTTGTTTTGTCCTTTAAAATATGCTCGAGGTCGGTCATGGTTTTGGGTAGCTGGTGTGATAAGACTCGGCATCCCGAAGGTGTGATGGTGATATCATCTTCAATACGAATTCCAATGTTCCACCATTTAGGGTCAATGGATTTGTCTGGCCGAATATATAAACCTGGTTCAATGGTAATAACCATGCCTGGCTCAAAGGGTATAGGGGAGTCTTCCTTTTTGTAAGGGCCTGCATCGTGAACATCTAAGCCTAACCAATGACCCAGCCCGTGATAGTAGAATTTATTCAGGGCATTGTTCTTCAGGTTTTCCGTGAGGGATCCTTTTAATAGACCAAGATCTAGGCAGTGTTGAGTTAAATTTTCTTGGCATTGCTGTTGCAGTTTGGGCCAAGTTGCGCCTGGTCTGGTGTTTGCAATGGCTTGATTTTGGGCGTCTAAAACTGCTTCGTATAGAGCTTTCTGATAAGGGTTAAAGGTGCCACTAATGGGGTAGGTTCTAGTAATATCAGAAGCATAATTAAGGTATTCACAGCCCGCATCTATCAAAACGAGGTCATTGGGGTTGAGTTTGTCGTTATTGTCAATGTAGTGGAGGGTGCAGGCATTGTTGCCACCAGCAACGATGCTGGGGTAGGCAACAGATCGGGCGCCAAGCATGTTGCAGGTGTTTAAGAAAAGAGCTTCTAGTTGATATTCATAAGTGGCGGATGAGATGTTGTGCATACAGTTTAGATGTGCTTGACAGGAAATATCAACAGCCTTTTGAATGCACTCGATCTCTTCTTTATCTTTGATTAATCGTTGGGGGTGTAACAGTGTCCTAAGGTCAATGCAGTCTTGAGTTTTATGCTGAGATAACCTGCCATCAGGTGATTGAGTTAAAGGTTTTCTAATCATTGATGCTAAGTAATGGCAGCTGAAGTCATAGATAATATGTTTATGTTGAGCAATGAGTTCAGGGATGTCTTGTTGAAGCTGGGCATGATCATGAATTTCTTGAATATTAAGCTTGCGTTGTATGTTTTTTATATCATTGGAGTCACCGTCCCATAGACGCTGTTTTTCAGTTACAGGCGGAAAATAAAGCTGGGAAGGGTTCTTGGTTGATAGGACAAGGCAATGATAGGGGCGGTTGATTTGAGTCAAGTAGTAGAAATCACTGTTTTGTCTGTAAGGAAAAGTAACGTCTCCGTTACGGATTATGCTGTCAGCTGAATGGATGATTAGAAGGGAGTCTTCTGGAAGGCCCTTGATCAGGGATTGAATGCGGTTTGTTGCGTTGTCAAAGTTCATTTGTATAGTTTATCCTAAGGTGCGTTGTTTTCCCAGCAAGAATATGAAAATTTTGGGGGTATTGCTTTTGTAGGTTTAGATGATTAAGCTGATTGATATTTGGATTAATTTGAGGATTATAATGGATGAAGTAGGTAAGAGGATGGTGTCAGCTGAAATGTCGATTGAAGAGATGTTGGTGAAATTTAAAAAGGTTAAAAGCTATAACGCACAACTTATTAAGAAAAATAAAACTCTGGAATCTAAGCAAGTGTTGTTACAAAAGCATATTGAAAAATTGATGGCGCGAGTGAAGCAAGCACTTTGTCAGTTAAAAGCAGGGTCATAATCAAATGGAAAAAAAATGTTTTGAAATTCTAGGGGAAAAAGTTACTTTAAATTTTCCTAAAAAAGAAGAAGACCGCGTCTATCAATCAGTGGCTTTGCTGGAACGTACCTTGGCGTCGGTTTCTCATGAAAAGCTTCCTAAATTAGAACGAGTTTTGTTAGCAGCTCTTAAGCTTTCAGATGAAATTAGATCATTAAGGATGTCGATGGAGGATAGACAAGCTGAATTTGAGTCTTGGTTGGACGGAATTCAACAAAGAATCATGTATTCTCTTGAAACCAATGAATAAATGTAGTATTATATAAGTAACTGGAACAAGAGCTAAGGGTTTATCATTCTTGAATCTATAACTATTGCTCGGGGAGGTTTGCTGGATTCGTTGTTGAGCTTGCTTCTAGTCAAGGAAGCCTGATACTAACCGCTGCTACCCACTTGTTCACTCGGGTTCGAGTGTTACTTTTAGCTTTGTTTCAGCCTTATGAAAAATTCACTTAGACATCAGATAAAAAATCAATTGCGCACAGTTACTTCTTCTCAAAAATTGCAAGCAGAAGCTAGGTGGTTGGATGCATTTATATCTCATTGTGGGCATTTAGAGTCCTTTGGTTTTTATTACCCCATGAGTTATGAGCCCAATGTTCTTCCTTTAATTCAGTATTGCTGGTCTAAGTCTAAGAAGGTCTATTTGCCTGTGCTGTCATCTCAAGGGCTCGTTTGGAAGTCGTATCAAGCAGATACTGCATTAGTTCGCAGTTCTTTAGGGTTTTTGGAGCCCTTGGGCGAAGTCCATTCTTTGACCACAATGACTGCCGTCATTGTTCCTTTTTTAGGTGTTAATCAACAAGGGTTTCGATTGGGTCAAGGCAAAGGCTATTTTGATAAGACAATGTCAGCTTATAAGGGTCAAATGTTGGGGTTTGGTTATGATTTTCAAAGGGTGTCTTTTGAAGAGGATGATTGGGATATGGCTTTCACTCATTGCTTTCTCGTTCCCGTGAACTCAAAGACCTCCTAGCTACAATCTTTAGATCAATAGGTTGGTAACCTACAAGTGCGTGTTACTTTTTATTCATTTATTGTGTTTATAGACCCGTGATTAGATGGTTGTTTAGGGCCCAGCATCTAAATATCTTGATCAGATGTTTTCAGTTAAGAGTGGTGATTGATTGTGAGAAGATAGCAGTTACTTGATTCTAGTAGTTGCAATAATTTACCAAGTATTTCAGCGGGTTTTTGGTGAAGGTAAGTTAGCTTCTTTTTGAATGTTCTGGTTGTTGGGTGTGGTTAACTCGTTTTCAATGTCATCAAGTTGCTTAATGCTGGTTGATAGCCATGTATGTTCATCGGTGGGAACCATTCTATTTTTTTCGACTTCTTCTTGTGTCAAAAGTTTGTATTTTAAATAATGTTCAGGACTTATAAGACTTGATCTTAGGGTGTCTTTTTTAAGATTGTTTAGAGTTGCTTTTAGTTTCTGAACGTGTTTTAGAGCTATGCTGGGATTAGGGTTTGCCAGGCTGTTTTTTATTTCTTTTCTGATTTCATCGATGGCATGCCTTCTTTTGTCAATGATCTTAGTTTTTAATTGATGTTGCTCTATTACCATAGGGTATAGTTTATCCAGGGTTTTTATGTTCTTTCTAAGGTCATTGAGTTGTTTTATTTGTAGATGCATTGGGGTAAAGAGTTTATTATCTTGACTTAATACGAGTAGATGTTGTTCTAAAAGATCTGTTAATGTGCTTAAGGGTTTTTTTGGGTTTTGTCTTAACATTATGGAGAGTCGTCTGATTATTTGTTGGGCAGTGTTGATGTTGTTAATGGACTTGATAAAAAACGAGAGTGATTGTGTGTTTTCTTTGCTATCTGATTTTTCCTCTTGTTTAGCTTGCTCCATCAAAGCGTTCGTGAGTTCTTGATCCATTTGAACTCCAAGATATTCTTGGTATAAGTGTTCTTGATATGAATGTAAACTTTCCTGGTTTTGAAATGATTTTTTTTTAGTCAACACTTTAAACAGCATTAGGTTAGAAAGCTTTGAAAGCCTGTAATGTTTTATATACTCGGTTGTTAGTTCAATAAGTTCTGTTTGGGTGTTATATTTCATGGTTAATTCCTTGTTTTATATATTATAGCATTTTTTTATATTTTTACGGTTTTCCTTAAGTTTAAATAGATATTATTAATTTATTTTTAGTTATTTATATAAAATCATCAATATTTTAAATACATGTACTATAATTTCTTATACAAACAGGAGATTGTTATGAGTAATATATTTTGCGAACTTCTTTCGCCATTTAGAGGAAGGGCCTCTATCATAGGATTAGTGGTTGTTTACGGCCTGGGTTTCCTCGGTGTTTTTGTCGTGCTTTTGATAACCCTGTTAATTGAAGAGGCTATGGGGATTCCTTTCGATGAGTTGGGTTGGACTATCGTGCCAGCCGCTTTGGTTCTTATTTATTGGTTGTTTTTATTGTTGTTTACTGGGGTTAGACGCCTGCATGATACCAATCACAGCGGGTGGTATCTTTTGATTATTCCCTATGCTCTTTATTTGTTTTTTGTGGAAGGAGATAGTGGGGCTAATGATTATGGAGACAGCCCTAGTCAAGATGAATAAGGGTACTAGCTTTTAGATAGCCGGTTTAATAGATTGGGATTATATGCCTTTATCCATTGGAAAAAATGTGCTTGTATTTTGTTTTGAGCCTGGGGTGTTTTTCCTTCAAAGCGTAAAGTAAGGTTGTTGCTAGTATTCGAGGCTCGTATCATTCCCCAGCCATCCTCAAAGTCAACTCTTATGCCATCTAAAAGATTAGTTTTGGCCTTGGAGGGAGGAGTGCTTTGTTGGATGATACCTTCCATGATTTTGAACTTATTTTTGTCATTGACGGGTATTTTTAGTTCTTCTGAAATACAAGAGTGACTGAAAGGTTCATAAAGCTCATCAAGTGTTTGATCAGATTTAATCAGAAGCTCGCAGAGGCGGCAGGCTGCATAAATGCCGTCATCAAACCCATACCATCTATCATTAAAGAAAATGTGCCCACTCATCTCTCCTGCTAAAATGGCATGCTCTTCGATCATTTTAGCTTTAATATGTGAATGACCTGTTTTCCATAAAATGGGCTTTCCTCCAGCAGTTTTGATCGCTTCTGTTAATTGAAAGCTACACTTTAAATCATGAATAATGGTTGATCCAGGCTTATCAGCTAAGATAGATTGACTGAACAATGCCATGATAAGGTCGGCGGGAATGATTCTCCCTTGGTTAGTCACAGCTCCTATGCGATCGCCATCGCCATCAAAGGCTACCCCTAGATCTGCTTGATGTTCAATAACAGCTTGTTGTAAATCTTTGAGGTTTTTTGCGACACTGGGATCAGGGTGATGATTAGGAAAGCTTCCATCAATTTTAGAATAAAGCTCAATAACCTCTGCTCCAAGGTGTTTAAAAAGTTTTGGTGCAATGTTGCCAGTAGCGCCATTTCCTGAGTCTATGACAATTTTTACATTTAAAGGGGTCTGAATGGATTGTTTGATCGCCTTGATGTAATCGGTTTCTATGTCTATTGTCTCGATGTTGCCTGTTGGTAAAGAGGTTGGTGCTTTAATGGATTGCATCGAGGTTCTGATATTTTGAATGCTTGAATCTCTTAGGGTGGTGTTGTTGAGTATGAGTTTTAATCCATTCTCATTAGCTGGGTTGTGTGAGCCTGTGATCATAAGTCCGTTAGGTGTTTTTAGATGTTTATTAGCAAAATAAAGGACTGGGCTGGGGACAAGCCCTATATCAATGACGTTGCATTGATTCTGTAGCAGGCCACCAATTAATGCTTTAGCTAGCGCGGGTGAACTCAGTCTCCCATCTCTTGCGATTAAAAAAGTGGATGAATCGGGTATTTTTGATAGTGCAAGGCCTAAGGTATAGAAAAAGTCTTCGTTAATGTTTTCAGGGTCAACGACTCCACGAATATCGTATGCCCTAAATAAATTAGAGGGAGGGTTATTAGTGATATTATAGTCCCGTACTTCCAAAGCATCCATCGGCTCTCTCTGTTGGTTGAAATGATGTGACAGGGTTGAGTAGGGGCTGGGAAACCCTAATGAAGATTAGCTGAGCTATTCTTGTTCCTGGAATAATGTTGATGTTTTCTTCTGATCGATTCCAGCAGGAGATTTGAATTATGCCTTGATAGTCTGAGTCAATAAGTCCTAGGGAATTTCCAAGAATGAGTCCTTTTTTATGCCCTAGGCCAGACCTTGGTAAGATGCATGCGGCATAATGTGGGTCTTTGATGTGGAGAGCAATGCCGGAAGGAATGAGTTCAACCTCATTGGGCTTAAGCAGGAGGGCGTCTTGATTGCAGGCAATTAAGTCTAAGCCAGCAGAGCCTGTTGTGGAGAATTGAGGTAGGGGGAATTCTTGACCTAACCGGGAATCTAAGTATTGAATGTCAACGGTTTTCATGATTAATGAGCTAATGGTTGAGGGATGCCTAAGTTCTCAGTTAAGATGAGTTTAATATACTCAGGGTCGATGTGTTGAATTAATGATTTGGGTATGACTTTAATAAGGTTGTCAAAAGTAACGTGGATGTCATTAATGGTCATGTCTAAAAGCTCATCATTGGCGGTGTGCTTTAAGGGGTGATGGGATTCTAGAAAGACTTGTTGGTTGTTCATGTGAATTTTAATAGGTTTGTTAATGATGCGTACTTTTGTTCCTGTGTTAACTAGGGGGAAGAATTTTTCAATGTCTTTTGGGTAGAGGCTGAAGCAGCCAGCTGTGCTGCGTTTGCCTACGGTATCAGGACGATTGGTTCCGTGAATAAGAAAGCTGGTGTGTGAGAGTCTCATCTTATATTTTCCTAGAGGATTTTCAGGTCCTGGAGGAAGTGTTTTGGGTAAAAAATTTCCTTTTAAGGCTTCTTCTTTTCGAACGGCCTCTGGGATGTACCAGATAGGGTTTTTTTGCTTTTGAGTTATCTTATATAAGCCTTCAGGGCTGTTCCAGCTCACTCGACCCACGCCGACTGGAAACGTAAATACTTTTTCAGCAGAGGGAAAGTAGTAAAGTCTTTTTTCAGGTAAGTTAATCACAACCTCTGGAGGGTTTCTTTTGGGGAGTATATATTGGCTGGGGACAACGACGACTGTTCCTGGGAGAATTCTTTCTGTATGGAGGGAGGGGTTGGCTGCAATTAATTCATCGAAACCGCTGTCTGTGTCCCGAGCTATTTTTTCAAGTGAGGAGGGGGTGTTAATAATAAGGCTAGAGATATCACCTACAATTGCGGTTGAATTGGTTATGGTGTATTCTCGTGCTGATATTGTAGAGCAGAGGATTAGTATAATGTAGACAGTTTTGTTGAGCTTCATTATCTCTCTCGATTGGATTCAAATTCAGCAACTATCGTAGCACCAAATAAAATGATTAGCCACATAATTGAGATCCAAATCATCATGATGGGTATGGATGCAAAGCGTCCATATATATCCGTGTAAGTTGGGAATGCTACAATATAATAGATGAAAATATCTTTTGAAATAGCCAGGAGTGTGGCGGTTATGAGACCGCCTTTGAGGGCTGATGTTAAGAGGATTTTTTTGTTAGGAAATACTTTGAAAATAATGGAACATAGTAGGCAATTAAGAGAGAACAGAGATAATCTTTCAATGAGGTAAAGTGAAAAAGTATTGTTGTAGTGGAAGAGTATAGATAATAAGTATTTCATGAGAAAGCCTGTTAATAGAAGAAAAGGTATAATAAAAACTAGGAGGGTCGAAAATAGGGTTGCTTTTATTAATGACCGTTGTTTAGGGCAGTTGAATATATGGTTGAGTACATACTGAATTTGACTAAATAAAAGAATGTTGGTAATGAGCCAAAAAAACAGGTACGTAGGGCTCATTTTTGTCATGGCATTGGAGAATTGCTGCATGTAATGGAGGGCCTCTTTATCTCCAAAGCTAAACAAACTAAGCGCATAGCTTAACGTTTCTTTGGCCCATGCCTGAGCCCAAGGTGTTTGATATAGGATCACTATCGAGATAGCAATGAGAGGTATTAAACTGATTAAGGTGTTGAAAGCTAAGGCAGATGCGTAGACAACAATATTGTTTTTTTGAGCAACATGCACACAATTTTTAATGTGTTGATAGAGGGCCAATATTCGGCTTGTATAGAGTTTAATCATAGGGGTATTCTAGTCTTAATTTGAATATCTGTAAAGATGAATTGACGTTGATTTAAAGGGTGTATGTTGACGATGGAAAGAGGTTATGAATTGTATCTTGGGGGGTGTTTATGCGAGTTCGCGGGGTTGAAGGTGCTGCGTTAGTTAAATAAGTTAATTGAGCTGCCCTCCAGATATTGGAATAAAGCTTTTCTTCGTCTTAGCGAGAGCGTTCTTAAAGCGTAGTAATTTTATATTTTGTCATTGTTAATTGTTGATATTTTTAGTTCTTGTGTTATAATCTTTCAAATTTCGCACACGTTGTGTTTCTTACCGGGGTGCCCTTATAAGGGGTCGGTAAGTTAAGCGCGTGGAGGATTAACCCTAAATTTGGAGTACTTTTAGAATGTCTACTATTGAATCAATGTTAGCGGCCGGTGTTCATTTTGGCCATAAAACTCGTTTTTGGAACCCTGAAATGTCACCCTATATTTTTGGCACTCGCCAGAATATGCACATTTTTGATCTTCGTATTACCGCCAATTATTTTGAAAAAGCCCTAACCTATGTTGAAGGTGTTGTGGGTGCTAGAGGGACTATTTTGTTTGTTGGAACTAAGCGGCAAGCTCAGGATAGTCTGGTTTCGACAGCCACTAAATGCGGCATGCCTTATGTTAATAAGCGTTGGTTGGGCGGTATGCTTACTAATTTTAAAACAATTAAACTATCCATTGATAGATTGAAACGATTGAGTGAAGAGTTGAAGACATCAGATTTAAGTGCTTTGAAGAAAAAAGAACGATTAACGATGGTGCGTGAGCATAGGAAACTTGAAGATAGTTTGGGCGGAGTTCAAAACATGATTAACTTGCCTGATGCAGTCTTTGTTGTTGATGTATTACAAGAGCGCATTGCTGTGAAAGAAGCTAATAAATTAGGGATTCCCGTGATTGCAGTGGTTGATAGTAATGCTTCTCCTGAAGGGGTTGATTATATTATTCCTGGTAATGATGATGCTATTAGAGCCATTGAATATTATCTTGAGCAGATACAAACAGTGGTGCTGAATGCGAAGGTTAATTTAGCTCCTGAACCAGAGCCTAAAGTTAAAGTTACAACGATACGAGAGGGTGGTGGTAGCAAAGCCAAAGATGAATCAAAGACAAAAGAATCGGTCTCTGATGCTAAGAAAGAAGAACCAGCTAAACCTAAGAAAAAGATTATCACCTTGAAAAGTCTTGATGTGGTAGATAGCAGTTCTCAGCCTTCTACTGCTAAAAAGGAGTCTAAAGCCAAAACAATTAAGGCTGATAAACCAGCTGCCAAGGCTAAGGCAACAGCGAAGGCTAAAACACCTAAAGTTGCGGCCACTAAGGCCCCAGCAAAGAAAGTTGCTAAGAAGGGTACGGTTAAACCTAAGATTGAGGGTACTTTATCTTAAGTAGTATGCGTTTGTTTTTAAGGTACAACGATAATGGAGAATGTGATGGTAAAAGTTGATATGGGTCTTGTTAAAGAGCTTAGGCGGCTTACGGATACGGGTTTTAAGGATTGTAAGAATGCTTTAGAAGAGGCCGGTGGAGATCTTGATAAAGCTTTAGATGTTATTCATAAGGCAGGTTTGGCTAAAGCAGATCGTAAAAGCTCTAGAATAGCCGCAGATGGGCAGATTTTTTATGCAGGTATGGACGGTTGTGGTGTTTTAGTAGAAGTGAATTCTGAAACAGATTTTGCTGCTAAAGGAGAGCATTTTATTAAGTTTGGACAAGTGCTAGCCCAACTTTGTTGCGACTCACAATGCTTTGATGTGGAATCTCTTAAAGAGTTAACATACCCAGGATCAGATTATACTGTGGATGAAACTCGGAAATCTTTGGTAGGAGTTTTGGGTGAAAATATTCAAATTAGACGCATTGGTCATTTACAGACAGATCATGGGCTAGTGGCTAGTTATCAACACGGTGTTAAGATTGGTGTCTTAATTCAGGTGAGTAAGAATCATGAGGTTGCTAAGGACTTAGCCATGCATATAGCAGCTATGAACCCATTAAATAATAAACCTGAAGACCTTCCTGATGCGGTGGTAGAGAAAGAAAGAGCCCTGTTTTTAGAGCAGACAATTGCACTGGGCAAGCCGAAGGAAATTGCTGAAAAGATTGTTGCGGGTAAGTTGCAAAAGTATTTAGATGAAATTACTTTGCAGGGACAGGCTTTTGTTAAAGAGCCCAAGATAAAAGTAAGAGACTATTTAAAAGATCATGGTGTTGAGGTTGTTGACTTTGTTCGTTTTGAACTGGGTGAGGGCATTGAAAAGCCTACCACAGACTTCGCTCAAGAAGTTAAAGATCAGCTAGACTCTAACTCATGAAGTCACCAATTTATAAGAGGATTTTATTAAAATTAAGTGGAGAAGCTTTAAGAGGAAGCACTCCGTTTGGTATTGACCCTCAGGTTTTAAAGACTTTTTCAGATGAATTGTTTGCGATCTATTCTCTGGGTGTTCAAGTCGGGATTGTGATTGGTGGCGGCAATTTATTTCGAGGAAAGTCTCTTTCTCAATACGGTCTTTGTAGAGTTTCTTCTGATTATATGGGAATGTTAGCTACGGTGATGAATTCACTAGCCATGAGAGATGTTTTTGAGCGTAATGGATTGCCAACAAGAGTTATGTCGGCTATACCCATGAGTGGGGTTGTGGATCATTATGATCGACGTAAAGCGATTCACCACCTTGAAAAAGGAAGGGTTGTTGTTTTTGCCGCAGGAACAGGAAATCCATTGGTTACCACTGATTCAGCAGCAAGCCTTAGAGCTATTGAAATTGATGCGGATGTATTATTAAAGGCTACTCAAGTTGATGGTATTTATGAAGATGACCCAAGAACTAATCCTGAAGCTAAGAAATATCATCATATATCTTTTGATGAGGTTTTGGATAAAGAGCTGGGCGTTATGGATTTATCTGCATTTTGTCAATGCCGAGATCATCGTTTAAAAGTTAGGGTTTTTAATATTCATAGGCAACATGCATTAACAAGGATTGTCAATGGAGAGGATGAAGGTACATTAGTGGACACAGAAGGAGGTAAGCATGATTGAAGAAATACTGGATCAAATGAAATCTAAATTTCAGACAACGCTGGATGTTCTTGATAGAGAGCTTATGAAGCTTAGAACGGGACGAGCTCATCCATCCTTATTGAATGGAATTCAAATTGATTATTACGGTGCCATGACACCTTTAAGTCAAACGGCCAATGTGAATGTTGAAGATGTTCGCACACTTGTTGTTGTTCCCTGGGATAAATCTATGTCTCAGGCCATTGAAAAGGCTATTAGAAATGCTGGTTTGGGGTTAAATCCTAGCAATCACGGCGATTTGCTACGTGTTCCTATGCCTTTATTAACAGAAGAGCGCCGAAAAGACCTTCTTAAGGTTGTGCGCCAAGAAGCTGAAAAAACTAGGGTGAGCATTCGAAATGCCAGACGAGCTGCCATGCAAGATATCAAAGAGCTTGAAGCAGAAAAATTGGTCACTGAAGATGATGTTCATAGGTGTGGGCAGGAAATTCAAAAGTTAACAGATCAATGCATTACTAAGATTGATGCTAGAGCTGCTGAAAAAGAAGTCGATTTGTTAAAGGTTTAATATGTCTAAGTTACGTCATGTTGCAATCATCATGGATGGTAATGGGCGTTGGGCGCATGCAAGAAATATGCCGAGATCTTTCGGTCATGCCAAGGGTGTAAGCTCAGTTAAGGCTGTTTTGGAGGCTTGTCAAGAATCGTCTGTTCAAGAGCTTACCTTATTTGCTTTGAGTTCTGAAAACATGCATAGACCCTCGAAAGAACTTCAGTTTCTCTTTAAACTTTTTTCAGAGAAGATACTTTCTCATTTAGATAGGCTTGTTCATCAGGGTGTTCGAATTAGGGTTTTGGGAGATATTAATTCACTCCCTGAAACAATCATTGAGAATGTGAAGAAGGCAGAGGAAAAAACTAAAAAGAATAAAGGTCTGTTATTAAATATCTGTTTTAATTACGGTGGCAGGTGGCACATTATCAATGTGGCTAAGCAATTATCCCAACAAGGACCTATCGATGAAAAAGCTTTTGACCAAGCTATGTTCCAGGATTTGAGTGAACCTGATTTGTTAATACGTACCGGGGGGGATTATCGCATAAGTAATTTCTTATTGTATCATTTGGCCTATTCTGAGTTATATTTTACCCCGGTTCTTTGGCCTGATTTTAATCAAGAGGAGTTTAAAAAAGCCTTGGGTGATTTTGCTAGCCGTAAACGACGTTTTGGTTTGTTGAAAAATGAATCAATCAAGAACACTGAGAGTAAAGGTGTCTGAACTTAGTCAGAGAGTCGTCAGTGGACTTTGTCTTCTATTATTATTAATGGGGTGCTATTTTTATGCTCTAATTATTCTTCCTTTAGCTGTTTTTTGTCTTTTCCAGATTCAAAGAGAAGCCCGATTGATGTGCGGCTTTAAATCTTCTTATTTATATTCTATGTTATTATTGTTTTCTGCTTGTCTTTTTGGGTTTATTGTTCTGGTTTTTAACCTAGCTCTTTGGGCTTTGTTTGCAGGAGTGTTGAATGTTTTTGTTCTGTACCACCTTTATCGATGGCCAAAAGTTAGGGTCCTTGAACAGACTTTTTTGATTTGGGTAGGGGTTTTTTCTCCGGTTTTTTGGCTCCTTTATTCTCAGTTTGATCATGTGTTTTTATTGCATTATATGATAGCCATTGCTGTGGTAGATACGTCTGCTTATTTTATAGGTAAGCAATGGGGTAAGCACCCTATATGTCCGATGCTTTCTCCTAAAAAGTCAGTGGAAGGTTGGTTAGGATCCATCATGGTTTTATACGGGTATTGTTGGTTCATGTTATACCCGCAATTATCGTTGATAAGTCTAGGCGTGGTCGCCTTTGTGTTTGGTTCGGCTGTGCTTGTTGGGGATGTTTTTATCAGCTCTATTAAGCGACAATATCAGGTGAAAGATACGGGCTCTTTAATACCGGGTCATGGAGGGGTTATGGATCGTTTAGATGGTTATGTCTTAGTGATGCCCTGGTTTCCTGTCGTGTATGCTCTGTTGCATTAATCGGCTGTCTTAGTAAGTGTCTTTTTTGCATGACGTTTTGTTGGTTATTGTTGACGGGGAGGCTTTGGTTGGCTGTTTGGATCTGTACTACATATCGTGTTTCGTCGTCTCTGATCTACTTCCTCTTGTGTCTTGTGTTCTGTCTTTTGAACTTCGGGGAGGCCAATTCCTCTTATTTCTGCTATATTATTGATTTTTATTAGGCTTTGTTGATAGTTTGTATTGATAGTATGCATGAGTTTTTTGACATCAGCCCATTGCTCCTTATTTTTAAGGGTTTCTATGGTCTTAGGGTCAAATTGTATGGGGCCAATTTTATCATGTTCTTGTATCTTAATAATCTCTTCACATACCGCTTTGGGATCTGGTAAATTGGTTAGTAATATAGCTTGATGTATGTTTGTTTGGATGTTGGTGTGAAAGAATTGTTGTGCAGCTTTAGCGAATGTTGTTGATTGAGCCCTGTGATTAATATGAATCTCGAAGGATGTTTTTGCGATTTCACCTTTATAGGTGCAATCTTTTAATTCTAATGTTTTCCAATAGTTTAAATTAATAGTTTGCCCAGGACTTGTTGTTTTTAGTGGAGGTTGATGGGACCCGCCAAGTTTTGTCCCTGATATAGTGGCAGTAGGAGTTTCTTCGAGAGTTTCTTCGAGAGTTTCTTCGGGAGTTTCTTCGGGAGTTTCTTCGAGAGTTTCTTCGCGTGGAGGCGCTTCTTTTGGAGAGAAAAATTCCTTAAGCCTTTGTAGCCAAGTTGGTTCAGGTGTTGGTTCAGGTGTTGGTTCAGGTGTTGGTTCAGGTGTTGGTTCAGGTGTTGGTTCAGGTTTTTGTTCAGGTTTTTGTTCAGGTGTTGGTTCAGGTGTTGGTTCAGGTTTTTGTTCAGGTTTTTGTTCAGGTGTTGGTTCAGGTGTTGGTTCAGGTGTTGGTTCAGGTGTTGGTTCAGGTGTTGGTTCAGGTGTTGGTTCAGGTGTTGGTTCAGGTTTTTGTTCAGGTTTTTGTTCAGGTGTTGGTTTGTTTATTATTTTGATGAATTCGTCTAGTTCTTCGACTAAAGATATATCTTTGGCGGGGTTTTTATCTAGAGTGTTTTTGATGGCTATCAGTGACTCTAGTGTAATAGGTCCCGATAGTTGGGGGACTTGTAGATTCGATTTTTCTTCTGCCGATTTCTTTGTCCAATAATTGAGCACCTTCTGCAAAAAAGAGGGGGTTGGGCTGATGATTTCATAGGGGGTCTTGTTTTCATCGCGGGCTTGTTGGAAGGTATCCTGAATCCTTGTATTAAGGTTTTCGATGGGTAAAGAAGGGTCTTTTATTAAGAGAGCTCCTGCGATGGTTAGGCGTTCAATTAGGGTGTTTAATTTTTCATCAGGTAGATTGTGTGACAATAAAAGCAATCTATTTGTTTTTGCTTGAGTTAAATCTTTGTCAAGTAGGGGAGTTAGGGTAGATGTTTTTCCATCATACAGTTCGGGCATATCTGTTTGAATAGAAAACTCCTCTATAGTCGAGTTTCCTTCTTTATCGATAAGGGTTTTTATCGTGTAACTTCCAGGTTTGGCGATTGATGCCGTTGAGTCTATCAGTTGGAGCTCTTTGGCAACTTCTTCAATAAGTTGATAGCTTTCTTCAGCTGAAGGATCTTCTAGGGTCTTTGTCTTTGATTTAAGAATGGCCTTAAATTCGTTGAATTTTTCAGAGGAAATTTCTTTTGAAGTTATTCGACCGTTATTTTGGAGCATTATATAATGTTTAGGATCTCCTGTATCAGAAATAATTGTGGTGTTAGGTAAGAAGATAGTTGTAGCAGTTGCACGTAATTCATTTGTAGTAGGATCCTTGGTTATCGTAACTGGGGGGTGAATTTCAGAAAATACTTGAGTGGGAACATATAGGCCAAGTGTTGCTAGGTTTATTTGATGAAAATTCTGTGCTTGAAACCCTGGCTTGTTCATGATTTTTTTGAATGCTAGATCTAAGCCAGAAGATTGAATGAATAGATCACGATCGTTATTCCATTGCTGTAGAGCATCATTAGAGAGGAGACCTTCTCCGCCTGTCCATTTGTTCTCATGTGATTTTAAAATGTACCCATTTCGAGCATAGTCTAGACTAGGATGGCCCGCTTTCCATCCTTGAATGACATGGGTTAAATTGTTGGATAATAGTTTTCTGGTGTGGGTGTTGTCAAGGCTTGTGTTACCCTCTTTTGTATTGCCTAAAGGGTGTACTGTGCCCTCTCTTTCTTCCGTGGTAACATCGGATCTCTTTTTTTTGAAAATATTGCCCTCTGGATCCATCAGTGTGCTTGCTTCAAGTGTTAAAGGATCACTGTCTTTTACAAACATAATCGGTCTAGTAATAGCTCCGTCCTTTGTTTCAAGGTAAAGACGATTGCTCTTTGTTTGAATATTAGAAGGTTTAGAAACTTTCTCATACGCTCCATAACTATCCGCTAGTTTATAATATTTCTGTGAAGAGGTGTGTTTGAGTAGAAGAACCTCATTGTCCTTGGAAAGTACGGGCTCATAATTCCCCCAATCAATGTAATCTATCGGGGATGGAGGGTTATATGTCAATTGATTGAGTGGGGTTTCTGGTAGTGAGGGGTTATAACTTTTTATTGTTGTGTTATCTGGAAGCAAGTCTTTTTTCAATATGAGGTGGTCTTTTTCTACCAGAGCGATGGTATTGTAAAGGCTGGATTTAAATGGGTTTGAATGTTTTTCTCCAGCCTGATTGGTTTTGAGTTCTTTCGGTTCATCGATCTTTTGATAGTTTCCGCTTTTATCTAACTTGTAATATTGACTATTTTTTTCAAGTAGTATGATTTCGTTTACCGCACCGTTAGAGTAGATGGGTTGATATCCCCCCCAGTCGAGTTCTTTCTTATTATCAGGGGTGCTTAACTGTTTGATTTGTTGTGTAGCTGTTTCCTGTATGTACCCTTGGGAAAAATCATTTCCTTCAGGATCCGTGGTCGTAAAAAGAAAAAGGTTCTGTCTATCTTTTTGGGTCTGTATTTTGGCAATAGGGTTGAAATGGTCTGGATCTTTTTTTAGGGAGGTTCCGGTTGTGTTTAATTCAGGAATGGGGGAGATCACTTCGAATTTTTTTTCAGGTGCGTTAAAAGTATAGTATTTTTCGTCTTTCATAAGGCCAACGACTTGAGTTTGGAATTGGGATAAAATCGGTTGATAACCATTCCAGTTTAGATAGTCAATTGGCTTTTTATCTAACTTAAACGCTATACCTATGGATGAAGTAGCTAAGTTGTTAGGAAAGATTTTTTGCATTGTGTGCCTCTTGAAGCCTTCATATTGTTTATAGTAAAAATTTATCCATTTTTTTTGTTTTGTTTTATTTTATCCGCGTAAATTTATAGAGAATATGTTTTTTAGGTTCAAAAATTACTGAAGGTTTGTTATGGTATCGACTTAAGGAGATTTAAGATGTTTCAACGCAGTTTACTTTTAAGCTTTTTACTGTTGGTCAGTGCAAGTAGTTTTGCGGAAATTGTTAAGAGCATTAAAATAAAGGGAGCCAATGTTTTGCCGCACTCAACGGTGATGAAATATTTACCCATTAGTAAAAAAGATGATGTTGATGACTATGCGTTGAATGATGCGACTAAAAAACTCTATGCTACAGGCCTTTTTGATAGGGTCGAGTTAGCGATTAAAAAGGGCTCTTTGGTCGTGTATGTTCATGAAAACCCAATTATTAGAAAAGTGGTTATTAAGGGTGGAGATTTATATAAAAAAGGACAATTGGATGAGCTTAAAAATAATTTTTTAATCAAAAAAGGAAGGGTTTTTAATCCTCAGAAGTTAAAAGAGCTCCTGTTTTCTTTAACAACAGAATATGAAATGAATGGGTATTTTGATGTGGATGTTAACTACGATTTAAAAAATATTGGGAAGAATTCAATCGATATTATAGTGACTATTCATCCAGGCGGAGAGATGAAAGTATCTTCGGTTAAGTATCAAGGCAATACTCAATTTTCTAAATGGGAGCTGAGTCAATTATTGGGCTTTAGAAAAACACACTTCTTATCTTTTATCATAAAAGATGATCGATATTCTCGTATGCGCTTTGATATGGGTATTGAGGCGATTAAAGAAGCTTACATGGATAAAGGCTTTTTAATGGCTAAGGTCAATAAGAAAGTGAAGTATGTTAAAGATAAACATGAAGTAAAGATTTATGTTGATATTAAAGAAGGGGTTCAATTTAAGATTGATTCTGTAAAATTTGAAGGCTTTTCTTTAATTAGAAAGCACCTAGATGAATTAAAGAAGCACCCTGAAGTTCTTGGGACACTTAAGGGAGAGGTTTTTTCCAGACAGCGTTTATCCAAAGTGAGGGACTATTTAATGGAGCGCTTTTCTGAGTTAGGGTACCCTTCTGCTCAAATTGAATTAAGAACTCGAATGAATGATAAGAAGGGATCTATCAACCTTGAATTTATAGTCCATAAAGGCCATAAGATCCAAGTTCGTTTTATTCATTTCCGTGGAAACCTACAAACAGATGACTATGTATTAAGGTACGCCTTAAAGCAAATGGAGGGGAAGGTTTACTCCCGGTATAATGTTGAAGAATCCAAGCGCAGGCTGTTGAACCTTCCTTATATTAGTAAGGTGGACATTACCCCTCAGCAAGTTTCAAGTAAAGAAGTTGATTTGATTGTGATGCTGAAGGAAGAAAAAACATCAATGATTCGTGGTGAGCTAGGTTATATAGAAAACCAAGGGATTTCAGGAAGCATTTCTTATGAAGATGCGAACTTTTTTGGAACAGGTCGCAATATTCTTTTAAAATTAGGGCGTTCTAGGGTTGGTCATGAGATAAGTGTGGGGTATAGTCAGCCTTACTTTTGGGGAACAGATTTAACTCAAAATCTTTATTTTTCTAGTAAAAAGACGGATTTTAGTAAGTTAAGCAAGGGCACTTATACCATTGATGGGCAGAAGCTCAGTTTGGGTTTGACATACCCTGTTACTGATGATTGGAGGTTAGGTGGGAATCTTGAGTATAGTTTTGATAGAGTTTATCCCAAAGATACTTCAAATTTTGCCCCTTATGTTATCGACTTTATCAACAATTACGGTTCGGATTACCACAATACTACCTTGGTTGGTTCGGTGGGCTACACTAGACTAGATCAGGTGGTTCAACCTACAGAGGGTTTGAGGTCTAAATTAGTGTGGTCTCATACACTTGATGTGGGTCATTCTTCATTGCCTTTCTATAAGGCTGATTTTAACGTTGCCCAGTTTTTTCGATTGGCTAAGAATAAGCTCGATGATCCTTGGATTTTAAGGGCTGCGTTGAAAGTTGGTTATGGTCGAGGGTATGGCCGTATTAAAGGGGACATGCCTTTTTATAGTCGATTTTATGCAGGGGGTCTGACTTCTGTTCGTGGCTATTCTACTTCTTCACTAGGAGAAAAGACGACCAAAGGCGTGAGTGTGGGGGGGAATTTCTTAACAACATTGAGGTTGGATTTGATTGTCCCTGTTTTTGAGCAAGAAATATTTACACCTTCTTTGTTTTTAGATGCGGGTAATGTTTTTATGGGGAGTTTTAAATCCAATTTAGTACGTTATTCGGCTGGTATGGCCGCACAGATTAAAACTCCGGTAGGTCCTTTGGCAGTAGCTGTTGCTCACCCTTTTCATATGCAGCCAGGGGATAGAAAGAAAAGGTTTAGTCTTACAGTAGGAAAAATCTTTAACTGAGCTTGTTCGTTGGTAGAAAACATGCTAGTATTTTGTATCAATCATTTAAATTTAGGGTAGGAATATGATTTTAAATAGAGTTTTATTGTCTTTAGTTTCATCAGGGCTTTTACTGTCATCGGTCGCTATAGCCGCTCCGGACGCGTCCAGCGTAGCCGTTATTGATGCTAATAAAGTTATTCAAGAATCCAAATATGCTGAGAAATTAAAATCAGCTCATGAATCTTTTACCAAGAAAGCAGATGCTTTAGGTAAGGATTTCAAGGCTTTGCAAGCAGAATATGATGCTTATAAAAAGAAAAGCACAACCCTGGGTAAGAAAGATCAACAGGCTCAAGAGAAAGCGTTAACAGCTAAACAAAACACATTAAGATCCAAGGAAATGGAGCTTCAAAAAGAATTTTTAGCTCAGCGAGACTCTTTGATGAAAGTCGCTATGGAAAAAGTAAGGTTGTCTGTTTCTAAAATAGCTGAAAGAAATCAATATACCTTGGTCGTTAATAAAACTGAGTCATGGTATAATACAGATAAGATTGATATCACTAGCCAAGTTGCTAAAGATATTAAATAGTTAAGTTTAAAAGGGGCCGTTTTTATGGCCCTTTTAGTTGAAAATGAAAAATATAAGCAAAGATTTAGCCTCTCTTGCTAAGTTCTTCAATGCCAGTTATATCGGTGATCCTGCTTGCAGGTTTGAGTCAATAGCGTCTGTCGGTGAGGCAAACTCTAATGATATCAGTGCTATTTTTAGCCCAAAATATAAACACTTTTTAGAAAAATCCCAAGCAGCTATTCTTATTGTTGATCCTGATATGGGAGTAGATTGTAAGCGAAATGCTTTGATTGTTGCTAACCCTAGACTTGTTTTTGCTAAGATTTCTAATTGCCTTCACCCGAAAGAAAAAGGCCCTGCAGGTTTGCACTCAACTTGTACGGTAGGTAAAGGTTGTGCTATTGCAGAGGAAGTATCGTGTGCTCCTTATGTGACAATTGGCGATCGGGTATCGATTGGTTCAGGGTCTATGATTGGCCCAGGAGTTGTGATTGGCAATGATGTTACTATTGGTCAAGATGTTTACTTGCATGCGGGAGTTAAGTGTTACCCTAATACGTTGATTGGCGATGATTGTGTTGTACATGCGAATACTGTTTTGGGTGCTGATGGCTTTGGGTTTGTTTTTGATGAGGATAATAAAAATTGGCTAAGGGTGTCTCAAATTGGCAGAGTGTGTTTGGGACGGGCTGTGGAAATAGGTTCAAACAGTACAGTGGATTGTGCAGCCTTTAATGAAACGATCCTATCCGATGGGGCAAAACTAGGTAGCCAAGTGATGGTGGGCCATAATGTTATCGTCGGTAAACACACGGTTATTGCCTGTAAAAGTTCTGTTGGTGGTTCCACGCAAATAGGAGATTATTGTTTGCTTGGCGGGGAAGTAGGGGTTTCAGATAACCTTGTTATTTGTGATAAGGTGACGCTAACTGGTGGGGCAAAGGTTGCAAAATCAATTCAAGTGCCAGGTGTTTATAGCTCTTCCTTATGGCCACTAATGCCTCATAGGCAATGGGTGAAATTTGTGGTTGCGATGGTACGTCGCAATAAAAAAGAGAGAGAGCAATGATACATATTGACGAAATTCAAAATATTCTTCCCCACCGTTACCCGTTTTTATTGGTGGATAGAGTCGATAGTATGGATTCAAACTCCATTAGAGCAACCAAATGTGTGACGGTTAATGAGCCTTTTTTTACAGGGCACTTTACGCGGAAAAAAATTATGCCAGGGGTATTAATCATCGAAGCGTTAGCTCAGTGTGCTGGTATTTTGCTTAAACAGAAAGAAGGTCAGCAAAAAGAATTTTTCTTAGGAGGCATCGATAAGTCGCGTTTTCGATCACCCGTTATTCCCGGCATGAGCCTAGATTTATATGCGGAGCTTGAAAAAGATAAGCAAGGGTTATATTGGTTTTCAGCTGAGGCTAGGTATCAGGATGAAGTGATGGCCAATGCTAAGATACTTTTGGTGTTAGAGAAATGATTGATGAAATGGAGTTAGGTGCTATATCAGCAGTTATTCATGAAACAGCAGTGATACACCCCTCTTGTAAGGTAGGAAAAAATGTATCCATTGGGCCTTATGTTTGTGTTGGACCTAATGTTGAAATTGGTGAGGGTTGTGTGATTCATGCCCATGGGTTAATACATAAAAATACAACACTAGGCAACCAAAATACAATTCACTCTTTTGCCTCCATAGGAGGCGATGCTCAATTTCAAGGAGAGCACGATGCAGCTTCAGGGCAATTAATCATTGGAGATAGAAATATATTTCATGAATATTGTACCGTCAACAGAGGTCATGATGAATTATCTGGGGTAACTCAAATAGGTCATGATAATTATTTTATGACAAGTGCGCATGTTGGGCATGATTGTGTGATTGGTGATGGTGTTTGTTTGGTGAATGGAGCTACCCTTGCTGGTTCGGTTATCGTTGAGGATAAGGTAACCCTCAGTGCTAATGTTAGGGTTCATCAATTTTGCTGTTTGGGAAGGTTATCTTTTATTGCTGTATCAGCCGTCATAACTTTGGATGTAGCTCCTTTTGTTTTAGTGGCAAGTAAGGGCGAAACTACCAAAACATTTGGCTTAAATAAGGTTGGTTTGCAGCGAGCAGGAATGAGTGCAGATGATCTTTCTTTTCTAAAAAAAGCATATAGAATCTTATTTAGAAACAATGAGTCAATGGGGTCTTCTTTGGTTTTATTAGAGGGTTTTAATCACCCTTTGGGCAAGGAGTTAAAAGGTTTTATTGAGGAAAAATCAAAGAGAGGGTTGCTTCGATAGCCAGTGTAAAAGAATGGATCCCATCGTTCCATCGTGATTATTAAGTTTTTTCTTCAGGTCTTTAAGTTCAGTGATTAACTTTTTTTGATAAGATTCCTGATTGAGTTTCTCAATGAGTTTAGCTAGGTTTTGAAAAGACGGTGGAATTTTTATAAGCTCAGTTAGAATGGGCTTGTTCATAATGATATTGGGCAAAGAAAAATATTTAACGTTGATGAAAGGCTTGAGTAGAAATGTGGTTATGGGGGATGTTTTGTAGATGACCCCAAAGGGGATTTGACATATTGCAAGTTCTAAGCAGACTGTACCAGATGCAGCCAACGCGAAAGAGATAGGAATACGGTGACAACTTGATCTGGAGATGTATCGGGTACGGGGTGATGATTGGGTTATACTTTGTATATATTCTTTATGACAAGGGTCTGATTCTATGACTAATATAGAATGTTGGTTTAATTTTTTATTGCCCAGAATGGATTGTATCATAATTTCAAGGTGATTTTTTATCTCTGAAGAACGACTGCCTGGTAGGAGCGCTATGACTTTAGATTGAGGGGCATAAGTAAATAAGGGACTTTTTTCCATCGCAATTAATGAAGGGTTCTTAGCCAGTGAATAATTCACGTTATGTTGATGGTATAGTTTAGGCTCGAACGGAAACAGGCAAACAACATGATCAATATATTTTTTGATGGCATGGATTCGGTGTTTTCTCCAGGCCCAAATTTGGGGGGGTGCGATATAAATAACTTTTATGCCAAGCTTCTTATGAGCATATTTAGCAAGCCTTAAATTGAATTCAGGGCAATCAATAACAATAAGGGCTTGTATGTTTTTATTGGTTTTTAATGCTTGCTTTAGGGTGTTGAGTGCTTGAATGTTTTTATATAATTTTTGAAAAGTTTCAGCAAGACCTACAGCACCTAAGTCATTGGAATTGACTAGCGTAGTCAAGCCTGCTTGTTGTGATAATGTTCCCCCCATACCGATAAAATTAATGGAGGGATTGTTTTGAATTAATTGAGACGCGTGGTGATCACCTGAGGCTTCAGCTGCTGAAATCATTAGTGTGGTCATGGGTTTAATTCCTGGAGGGCCTCATCCATGTTTGCCCACTTAAAATGTAGGGGTAAATGGTTGAGGTCTTCCCATCTTCCATAGCCGTATTCTACCCAGGCCGCATCGCACTTCAAGGCTTGGGCAAATGAAATATCGACAATGGTATCGCCGATGACCAACCTTTTAATGGAGGGTTGAGTAAGTTTATCGGGGAGTAACTCAAAGAAAGGCATTTTATTGGGTTTTATGGCCTGAAGTGGAGTTGATCCTAGAATGCGATCGGGTTGAGTAATATTAAAGTGATGACAAATCGCATCTAACGTTGTTTGTTGACGGTTCGATACAATCCAAACTGTGTACTGGGTACACATAGACTCTAGAAAAGTTAGAGCTAATGGGTACCAACTGCCGTGTTTAATAGCATCTTCTGGATGGTTTTCTAGGTAGTATTTTATCATTTCATCCATTAAAGGGTGTGCATTTGAGGTCAGTTCAGAAAGCATGGATTTGAGTGAAAGACCTCGTCGGATTAATGATTCTATCAAGGTTGGTGATGAAGGGAGCTGAAAATGTAGTAGAGTTTTCTCTAGGCTTTTGACAACAGCTGGGTGGCTATCAAATAAGGTGCCATCAAAGTCAACGATAATATGGTCATATTTTGTCATGTTTGAATCGTAGTTAAAGATGTCTATAATGGCAATATTTACTCGTAAAATCAAGGCGTAATTTTGTGATAAGTTGATGCGATAGCCAAGGTTGCTCGAGGAAAAAATATTTTTATGGTATAGAAATGATAATAAATCAAGGGGTTTTAATTGTTTTATATACCAAATATGATCTCGACAGAGGGGTGATATATTGAGTGGTGAAATTCATTAAATGTTCTGGAGATTATGATGATTTTATCGCATAATGCTGTATAAATATTTGAGGGTTTTGGGTATGGCTGACACTATAGTTGCGGGTGTTGATGAAGCAGGGAGGGGCCCTTGGGCTGGACCTGTTGTTGCAGCAGCAGTGATGCTTCCTCTTAACTTTTCTTGGTCAGGCCTTACCGACTCAAAAAAAATGACGAAGAAACGAAGAGATATCGCTAGAAATGTTATTACTCAAGAATCTATTGCTTGGTCTATTGCCTGGTCTACGGCAGAAGAAATTGATACAATGAATATTCTAGCAGCCACTTTGCTGGCAATGAAAAGAGCAGTCCAAGGTTTATGGGTCAAGCCCAAAGAGGTTTTGGTAGATGGGCATATGCTGCCTGATTGGGATTACTCATCTAAAGCTATTATTCAAGGAGATTTGCATTGTTTGCAAATTTCAGCCGCTTCTGTTTTAGCTAAAACTTTTCGAGATGATTTATTGCATGTTTATGATCATGTTTATCCAGGTTATGGGTTTGCAAACCACAAGGGGTACGGGACTAAAGAGCATCAACAGGCTCTTCAGAAATTAGGCCCCTGCAAAGCTCACCGTAAAAGCTTTGCTCCAGTCAGAAGGTGTTTAGAGGTTATGGCATGCAACTAAAAGAGTTTGTTCATTTACAGGTGCATACTGAGTACTCGGTTCATGAAGGCATTGCCAAACTTGGAGCCTTGGTTGATCAGGCCAAAGAGAATCAAATGAACGCCATGGCAATCACAGATTTATCGAATGTGTTTGCTTGGATAAAGTATTATAAAAAAATGATTGCAGGGGGGGTTAAACCTCTTATTGGTACGGAGTTTCTGGTCAGTTTGAAAGGACGTTCTTATAGGATGATCGCCCTAGCTAAAAACAATCAGGGTTACCAACAGCTTATTCATGCTATCACCTATGCCTATCAACACTCCGTGCATGAGCATCTTCCCATGTTGAGTTTAGATTGGCTCATGAACCAAGAAACGTTGGAGTGGGTTATTATATCCCCGGGACGACAAGGCCTTGTTGAAGCTAACCCCGCGTTGATTAGTCGATGGGCAGAGACGTTTAAGGATAGTTTTTATTTAGGGCTTCATCGCCTTTCTAAAGCAGATAAAGCATGTTTTGATGCTTCGTTAAAATTAGCCAGTGAAATGGACTTGCCTGTGGTGGCTTTAAATGGAGTGTGTTTTAATCATAAAGAAGACTATGAAGCCCATGAAGCCAGGGTTTGTATCAACCATGGAGAGTTGCTCGGAGGCAGTGATAACCGTTCAGATTTCTCACCTGAACAGTACGTAAAGAGTCAACAGGATATGGTGACTTTGTTTGCAGATGTTCCTCAGGCTGTTGTGAATACTGTTGAAATTAGCAAGCGTTGTACTGTATCGATGAAGTTTGATCAAACTTACCTGCCGGAAATTATTCCTGAAGGCTATGATTCAGTTGAAAGTTATTTTGAAAAAGCATCAAAAGATGGTTTGGAACTTCGTTTAAAGCAGTTAAGGGTTGAAGATCGCAAACCTTATGATGAGCGCCTTGAGATTGAGTTAGCTATTATTAACAACATGGGCTTTTCAAGTTATTTTATGATTGTAGCTGACTTTATTCAATGGTCCAAAGATCAGGGAATTCCGGTAGGCCCAGGTCGAGGTTCAGGGGCAGGTTCTTTGATTGCCTATGTTTTAGGTATTACCGAATTAGACCCTTTAGAGTATCAGTTGCTTTTTGAAAGATTTTTGAACCCTGAAAGGGTTTCAATGCCGGATTTTGATATTGACTTTTGTATGATCGGCAGAGATCGTGTGATTGAATACGTCGCTCAAAAATATGGTCGTGATAGCGTGGCTCAAATTATTACCTACGGCACCATGGCAGCTAAGGCTGTGATTCGTGATGTGGGACGAGTCATGGGGCAGCCTTATGGGTTTGTTGATAAAATAGCGAAATTGGTCCCTTTTGAAGTCGGCATGACCCTTGAGAAAGCGCTTGCTCAAGAACCTGCTTTAGGGGATATGATTAAGCAAGATGAAACGGTTGCAGAGTTAATGAAATTAAGTCGAAGGCTTGAAGGCGTTATTCGTAATGTAGGTAGGCATGCAGGGGGTGTTGTTATTGCACCAAAGCCGCTTTCAGAATTTACGGCATTGTATTGTGAGTCGGATGGTTCAAACTTAGTCACTCAATTTGATAAAGATGATATTGAGCAAATAGGTCTTGTAAAGTTTGACTTTTTGGGTTTAAGAACATTAACAATTATTGATTGGGCGATTAAAAATGTAATCAGACGTTCGGACCTCAAGATTGATATTAATACCATTCCCTTGGATGATTTATCAACATTTCAACTGTTAAAAAAATGTTCAACTGATGGGGTATTTCAACTTGAATCACAAGGTTTTAAAGATTTAATACGACGATTAAAGCCGGACTGTTTTGAAGATCTCATAGCATTGGTCGCTTTGTTTAGGCCCGGGCCCTTACAATCTGGGATGGTTGATGATTTTGTTGATCGAAAGCATGGTCGAGCAGAGGTTAAATATTTACACCCTGCCTTAGAGCCTATCTTGTCGACAACCTATGGTGTGATTTTATATCAAGAGCAGGTGATGCAGATTGCTCAAGTATTGGCAGGGTATACATTAGGGGCAGCAGACCTTTTAAGACGAGCCATGGGGAAGAAGAAGCCAGAAGAGATGGCAAAGCAGAGAAAAATATTTCTGAAAGGCTCTAAAACCCTCAATATAGATGGAGGAGTAGCGGGTCAGATTTTTGATTTAATGGAAAAATTTGCCGGTTATGGTTTTAATAAGTCGCATTCAGCTGCGTATGCTCTTATTTCTTATCAAACAGCATGGTTGAAAGCTAATCATACAGAAGCCTTTATGGCGGCAGTGTTATCTTCTGATATGGATAATACGGATAAAGTTTTGTACAGTATTCGAGCAACCAGGGCCTGTAAGTGTAAAGTGTTATCCCCGGATATTCATCAAAGTGAATACATGTTCACAGTTACTAATGATAAGGAAATATTGTATGGGTTGGGTGCTATTAAGGGCTTAGGTCAACAGGTTATTGAAGATCTTATTAGTGCTCGGGAGAAGGGCGGTGTCTTTAAGGATTTATTGGATATTTGTTTGAGGGTCGATCAACGCTTAAATCGACGCACACTAGAGGCTTTGATTGCCAGTGGGGCACTGGATGGGTGGAAGATAGATCGAGGCATCTTATTTGCATCAGTTAATAAAGCGCTTAAACATCGAGACCAGGTCAAAGAGGAGCAGAAAAGTGGTCAACAAGATTTATTTGCTCAAGTTTCAAGTGAGGGTGTTGTTAATAGTTTTAAGTATGTAGATGTCGCTAAGTGGACATTAATAGAGCGACTCGAGAATGAAAAAAATGCTTTGGGTTTTTATTATTCAGGTCATCCGACTCAACAGTTTGCAAAAGAATATCAATTCTTGGGGTTAAGTCCTGCAGCAAGTTTAAACCGAAACCCTAATGGGTTGGTGAGCTTTTTAGGGCAATTGCAAGGTATGAGAACACTGATTAACAAGAAGGGCAAGCGGTTTGCTTTTGCAACATTGGTAGATTATACCGGTCAAATTGATGTTTTATTAACAGAGCCTATTATTAATGAATATAGACACTTATTACAAAATGACGTTTTATTGGTGGTTGAGGGAACTTGCTCAAAAGATGATTATTCTGGGCGATGTCGAATGAAATGTCAGCGCATTGTTGACTTGGCAAGTTTTCGTGAGTCCATGGTTAACTTTTTATCTGTTGAACTGAACTCTACGTCTTCTTTCTCAGAAGAACTAATCAGGATGAACTATGTGTTTAAGCGTTTTCAAGGGCAATGTGAAGTTAGATTAAAATATCATTTTCAGGAAGGTTATGTAACGTTTCCCTTAAAAACAACAAGCGTACAAATTTCAGATGAGTTCTTGAAAACTTTGCGTGAGATTCCCTGCATTAAGTCAGCAGAGCCAACGTATTAAATATTATATTGATTATTTAATGGTTTCTAGATATTTAATCCTTTCATCGATATCATGGGCTGTTCTACAGGCGCAAACTGTTGATTGGGATCTTTTAAAGTATGGGTAGCTGAAGGACCTAGCTTAGGTGTTATATTAATAGGTGTGTTGAAGCCTGATGTTGAATCACTGAAGCTACTGTAGCGTTCTTCTGGGTTTGTGATAAATTTGTCTATGCTATTATAAGTAGTATATTGGTAAGAGCTCATTGAAGCATAGTGGTTACCGTTGAGGTGATCGATGAGGCTTGATGAGAGAGGTTTAAATAAATCTTTTTGAAAATGATGAATAAAGTCATAAGTTTTTTTATGATTAAGGCCTAAGTGAGTTCTTTGAGCGTTGATCATGATTTTCCAATGTAGTTCATAGGGGTAGCGGTTATCTTTGGTTATTGTTTTAAGCGTTTCAATACAGGATTGTTCTTGAGATAGTAATATGAGTGCTAATTTATGGAAAGGTTTTGTGCTAATCCTTAGTTCTGATGGTTGGCTCAATAAGTAATAAATGACTCTAAGGTTGGATGGCTGCATAAGATCTTCAAAAACATTTAAAATTTCTAATAGAGCTTCATTTCTTGGTGAAGTATTGATCAACGTTAGGATGTCTCTCAAGCTGGTCATGAAGAAGACCACCTCTTTGACTACACCATATGAGGAGGCTTTTTCGATGATATGATTTAGTTTAGTGCTAATGGATCCATTTAAAGAATTATTTTCAGCATAATGTTTGATGGCTACTTGTTTTGTTAAGATAAGCTTATCACGGAAATCTAAGTACTCTTGTTGAGTACATGTTTCAAGAATAGTGTCGAGGGTTTCAAGATAGCCTCTAGATTTTTTTTGTGCCTCTTCAATAAGGAACTCTACCCGTTCTTTTGGAGCACATGTATGGAGCATCATCTCTATTGATTGAAGGTAGCTTCTAGGTTCTTTTTTCGACTCTGAGATTAGCAGGATACTATTCATATACATTTCGAGTAGGCTTGAATTGTAGTGGTGCTTAGTGATGAATTGTATAATTTCCTCGTATTGAACTGAGGGTTTATGGTTGTCTTCAAGTGAAGGGGAATGACTGGATAGTATCGTTCCTAGGTAGTTATTGGCTAATTCATTCATTATTCCGAATAGATTATCCCCAGGCTTAGGGTGTTGTTGCAAATTTTTTAAGGCTATTTCACAGCAGAACATAGCATCATTGTAGAGCATTTCCCATATGTATTTAGGTAATTCGGATGAAGTTTTGTTGCATAGATCGACAGATAGAACAATGAAAGTGTCTAAATGATCTTCGTTGTCAATGATTTGGCTATGTATTAGAGCATTATAAAGTTGTAGCTCTGCTCTGGCATTTGTTTTTTGGTGGGGCAACCGGGTATTTTTAGTCGAGTTTGTTTTGGTAGATAATTCAACGGGAATGCCGAGTGTGTTGGAAATTCTGGAAGGTATGTCTTCCGGGTATTTAGGCTTTTTATATTTTCTTTTGTGAACACCCGTCATTAAGAGATAAGTGTCAGGGAATTTCCATGTTTTTCCCAAGTTTTTCATGAGTGTAGAAAATGGTTTTATATTACAAGGATCGACGGTTAATTCTTTTTGGGTTTTTACCCAGTCTTCATAGGTTTCTTCAGCTTGTTGTAGGGTGTGTTTTATCTTTTGCAAATCAACAAAATTTTGCGGTTTCGAGTATTTGGTAGGGGTGTTATAAAATTTATGCATGAGCTCAAATTTAAAAATAGAAATAAAAAAGATAGTGGATTGTAGAG
This sequence comes from Gammaproteobacteria bacterium, assembly GCA_036012865.1. Classification (GTDB taxonomy): domain Bacteria; phylum Pseudomonadota; class Gammaproteobacteria; order Comchoanobacterales; family Comchoanobacteraceae; genus DASCQC01. Next base: position 51,070 of record DASCQC010000025.1, read on the forward strand.
GTTTTGTAAAGCAAAAAATACTTTTAATTATGTGTGCCTAAGTTATGACACTAGATTCCAGTTGATACCTTGCTGTTGTTTTTTATCTAGGATTTTATTGGTTTTAGAAAAGTGTTGGCAACCTAAGAATCCACGGTGAGCTGAAAGGGGGGAGGGGTGTGGAGCGGTAAGAATAGAGTGTTTTGTTTTATCGATAAGTTCAGACTTTTTAATTGCATGAGAGCCCCACAGTAAAAATATAAGGTGAGGTTTGCATTGACTTAACTTAGCAATGACCACATCGGTAAATGTTCCCCAGCCGATGTCTTTATGGGAATGGGCTCGATGTTGCTCGACAGTAAGAATGGTGTTCAGGAGTAATACGCCCTGCTTGGCCCATGATTCTAAGCATCCGTGCTGGGGGACTGTTAGGTTAAGATCTTGATTCATTTCTTTAAAAATGTTTTTCAAAGAAGGGGGAGCGGGTATGCCTTTGGGGACAGAAAAGCATAGCCCATGAGCTTGATCGATCCCATGATAAGGGTCTTGACCCAGAATAACTACTTTAACTGATTCCAGGGGAGTTAATTTGAAGGCATTGAAAATATTGTCATTCTTAGGGTAAATGATTTTATTTTGAGCTCGTTGGGTATTCACATAATCAACAGCTGCTTTAAAATAAGGTTTGCTTTTTTCTTCAGCAAGTAAATCTGACCAGTCCATCTAATGATGGTAATCATGCCTGTTGAATAAAGTCAAGAAACCTTTACCTTAAAGACTATGCTCATTATCAAGCTGTTCTGGAAAATTAATATTATTGTTGAGAGTTTCTTGTGGTTGAAAAATAAGATTTTTTAATAAAATTGTTCTATAATATTTTAACGTTATATTGTTTGGAGAAAAACTTGATAACTATAAAATTAACAGCGGTGATTTATTTGATAGTGATGATGTGTACTGCTCATGCATCCGAAGAATTGAATATAGAGGGGTGGATTCAAGATGTGAGTCAAACAACTCTTGAAAATGTCCGCGATAACGGAGGCATTAATAGGGCCACGGTTTGTGAGGATATCCTTAGTACAGTTTATCGAGACCCTTATAATGTTATCACTGTTAATAACAGGGTAGTCAACGGAGACTGGAAAATACAAACAAAGGCTTTAAGAACTTATAAGCTTGCTTTATTACAAGAGATTTTTGGCTGCCCTAGTAAGCAAATACAATGGGTTAAAGACAGTGCGTGTCAAAGATTTATCTATGGGAAATTGTATATTGATAGCGGGAACCATAAAGGCCCACTTAAAGATCATATTTCAACATCTGCCATCAATAGGGCAATCGACTCCATTGAGAATAATTCTTTGCAAAGAATAGATTATTGCTCGCATGCATCAACGGATGCCAAAACAACCATACGGAGATCTTTGGAGAAAGAACATTGTAAAATTCTAATGAAAGATATTTATCAACAACCTTATGGCTATAATGATCATTGGCAAAATTATGATATTAATCATTTAGTAGGAGATGATTACATAGCCGTTGATTGGTCAGTTATAGCTAATCAGAACAAAATTAATCAGACTTATGATAAGTTGGAGCAGGTCAGGGGGTATTGTGATGGAGGTGGCGATGAATCCTATGAAACTTATCTGCGATGGACTCAACAGGCTGATGATCTTGTTAATTAAGAGTTAGGATTCTTCCTGGCTATTTGTAAATTATCAATGAACGAGTTTTTAAAGTAGTTGTATAGGGTATAGCTGGTTAGTTGTTAGTGCCTCAACTCTCTGTATCCATAGTCTTGAGAGAGTTTATTCAATTCTTTCATCAACCCAATCGATCCACCGCAAATAAGTTTCATAGGATTCATAGCCATCGACGTTACAAAAATCTTTGTAATGTTCTAGAGAATTTCTTGTAGCATCAATGGAGGCTTGATCAGCTATAATCGACCAATCAACGGCTATGTAGTCACCTCCTAAATGATTAATATCATAATTTTGCCAATGATCATTATAGCCATAAGGTTGTTGATAAATATCTTTCATTAGAATTTTACAATGTTGTTTATCGATAACTTCTCTGATTTTATTGACAACCGAAGGTGAAGCTTCTTGGCAATAACGGTTGGTGATTGAACTGGGGCTTATTTTGTCGCTAGTGTTATAAATAAGGAAATGTTTATCATAGTATTCAGAACTATCAATACGATCGAGAAGGGGGGCTTTAGGGTTGCCGTACATAAATATGTTCCCATAAATAGAGCGTTGACAGGCACTGTCTTTAACCCATTGTATTTGAGTACTAGGGCAGCCAAAAATCTCTTGTAATAAAGCAAGCTTATAAGTATTTAAGGGGCTTGTTTGTATTTTCCAGTCCCCGTTGACTACCCTGTCACTAACCGTAATAACATGATGACGGTCTCGATAAACTGTACTGAGAATTTCGTCACAAATATAGCTTCTATTAATGCCTCCGTTATCACGAATGTTTTCAAGAGTTGCTATGCTCAAGTCTTGAAATAAATCCTCAATATTAGATGCATGGGCAGTGGGCATTGTTAATATCAGACCAACAATAGCTGTTAAGGTTAATGTTATCATTTTTATCCTAAGGTTATGTTAGTATAATTTATAGTATATTTTTATGATAAATTGTTTTTTATTATCGATATTCTTTTTGTCAGGGGAGTGAAAATCAGCAAGAGAGTGGTCGTGAAACTTGCATTTGACTAGAAATATGAGTAGATTGCTAGGCGTAAACAAGGAGTCTAGAGATGTTGCGAATTGGTGTTCCAAAAGAAATTAAGAATCATGAGTACCGTGTAGGATTAACCCCGGATAGTGTTTATGACTTAACCAAGGCGGGCTTCGAGGTATGTGTTGAAACCATGTGTGCAGCACAAATAGGTTATTTAGATGAGATGTATCGCAAGGCTGGAGCAGTTGTCCTATCTTCTGCTAAAGAGGTGTATGATCAAGCTGATTTAATCATTAAAGTTAAAGAGCCTCAAAAGGCTGAATACGGTCTTATTCGGAAAAATCAGATTATTTTTACCTTTTTACACCTTGCTGCTGATAAGCCACAGGCTAAAGGGTTGATGGACTCAGGCTGTTTGGCTGTTGCTTATGAAATGGTTTCTGATAAGTTAGGAGGCCTTCCCTTACTCAAGCCGATGAGTGAGGTTGCGGGGAGGATTTCTATTCAGGCAGGGGCTCATGTGTTACAGAAGTTTAATGGAGGTAGAGGGGTTTTATTGGGAGGCGTTCCTGGAGTAAAACCTGGTAAAGTAGTTATCATCGGCGGAGGTGTTGTGGGCTCCAATGCGTTGCGTATGGCCTTAGGTTTGGAGGCTGAAGTGACGGTGCTAGATTTAGCGATGCCGACATTAGAATTAATTGATCGAAGTTATTATGGTCGAGTTCGCACTTTATATGCGAATTGTTCAAATATCGAAAAGGAAGTCTGCGGGGCTGATCTTGTGGTAGGCGCTGTATTAATTCCTGGAAGAGCGGCCCCTAAGTTATTGACAGATAATCAGATTTCTAAGATGAAGCCTGGGTCTGTTATTGTGGATGTTGCGATTGATCAAGGCGGGTGTTTTGAGACTTCAAGGCCCACCTCTCATGAAAACCCTACATACGTTGAGCATGGGGTTGTCCATTACTGTGTCACCAACATGCCTGGGGCTGTTCCATTAACGTCAACTCAGGCCTTGAATAATGCCACTTTGCCTTTTGTTCATTTGTTAGCAAAATATGGTCGAGAGGCAATTAAAAGTAATCAATATTTACTTGCGGGTTTGAGTGTTTGTGATGGTCAGATGACATGCCCGCATGCGGCTCAGGATCTTAACTTAGATTATGTTGCAGCAAAGGAAGCTATCGAATGAACATGGTTATTATCAAGTTGGAAACGGAAGAATCATGGAAGGGTTTAATCAGTACAGACTCTGGTTTGCAGGTCTTGTCCTCAACACAAGGTTTTGTTGCAAAGAAAGGTCAATGGTTGTGGGTAGCTACGCAAACAGGTGAGCCACGCTGTGTTTATGTTGGTTATGATATCAATGAATCCTTTTGGCAGTTTGCAGGTTTACCTGATTTATTACCCCCTAAGGTTAATTATCGTTTGGATGATTTGATAGACATTAACTTGAAATCAGATGTTTATCTGGCGTGGCAGTTAGGGCAGTATGAATTTGACCGCTTTTTAAGTAAGCCCAAACAGAAACCATCCATTAGCATCGAGGGCGTTTCTGCAGAAACCAAGGCCACTGCTTCAACAATATTGCAAATAAGGGATTGGATTAATACCCCTGCAGAAGATTTAGGTCCAGGAGATATGGTCGAATTAAGTCAACAGTGTGCCAAGATGTATCAAGCTGAGTGCAAAGTATGGCTTGGAGCAAAACTTCGTAAAGAATTTCCTTTGGTTGCAACAGTGGGTCGAGCATCAACTCGTCCGCCAGCGATGATTCAGCTTCAGAAAAAAGTCGACAATGCTCCGCATATCATTCTTGTTGGCAAAGGGGTTTGTTTTGATTCGGGGGGGTTAGATATTAAGCCCAGTTCGGGGATGCGTTGGATGAAAAAAGATATGGGGGGTGCAGCGCATGTATTAGGCTTAGCTCACCTTATTTGGCAGATGGACCTTCCCATTAGCTTAACGGTCTTAATTCCAACGGCTGATAATTCTATTTCAGGGGATGCTTTCCGTCCAGGGGATGTTTATATTTCAAGAAATAAAGTGAGTGTTGAGGTAGGAAATACCGATGCTGAAGGGCGCTTGTTACTCGCTGATGCATTGGCTTATGGGTCTGAGCTTAAGCCGGATTGGATGATTGATTTTGCAACGTTAACTGGGGCAGCTAGGGTTGCTATGGGGCTTGAAATACCCTGCTATTTTTCAAATGATGAACAGATGGAGGCAGGTTTGAAAGAGGTTTCTAAGGAATGTGAGGATTGTTTATGGCCATTACCCTTATGGGAACCTTACCAATCTTTGTTGAATTCTTCAGTTGCTGATATTTCTAGCACAGGGTCTAGCCCGTATGGTGGTGCAATTACAGCAGCATTGTTTTTACAACGATTCGTGGGTAAAGATATCAAATGGTCACACATTGATTTGAACGCATTTAATATGACTAATAAAGCAGGCCGACCAGAAGGTGGTGAGGCGATGGGTTTAAGGGCAGTGTATGCTTGGATTCAATCTAAAGTAGCCAAGAAAATAGATTAGATGTTTTAGAGGTATCTCTTAGATGGTGTCGGAAATATCTTACCTTTTGATGGGTTTTTGTGTTGAGATATTGTCAGATAAGGGGTGTTATCTTCATTGAGGGTATTAATTTTTCAGATAAAAAATATAGTTATTGTTGCATGATTTGTATGCAACCTATTGTATAGTATATGTTTGTTTTTTGTTTTGAGTTATTGTGTGGATCAAGTTCTTGGCTTGTAATTAAAAGAGGATGGACTTATTATTCGTGTAGGGATATCGTAATGATAGATACCAGCGGAAACAATAGGGTGGAAATTATTGTGAGAATGGTTGTTAGTTTGTTAAGCATTGCATTGGCTCAAATAATTAGATGGGTTGTGTTATTGTCACCAATCGTTTGGTACGATGCCCTAAAAGTATACCCGTGGAATCTTTTTTATCTGTCCTCTAAAGATGTTTTTAAAGATAAAAGTTTTCTAGATTGTTTGAAGGCTTTTCCTAAATTTGTTTATCTCATATATTTTCTGGAAAAATCACAATTAGTATACCTTCTACAGAAGAATAGACTGTTATTTCTCAACTTTGATCGGGTTGAGGTCAGGAATGATTTACGTGAGGGCAATATAAAAGCAGTGATGAATTCGTTAGATAACAATGCCGTTAAGAATGCTCCTAATAATGTGAAAATTAGCGGTGTAGCACCGGCTCTTTTTCGTCCAACCCGATCTGATAGTTTTACCCATGCAGCTCATGCGAATGATAGAAGAGGAAGTATTCCTTCCTCTTCAATTTTTTTAAACGCTAAACTTGTTGCGGTAGGAGGGCTTAGAGAACTTCTTACTGATGCTTCGATGAAGAAGGCACTACAATGGTTAAGTTTGCATGAGGTTAATAATACAGAATGGTCTGGGTTTTTTAAAAAATTTTCCTCGTATTCAGCGAGTGTTCGAGCGGCTTGGATCGACATGTATGTCAATTCTGATGATAAAGGTTTTCATGAGTATTTGCTGCATAAAGTCTTAAGTAATGAGTGTGCTCCTTATAATAATAGACCATTTAATGATGTTCAGAATAGCTTAATCAGTGACTATCTTCGAATAAACGACGAGCCACATACTATGAATCCTCCTCATCAGCCAGCTGTAATTTTAGTTCACTAATTTTATGTGCTCATCGATTATTTTTTGGCTGTGGGGTATGTTGTTTTTAGCATTAAACAATTAATTTTAAGAAAATTGTGCGATTTTGTTGATAAATGAAATAGACGTCGTTAGTATTAGGTTAGTTGCGCCTGTAGCTCAGCTGGATAGAGTATCTGGCTTCGAACCAGACGGTCGGGGGTTCGAATCCCTCCGGGCGCGTTTTAGGAGAATATTATGATAAGTTTATTGTTGGTTTCTATGGGGTTGGTTTTTACAACTAGCCTAGGTATTGATGCAGGTAACAGGGTTGAACGTAGTGCACAGAAAGTCTCTCAAGAATTGACCACTAAAGTGGATCAAATTCGTTTAGGTGCGGGTGAGATTCAAAAGGATGCTGGGATAGCTAAGAGAACTATTTCAAAAGAGATAACCAAGCAGTCCATTGCCCTTAGAAAAATGGTTAGAGGAAAGGTTGCAGCATCTGAGAAAAGAGGTAGAATGATTAGAAGTACTATCAGGCAAGCTTCTGATAAAACGACAGATCAATTGTATAGGGTTTCTCAGGGTGCAGATAATCAGTTCAATCATTTTGTTGAAAAACTTAGTTATCTAAGGCTTCGTTAAAACTCTTAATTTATTCGCTATCTTCTTTAAGGTATGCCTTCTTTTCTAGGACATCTTTCCACTCATCTGCATCGCTTGGTGGGGGCTTTTGAATATTGATAACAGGCCATTTTTGTGATAATTTGGCATTAATTTCTGTGAATTCTTGTTGTTTTTCAGGCAAGTCATCTTCTGCATAGATGGCATCAACAGGGCATTCAGAGACGCATAGATTACAGTCAATACACTCCTCAGGATCAATAACAAGCATGTTGGGACCTTCGTGAAAGCAATCGACAGGACAAACTTCAACACAGTCTGTATATTTACATCGTATGCATCGTTCCGTTACTACGTAAGTCATCCTTTTCCTCTTTTAAAATTAGAATTGTACCTTAGAAAATTTATTTTATCAAAATATAAGAGGTTTTTTGACCAAGTGTTCGATATTGTTCATGGTTCTTTTATGTTATTGATGTTGGTTAACAATAATTTATCATGCCAAACAACAGTTCATTTTAATTTTGTTTTTGCCAAGTTTATATTAATAAAGTTTTTTGATGCACGGATTTAAAAAAAATAATTGATTATTTTTCATTGGTGTGAGAAAATGGTGTCAGTTGATATCAGGGGTTACGTTGGACTGCCAAACAATACAAAAACGGATTGAACAAGCCTTGCCTGAATCAAAGGCTATCGTTCAATCAAATGATAATGTGCATTTCGAGGCAACGGTTTATTATACTGGTTTTGAAGGCCATAGTCGTATTAACCAACATCGCATGGTTTACCAAGCCTTAGGTGATGATATGGGCAGAGCTATTCACGCTTTAGTTTTAGTTACCAAAGTTAAAAAAGAGGATTAACATGAAAATAGATGAAATATTGACTGAACAAATCTTAAAAAATGATGTTGTTTTATATATGAAAGGTACACCCAGTATGCCTCAGTGCGGGTTTTCTTCCCGTGTTGCTTCAGTTCTTAAACACCTCAATGTTGAGTTTACCTCGATCAATGTGTTAGATGACCCTGAAATTAGAGAAGGCATTAAACAATATAGTCAATGGCCAACCATTCCTCAATTGTACGTCAAAGGTGAATTTATTGGTGGCAGTGATATTGTGACTGAAATGTTTCACAGTGGAGAACTTTTACAACTTCTTAAAGATAAAGCTATTGTTTCTTAGTTAAAAGTCTTCCCATATCTTATGATTTGGCTCAATGGGTTGAGCTTTATCCCTGAGTTGATGTATCTTTTCATGTTTTTTTATTTCAGCCTCTTGTGATTTTGATATAGGTCGGTTCTTGCGAAATGTTTCAAGCGCTTTATCAATAGGGCTTCGATAACGTTTTTTGATTGTAACGAATAATTTATGTAACATGTGAACCTCAATCTTTGTCCTATCATAAAAGGCTTTAGGGTTATTGTAAACGATTTATCAGTCTAATCATTGGCTAAATGTCGATTATTGTGTATCTTATCCCCTGGAGGGAGTGGCTATGACAAAGCTTAATACTAGGTGGATTGATTATCAAACTTTGCGTTCAGATGAGGGACTGCAGGTATTGGACTCTAAATTTGAAGAATACCTCCATGCGATTAACCCCTCATTGCTCGATCAGTTACAAGGTTATCAACAACAACCTGACTATTCTGCAGACAGTGTTTTATCATTGGCTCCTTACTTAGATGATTTTATAGCTAAGCTATTTAATATAGAAAATGAAGTTGAGGCCTTACAACAGACTTATCTTCAGGAACATCCCATTGCCAAGTTTAAGAAAGAATTGGTGCTTAAGCGGGCAAGAAGACTGATGACTAAAATGGATGGAGCTCCCAGTCAACAATCCTTAGATGTTTGGATTGAATCGTTTATCTCTAAAAACTGTCTTGATCACGAATTAACAATAGCAATGCAAGCGGTTAAGTGGATAGATAGTAATCATGAGGAAAATTTAGAAAAGTTAAGTTATTGGGCTTCTTATCAATTACTAGCTTCAAAAGAAAAACAATTAAAATGGGTTAGTTTTAATATTCCACAACGCCACAACCCAGAGGGATGGGTCGAATATAAAAATGATCAAGGGCTACTCAAAGGGGTTACTCAACGTCTTAGGCAGGGATTTTCTTTGACAGACCAACGGATGGATGCTCGTTCTGTTGCCAATGAAATACATTATTGTGTGTACTGTCACAGCAAAGAAGGTGACTTTTGTAGAACAGGTTTTCCTGTGAAAAAATCAGAACCCCCTCAAGGGTTAAAGACAGATGCTCATGGGCGTGTTTTAACAGGGTGTCCCTTGGATGAAAAAATTTCAGAAATGAATATTCTCAAAAGAGAGGGCTTAGCCATTGCTTCATTGGCCGTTATTATGATTGATAATCCAATGTGTGCTGCAACTGGGCATAGAATTTGTAATGATTGTATGAAGTCTTGTATTTATCAAAAACAAGACCCTGTGAATATTCCTCAAGTTGAAACCAAGGTGCTAACGGATGTATTGGCATTGCCTTGGGGGGTTGAAATCTATGCATTACTGATGAGGTGGTTGCCATTAAGACTGTCTCAACCTAAACCAAAACCTAAAATAGATAAGAATGTTTGTGTTATGGGAATGGGACCAGCAGGGTTTACTTTGGCGTATTATTTATTAATGGAAGGGTGCAGTGTTGTCGGTATGGATGGCCTTAAAGTAGAGCCTTTACCTCAACAATGGGTAGATGAACCTATTCAAGATTATCAACAGTTATGGAAGGATTTAGATCAACGAAGCATTGTTGGTTTTGGAGGCGTTGCTGAATATGGTATCACGGCAAGATGGGATAAGAACTTTCTAACATTAATTTATCTGGGCCTACTTCGTTGGGATCGTTTTCGAGTTTATGGAGGCGTTAGGTTTGGAGGGACTGTTACTGTTGAAAGCATTCAGAAGATGGGATTTGATCATTTGTCTTTAGCGGTGGGCGCAGGGTTGCCTAATGCTATCAATATTCCGGGTTCTATGGCGCCTGGTATGATGCAGGCTAATGATTTTCTTATGAATCTTCAGCTTACAGGGGCGGTTAGATCTGACAGCATGATCCCACTTCAGGTGAATTTGCCTGCAGTAGTGATTGGAGGGGGGTTAACAGGTGTTGATGCAGCAACAGAGGTTCAGGCTTATTATGTAGAGATGGTAAAAAGAGTATACCGCCGTTATCAGTCCATGGACATGCCTGAGAAAGAAAAGAACTTTTGGGCTCAGTTTGATGAAAAGGATCGTCGACAGATTAAGACTTGGGTTGAACACGGTCATCGTATTTGTCAAAGTGAGGGGTCAGGTGAATCTATTCAGGACTGCATCGATTCATGGGGTGGTGTAACGATTGTTTATCGTCGACGCCTTCAAGAATCTCCTGCTTATCGCTTGAATCCAGAAGAATTGGAAGAAGCCTTAAAAGAGGGGGTTAATTATCTAGAAAATCATTCACCTAAAGCTCTTGAACTCAATGAATTTGGCGAGGTTGCAGCCTTACAAGTGGTCAATCATCAGGGGGTTGAAAAAAATATCAAGGCTTCTACAGTTTTAGTGGCCACAGGAGCGAAGCCCAATGTGGCTTATTCGTTTGAGCACCAGGGAACTTTTATCAAGCAAAATGGGTATTACCTGCCGCATGTATGTCAAGATAATACGTTAACGACCATGGTGGATGTTGACCATTGTAAACAGGGGCCGGTTGGGGTCTTTACCAATTATAGTAAGAAGGGTTTTAAGGTAAGCTTTTTAGGCGATGCGCATGCTGTTTATCATGGCAGTGTGGTGAAAGCTATCGCCTCGGCTAAAAATCATTATTTAGATATCGTTGCCTCTTTACCTAGACAAACTTCACATGAGACACAAGGTCTTTTAACTCAATTGGATGATATGTTTAATATTGTTTTAATTGCTAATCAACCTTTTGTTGATAATTTGCGTAGTTTGCGTTGTAAAATACCGCATGCCAAGCATAATTTTTTACCAGGACAGTTTTATCGCATACAACCTTTTGAATTTGATGCTCCACAGGGTAGATCTTTTGAGTCATTAAGTGTTTGGGTGTTGAATGTTGATGAAGAAGCTCAAGAAATGGTCTTTGTTGTTCCGCAAGTCTCAGCGGCAGAACAAGCGGTTAAATTTTGGGAGGAAGGCAGCAAGTTAGCTGTGATGGGACCTACAGGGGTTCGCTTTAAGATTCCTCAAACCCCGGGTAAAATTTTACTTATGGTGGATGCTTTCTCGGTTCATAAAGTCATGCACCTTGCCCAATGTATGCATGATGCAAAGCATGAGGTTTACGTTGTTTCTACAGAAAGTTTAAACCAAGGTGTTCTGGATATCTTAGAACCTTTTGTTAAGGAAGTAGTCATAACTAACAGCGTTGAGGATGCCTTATTAGTCGTGTCTCAAAAAGATATTTTTCGCACTGTTGCGTATGTCTATTTATGTGCTTATGGAGAAACCATCAAACTTCTAGGTCAACAACAAAAAAGATTACGATCATGCCTTGCTCCTAACTGTGAAATTAAAGCATCAGTTCATGGGCCTATGCAATGTATGTTAAAAGGGATTTGTGCTCAATGTGTTCAGTGGCAGTTAGACCCGGAAACAGGGCAAAGAACCAAAGCTGTTTTTGCCTGTTCATGGCAAGATCAACCCATTGAGTTAGTTGATTGGCAGCACTACACTGAACGTTTAAAATTAGGTAAATCTTTGGATAATTTTAATCAGTTCTATCGAAAATGGGTCTTAGAGAATTAATCAATAATAGTGGAAAATCAAGGGTCAATTTGGAGGACGAATAATGGATAAACATCACAAAGAGAACTGTCATCATGCGGCGATGAATGGGCATTTAAAGGGCAGCGAGCAAAATCCCACTCCATCTGATGCGATCACTTATACTTGTCCCATGCACCCTGAAATTGAGCAAAATCATCGAGGCAGTTGTTCTAAATGTGGCATGGCTTTGGATCCGAAAGGGGTGGTTGCTGAAGAAGATACAACTGAACTGAAGGAGATGACTCAACGTTTTTGGGTTAGTGCTCTTTTTTCAGGGCCTGTTTTATTGTTGGTTATGCTAGATCATTTGCCAGGAAAACCAGTGGAGGAAATGCTTTCAGCTGGGCAGTCGTTGTGGTTGCAATTTGCTCTTGCAACACCGGTCATGCTGTGGGCAGCACGACCTTTTTTTCAGCGTGCATGGGCATCGTTAGTAACCGCTCAGTTGAACATGTTTACTTTGGTGGTTTTGAGCACTACGATTGCTTATGGGTACAGTCTTTTAGCTGCGGTTATTCCCGGGAGTTTTCCGGCGAATATGCGTATGGAAAATGGTTTGGTTCCTGTCTATTTTGAAGCTGCAGCCGTTATTATTACTTTGGTGCTATTGGGCCAGATTATGGAATTACGCGCGCGTTCCCAGACCACTTCAGCCATTCGTTCGTTACTGAATTTATCACCCAAAACAGCTCATAAAATTCAAGAAGATGGGAGCGAAGAAAAGGTGAGTTTACATGCGGTACAAGAGGGTGATCGCTTACGTATTCGTCCTGGGGAATCTATCCCAGTAGATGGTGTGATTGTTGAAGGTTCGAGCACGGTTGATGAATCTATGATGAGTGGTGAGGCATTGCCAGTCTTAAAAACAGTGAATGATAAGGTGATTGGGTCAACGTTGAATCAAACAGGAAGCCTGATCATGGTTGCTGAACATGTCGGGAATGATACGGTGTTGGCACATATGATTGATAGGGTTTCAAAAGCGCAACACAGCCGTGCACCCATCCAAAAAATGGCTGATGTTGTAGCAGGGTACTTTGTTCCGATTGTGATTGTTGTGGCTGTTATGACTGCTATGGTTTGGGGGTTGTGGGGCCCAGAACCTCGTGTTTCTATGGCACTGATTAATGCTGTGGCAGTCTTGATTATTGCTTGCCCATGTGCACTAGGTCTGGCAACGCCTATGTCCATCATGGTTGCTACAGGAAGGGGGGCTAAGGCGGGTGTGTTGATAAAAGATGCTGAAAGTCTAGATTTGCTAGAGAAAGTTGATCTTTTGGTGGTGGACAAAACAGGTACGTTAACTGAAGGGAAACCAACCTTGACATCTATGCATATTTCCAAGAGTTACGATAGAGATGAAGTGTTGCAATGGGTTGCAAGTTTGGAAAAACAAAGTGAACACCCTTTGGCTGCTGCGGTTGTTAATGCAGCTCAAGATAAAGGGTTGCGAGGGGTCAAAGTTGATGAGTTTTTATCGCATACAGGAACTGGGGTTACCGGTGTGATTAAGGGGAAACGCATTGCGCTTGGAAATGAGAAACTGATGCAGTCTTTAGGCATTGATAGCCAGCCACTTATAGAGGAAAGTTCAGTGCATCGAGACCAAGGAGAAACCATTATGTTTATTGCTATAGGTGATGATTTGGTTGGGTTTATTGGTTTGGCAGATCCGATTAAAAAAGAAACTCCACAGGCGCTTCATGATCTTAGAGCCTTAGGTCTTAGGTTGGTGATGTTGACGGGAGATAATATTAAAACAGCTAGGGCCGTTGCTAAGCAACTTAATATCGATGAAATTAAAGCAGGAGTTTTGCCAGAGCATAAACATGAAGAAATCTTACGTTTTCAACAGCAGAAGTTGAAGGTTGCCATGGCAGGTGATGGTATTAACGATGCTTTAGCCTTGACTGCAGCCAATGTTGGGGTAGCCATGGGAACTGGCACAGATGTTGCCATGCAAAGTGCACAAGTTACGCTAATAAAAGGTGATTTGCGAGCGTTGGTGAGAGCACGTAGGTTAAGTCAATTTACCATGAGAAATATACGACAAAATTTGTTTTTTGCTTTTGCCTACAATGTTGTTGCGATTCCCATTGCAGCAGGGGTGTTATACCCTTTGTGGGGCTGGTTATTAAACCCCGTTCTTGCAAGTTTAGCTATGGTCTTGAGTTCTGTTTCAGTGATTATCAATGCGCTTAGGTTGAGGAGAGTTACATTGTAATGGATAGGTGTTAGACGAAAGGCTATCTAAATAGATTGATTTTATCAAAACCTGAAGTTTGAATTGTTAATCGATGGACTGTTTTTAACTTTTATTTCCTTTCACTTTACTCATTTCTTATTCAGGTTTTGCAATGGGACTTTATCTTTCTAAAATAATTGAACGCATTTTTTAAGATAGTATTGATTCTGTTATCGCAATGTTCGCTTGTTTTGGTGAAGTGTTCTAATATTTTTTGAATCTGTTTAGACAGGCTAGAAGGTAAAAGCAGTTTGTGTATGTTCTGGTCAAGATCGATCGTTGGATAATCTTAATTAAGGGGATCGATGGGGCCTTAGAAAACTAAATCTTTCATGAATTAATATGAAGAATAATGCCATTTAAGTAAATTAATTTAAGGTTGTCTTAATATAAAAAAATTAAACTTTTATTTAAATAATAAAGTTAATCCTTGAAACAGAATTTGGAGAACCTTGTGGGAGTTAAAGAGTCTATTTGTTTGTCGATTAAGCGGTGCTGTTATTATAGTGGGCGAGCTAATCGAACGGAATTTTGGGTTTTTAATCTAGTCACCATTTTGATATTTTTATTTAGCTTTACTTTGTTGGTTTCTTATTCTTATTTAGCAACTTCTATGGGTGTTTCTAAATCATTTTTATATGTTTATTATTACCTCGTGATTTCAGTGATTATTTTGTCAGCTTGTTTTGGGTTGTTGGTGTCTTTGTGTGGTTTGAGTTTGATGGTCAGAAGATTACATGATATCAATCGTTCTGGATTTTGGGTGGTTGGGGTGTACTTGTTAAGCTTAATTGCCTTGTTGTTTTTTTATCAGAATGATTTGATAAATTCCTTAAGTTATATTCTATTTTATAGCCCTTTTTGGATAGGATTTTTGATCTTTTTGAGTATGCCTGGAGATAAACAAGCTAACTATTATGGCAGTCCCCAATAAACATAAGATACATCAATGCTTCTGGGTATCTTAACTTGCTTTTTTAAGCGTTGGCTTGTGAGGATTTTGGGTTTTGGATGGGGAGGAAGTTTTGGATGTCTTTAACTTATTTTTGACCCTTTTTGACAAATTTTGGGGGCTTTTAGCTAGGATGCCTTTTATTTCTTGGTGAAAAGTTTTTAATTCAGTCTTTCTAAAACTATCAAATTGCTTGGGAGCGTTGAGAACTTTATAGGATAGAGAAACTCTTTTATCACGAGTTCCTTGAGGTGATGAACGATGTTGTTGAATGAGCGGGAGGCTTTTGTTAAGGTCTTTGTTCGCGTTATCTTTTATTGAGCTTATTTTATTATATTTTATAATTTTTTCTCTTTTTAATAGGTCCTGAAGTTTAAAGCATAGGGTGTTTATTTCATAGGGCAGGCCTTGATCTATTACTTCAAATAAATTATTCATTGAGCTTGATAAATACTCAGCCTTGCTCTGTTTATCTTTTTTATACTTGACTCGTTGCTTGTTTTCTTTATTAAAACTAGTTGTGTTATGAGTAAAGGCTTCTATTGCTGTTTTAAGTTTTTTTAAGGTATGAGTTTTATCTGAATATATGCCCAATTTTTCAAGTTTTTTCAAGGCGGGTTTTAGAAATGCCATCAGGGCCATGCCTTCAGCTGTAACCAATGGGTCTTTATCTTGCGACAGCCAGGATTTATGTTGTTGAGCTTTATCTTGGAGCTTTGTCTTGAGTGTATTCATTGCCTCTGAATGAGTAATGCTTTTTAATTCCCCTAAGATAAAGAGGTTTTCTTTTAATGTTATCATTTCTTGAGTGATTACGTCAGTATCGTATAGATTCTCTTGTAATAATGCTTGAGACATCTCATCCAAAGACTTGATTTTTTCAGTTTCACTTAATTCTTTTGAGGAGATTTGACTAAGTTTTGTTGTTAACTTGGAAATGTTTTCTCTAGATTGTTCAAGCTTTAATATATTCTCAATAGCTTTATTCAGAGATGTTAAGTGTTTCAAATCATCTGGTATATTAAATCTAACTCGTTTTGGCATGATGTTCTCCTTTTAAGTAAAGTACTCATAACATTATAGATTATTTTATATGCATTGTGTTGAATGATTGATTGTTTAGATAATATTGAGTTGATAACTAATCTTATCTATACGGTTACCAGGGGGAATAGATTGAGTTTCTTAACAAGATACCTAAGCGGATTGAAGGGGTTATTGATGATGAAACAACCTAGGCAAATAAGAATTGCAGCTGACCATAATAGGATCGTTGCTTGGGTATACCCAAATAGAATTAAAAATGAAATCGAAATCAGCGGGTTTAAGTAAGCGAATGAATGAAGGAAAATGAAGTTACCATGTTTGATGCTGTAGTCCCAAAATGTATAGGCTAAGAAATGAGTTGTTAGGCCCATCAGGCTAATTGAGAACAGTTGAGAAAGGCTAGGAAGGATAAATGACTCAAAATAAAGGTGGGTAAGCAGGCTCATGATAAGGCCTGAACCAAAAATAAGGATGAAGATGGTTTCGGGTATGCTGTTATTAATTTTTGCAAAAACATTGTAAACAGACCAAACGATTGCTCCGAGAATAGCAACCAGATAGCCTACATTAAAGTGATAAAGTTGCATGGAAGGAGTGTCTTGCAAGCTTAAGATACCGATGCCGGAAAGGGCTAGTAACATACCCAAAGCATGATGGAATTTAGGTTGGATTTTGCCAAAAAAAGACATGCCTATTAATGAAAATATGGGCCATAAATAGGCGATAAGCTCTGCATGTTCAGGGGCAATGATTTTGAGTGAAAGAATATACAACATATCATTTCCACAAATGCCTACAACACCAATCAAGGCAAGGTGCTTGGGGATGGTTTTTAAGGAGGGCCATATGGGTTTTTTATAATTTTTGTAGGCAATGAGAGTGAAGCTTATTAGATACATAAAGAAGATGGTTTCAAAAGGGGGTAGTTCGTTGAGGTTGCAGACCCATGAGGGACTTAATGACCAAAACAGGCAAGCTGTTATTCCCCAAATATTTGGGTTGATATTTTTTAAATTGTTATGAAAAAGCATTGTTTAAGTATATAGTTAATGATGCTATTTTTCAACTAAATTTTTGTTTTTTATTTATTTATTGTTGTTTTTCATTTCGGTGCAGAGTGACCAAGGTTCTTGGGTGAGGGTTGTTTTAGTTCAGGGTTTGTTGACGATGATTAACCCAAAGCTGATTCTGTAGCCTGGCTTGAGAATAAAAAAGTTTTTTTCCAAAACAATCAACAGAATCGTTGGTTTGATAATTAACAGTATGAAAGTTGGGGTGATTGTGAATAATCTTAGGAACTGTTACCTGCCTAGGTAGGCATACAAGTATCATATCACACGCCATCAATTGATCGATATTTTCCCACTTAACCCAGGGGTTATTTAAGTGACTAGCAATGTCTTGGGTTGTGTCGTTGGAACGATTACATAAAATAGTTTTTAGTTGATGCTGTTTGGCAGCCTTGGCGATGGCAATGCCTGTGCCTCCAAGACCGACAATACCAAGGCATTTGATGGGTTGAGACTTAAGGATATTCATGCAGCCTATCCCGTCAGTATTGTAGCCTACATAGTTATCTTTTTTTAATACTACGGTATTTACGGAGTCTTGGTTGGCTTGGTGAAGGTGACTTGTGATGTTAAATTTATAGGGGCTAGTGATGCTGAGTCCATGAAATTTAAGTTGTTGAATGAGTGTCATGGCTTCTTCAAATTCATGGGGAGCAATGTCTAGTTTAATATAGGTGCCTGGGTGTTGTTGTTCTTGAAAAAGTTGATTATGGAAAGCTGGGCTTAGGCTATGATCAATTGAGTGACCGACGATAGCATATCGATAAAGGCTGTTTCGTTGTGGGTAGGCTTCCTCCAGAGAGCGCTGGCCCTTGGCTAAAGGATGATGGACATAAGTATATTCCCAGCCGCCCCAGTGGGGTGCTAAAAATCTCGACCCTTGGGCTAAGTTGCCTTGGCAAAATAGGGTGATATTACTCTTGGAAAACTGTTGTTGCAGAGCCAGTGCTTTTAAGCCATCCAGTGCTGTTCCCTCAGGAAAAACATATTTAACATGAGAAGCTTTTTCATGAAATATTTGTTGTGGTGTTAGCTGAGAATAGTCATGAGATTCTAAGTGCAAGGATCGAACAATCTTAGCATATTGACTACCATGAATCACAGCATCATCCCCCCAATGAAAAGGAATGTCTATCCACTCAGGTTTAAGTTCTAACCAGGGTATAAGATCTTCCTTTGAGCTGGTAGGGTCGGTCAATAAAATGGGTTTATCGTGAGACTTTCGCCAAAGCTTGAGGTCATGGGTGCTCATGTTGAGCCGATCTAATCGAAGCTCTAGTAGATCAGCTTTGTTCCAAATATTTTGATCATAAAGTTCATTTTTAGAATGAATTGTTGCAACTAACATGACTATCCTTCAAATTTTCTAGGGCTTGTTGTAAAAGATCAAGGAACTTATCTTGGGGAATCGGTTGGGTTATTTTATTGGGATGAGGTTGCCCCCAGCTTGGTAAGCATACCAGTTCAATATCTTCAGAATTTTTTTTGTCATAAAGGCAGTATTTAAGCAGTTGTTCGGCTGACGGTAAGGAAGTGTTCACAGGCAGTTGGTAATAAGTGGTGATTGAGCGAAGTAAAGAGGGTAACTGTTTATCGCAAAGTTCTAATTGATGTAAAATAAAAGCTTCAAGAATCATGCCATAGCCTACGGCCATTCCGTGGTCAAGGGTGTGATTAGAGGCCTTTTCAAGGGCGTGTCCGAGGGTGTGTCCAAAATTGAGTAGCTTTCTATGATTTTGATCAAAGGGGTCTTTACTTACAAAATATCTTTTTATTTTTAAACAGTCACTTATTATTTCTTTATAAGAGCTTTTAGACCATGGTGGGCAATTGGGTTTGGGGGGAGGTAAATGAAGGGCGTGTGTTTTGATGGCTTCCATATACCCGTTAATCATTTCTTTTTTATCCAGGGTTTTGAATGTGAAAGTAGGGATAAAGATAGCCTTGGCGGAGTGAAAGGTACCAATAGTATTTTTGCCAAAAGAGGTGTTGATGGCGACTTTTCCTCCTAAGCAGGCATCGACACAAGCCAATAGAGTGGTTGGAATATAATAGGTGGCAAGGCCTCTTAAATAAGTGGCAGCAGTAAACCCTGCTAAATCTAATGTCATGCCACCTCCTAGAGCAACAATGGCATCTTTTTTCTTAATCTTAAGAAGGGCTAGTTGATCTTCTATGTTGGCTTTAGTTTCACGAGTTTTTGCATGCTCACCTTGATCGTGAAGGATCAAAGATACTTTTACGTGGTCCTGTAAATGTTGCTGCAGTGTATAACCATAAAGGCTGGCAACCTTATGATCACAAACAATGGCGATATGGTGGTGTTGAGTTAATGCCTCAATTAATCTTGAGTCATTAAAGTGGGGGATGAAAGAATATGGTTCCATTGGGTCGACTGGTTGGCAAGTAAACGGTCCATCAAGACTAATGCACACATCGCTTCAACAACAACAGACCCTCTGATGGCAATGCATGGGTCATGACGTTTATTGGATAGATTTAATGTGGTGGGTTGATGGTCAAAGGTCATGGTTTTTTGGGTTTTTTGGATTGAGGAGGTGGGTTTGAACGCTACTTTTCCATAGATGCACTGGCCATTGGAGATTCCTCCAAGAATCCCGCCAGCTTGATTGCTTGAAAAGATATTCTCAGGATTCATTTCATCATTGTGATCAGACCCTTTCATGGTGGCTGAATTAAACCCTTGACCTATTTCAAAACCTTTAGTTGCTGGGATGCTTAACATAGCATGAGCCAGTTGAGCTTCTAGTTTTTGATAAATGGGGTCTCCTAGACCTATCGGTGATGAGTGAATTTGAAAAGCCACCAATCCTCCGCAAGAATCTCCTGATGCTTGCAGATCCTCTAAGAAATTTTGCATGGTAGATGAAATGGTAGGGTCTGGGCAGGGAAAGGTATCACCTAAATCAGGGTAGGGCTGTGTCAACCATGAGTCATCACAGTAAATGTCTCCGCATTGGTGAACGTGTGCAGAAACCGTGGTTCCTAGTGCGGCTAGCATTTGTTTAGCAATTGCTCCAGCAGCCACCCGAATGGCTGTTTCTCTTCCTGAAGAGCGACCTCCTCCTTCAGTCATCACAGTGCCGTATTTTTTTTGGTAAGTATATTGAGCGTGGCCAGGTCTAAAAACTTTATTTATTTTGGAATAATCTTGTGTGTTCTGTCCTTCATTGAGAATATTAAAGGCAATGGGTGTTCCCGTGGTTACCGAATCTTTAAGTCCAGATAACCATTGAACTTGATCCGTTTCTTTTCGTTGTGTGGTGCCTTTAAATTGTCCAGGTCGCCTTCTTGTTAGGGTTTTTTGAATCAGGTTAAGGTCAAGGGTGAAGCCTGCTGGGCACCCGTCAATGATTCCCCCAATGCAGGTTCCATGAGACTCTCCGAAGGTGGTTAATCTAAAATGACTGCCAAATGTATTATTTGCTGACATGGGTGGTCTCTTTATTAAACAACTTATCTATACCATAGTAAGTAGAAAAATTACAAGTTTCCTTAATCATTAGGTGAGATAATGTGTTGAAGATGATGGTTAAGAATGAGGCTTGCAACCGAAACGATCGATGAATGGTTGTCAAGATGAAGTGTGGTCTCGGCTAAATCTTCATAGAGGGGAACTCTTTCATTAAAACAAGTCTCTAGTGAGGGGGTCTTTAGATAAGCCGGTTTGACGATTTTATTTTGCAGTTGATCAAAGCTCCATTTTAAATAAATAACACCTCCTATTTCTTTGATTAGTTTTTGGTTTTTATGAGTTGTGATGGACCCGCCCCCGGTTGCTATAATAGCTAGGTCATGCTGTTGTGCGTATCGTAGGCTTTGGTGTTCATGCTCTCTAAATTGTTCTTCTCCAAGTTTAAGGTAGGCCTCTTGAATGGAGTGATAAGGTGAGTGATTGACAATGTGTTCATCCAAATCAATGAAACTTTGTTGGGTTTTGTTGGCAAGGTATCTCCCCAGTGTTGTTTTGCCAGATTGTTGAAACCCTATGAAGACAATGGCCACCAGATGCCTCCAAGTTTTTTAATGTCAGTGAAAAAATTTGGGTATGATTTATTCACCCAGGAAGTGTTGTTTATTGTGCTAGAACCCTCAGCAATGGAGGCAGCAAGAAACAGTGCCATAACCATGCGATGATCTTTATGGCCATTGAGGTTAGCTCCTCTTAGTTGAGAAGGATAAATGGTTAAAGTGTTATTTGTGTAGGTTATTTTTGCCTGCATCTTAGTCAACTCTTCGACTAGTTTTTCAGGGCGGTTACATTCTTTGTATTCGGCACTTTTGATGCCAGTGAAAAAGGAAGGGGAGGATGCTTGGGTAGCTAATACCGCTAGGGAGGTTAATGAATCTATGTCATTGTTAAGGTTGGCACGGATGCCTTGTAGAGGGGGGCTGGGTAGAAGGCAAAGGCTTTGGGGTTGGATGTTCAGTTGAGCCCCCATTCGTTGTAAATGTTGAAGGACGTTTTCTTCTGGGTGGGGTAGGACGTTGGGAAGCTTCAATGCTTGTTGATGAAGGAGGGTGTAGGTCATGAGAAAAAGTGCAGAGCCTAAATCATAAGGTAAGCTATGGTTAAATCCATGGATAGGGGGCCGGCCATGAATGGTTAATGAAGACCAGGGGTGTAACGTATAGTGAATGCCTAGTTTGGTTAGCCAGTCTAAAGTCAGTTGGACGTACGAATGTTCGCATAAGTTCGATAGGGTGAAGGTGGTTGTCGTGTTGCGAAAGCAGGCGGCGTATATTAACCCAGATAGGTATTGAGAATCCGTTGCACGCAGATGACAGTGGCCCTGAGTCAGGGGGCCTTGGATGCTAAACGGCGTGTGTCCAGGTTGTTGATGATAGTGTGTTTGGCTCCCGAGTTGACTTAATGCTTCTATTTGTTGATTCATGGGTCGTAAACAGGCCATAGATTCATCGCCCATGAAGGATGTTGGCCTAGAGTTAAGTGCCATAAGTGGGGTTAAAAACCTTAATAATATTCCCGAGTTCCCAATATTAATGATTTCTTTTGCGGTGGGTATGAGTCCGCAAGTGCCTTCGATGGTGAGGGTTGAGGGGGTGCTCCAGGAGTACCTGATTTTGCAGTTATCACAAAAGGATAAAAAGGTTGCCACATCTTGGGTGTGGGACACGTGCTGAATGGTTGATGAGCCTTGAGCCATGAGGGCAAAAAGCAAGGCTCTTAGTTGTTCGGACTTGTTGGCAGGCAGGGATGGTTTTAAGCTCGGTTTTATTGTTTTTGAGGGTGATATGACCAGTGTTTGTTCTTGGGTTCTAGTGTTCATGGTATCAACATTATCATGTTTTATATTTTCTATCAATTAGAGGTGTTGATTATAGTGTCTCTGGTTTTTTTATCTTTTTTCCGTTAGTATGATGGCATGATTGAAATAGAGTTGTTGCAAGTATTGGTCTGCCCCAAAACTGGTGCACGTTTGGTTTTAAATAAAGATGCCCAGGAATTGGTGTGTTTCGTTAGCGCTTTAGCTTACCCTATTCGCAAAGGGGTTCCTGTTATGCTGGTTGAGCAGGCAAGGTCTTTGAGTGAAGAGGAAGTTGAGTCTTTGAAAAAGGAGTTGTTATGACAGATACTATTTTTGGAAAGATGATTTCAGGGGAGATTTCAGCAGATTTTATCCATGAGGATGAGTTTTGTGTGGTGATTAGGGATATTAACCCTGTGGCGCCTACCCACTGTTTGATTATTCCAAGAGACCCGTTGGTTAAGCTTAGTGATGCGGGTGAGGATCATCAGGCCTTGCTTGGCCATTTGTTTTTGGTGGCGAATAAAATTGCAAAAGAAGAGGGGCTAAGTGATTACAGGTGTGTGATCAATAATGGGCCTGAAGCAGGGCAAAGTGTTTTTCATTTGCACCTTCATCTTATGGGTGGGCGTGGGATGTCTTGGCCACCGGGCTAATTTTAGCTTGGTTGAAGAGGTAGGTTAAGCACATGTGGATCCACGCGGTAACTGGGATGGCTAAAATAATACCTACAATGCCCAGGTAATGACTAGCAATAATGATGGCTAGTAAGGTAACCAAGGTATTAAGACCCAGTCTATTTCCTACCAATAGGGGTGTGAGGATGAACCCTTCAAAATTGGTAATCACCAAGTAACAGATGGCTATCTTTGAGACCATAAGCCAGGTTGTTTCGGTTGCGATCCCCATGATGATGGCAGAGGTTAGTCCAATGCAAAACCCTACGTAGGGAATGATCTGTAGAAAGCCTGTGATGATGCCTATTAATACACCAAAATGAACGTCTAATAGATACAATACAGAAGAGTAAAGAGCCATTAATGTTAGGATGACAGCGCTTTGACCCCTTAGATAACCGGATAGAATAAGGTTGGATTGCTTGAGAATATAGTGGGCGTGTTTTTTCCAGGTTGTAGGAAAAATGATCAGTATATTTTCAGAGCCTAGGTTTTGTATAGACCAATAGAAGAAAAAGATTGGAATTAGGAATATATTGATGAGCATGGTCAATGCTTCCATAATATGTGCGGCAGCTGTGGTGGCAACTTGGCTAATGATGGTGATAGAGCTAATGTTCATGCTTTTAACCATTGATGATACCTTGCCAATGAGAAAATCATGAACCCATTTAGATTCTAGGTTGTGAGATTGTAGGAATTTGTCAAGAAAGCGAGAGGCACTTTCAATGTTGTTAGGAAGTTGATGTAAGAATGCGTTGAGTTCTTGGATGAGAAGAGGAATAGCTGTAAAGATTAAAGTGCCTAAAAGCAGTGTTAAGAGAGCGCTGATGATCAGAGCTCCAACAGGAGCGGGTAGAAATTTGCGAATATAAGAAAGGATGGGGTGAAACATGTAGGCTAGGATCCAAGAAATGACGAGGGGATAAATGGTAGACCCTAGGCCATGAAAGCTAAAAAGCAGCAAGAGAAAGCAGATGAATGTAAGGGTTATTTGTAATGAATGGCTGTTAGGTTTAATGTCCATGTTTTCTCAATCTCTCCTGTTGGCGTTTCCAGTCACGGTCTGCGGTTGCTTGACGTTTGTCGTGTGCTTTTTTACCACGGCATAAAGCCAATGATAATTTAACATAAGAACGATTCCAATATAACTTTAGAGGAATAATGCTGAGGCCTTTTCGTTGCACTGCTCCGATAAGCTCATTGATTTCTTTTCTTTTAAGCAATAGCTTCCTTGATCGATAAGGCTCGGGGTGGATGTGAGTGCTGGCTGAACTGAGCGGGCTGATGTGAGAATTTAATAGCCAAATTTCATTTTTTTTACACACAGCGTAACTGTCTTTGAGTTGGACTCGGTGAGCTCGGAGGCTTTTAATTTCCCATCCTTCGAGGGCTAGGCCAGCTTCAAAGTATTTGATGATCTCATAATCATGCCGAGCTTTTCGGTTTTCGGTAATGCTGGATTCTTTTGAATTTTGCATAATATTTCGCTATAGTAGGGCAATGAATAGAGCATAACATGCCTCAAGTTAGACGTGAAGTTATTTTAATGCATAGTGCACAGCAATTATATGAATTGGTTGATGATGTTGATCATTACAGCGAGTTTATACCTGGGTGTGAGCGTTCGGGTATTCTAAAAGATAATGGTGCGGGGGATAAAGTAGGTTTTTTGGTTTTTTCTTATCAAGGGCTGCAGCAGAAGGTTGTTACTAAAAATCAGTGTTTTCCTTATCAACGCATTGTTGTTGAATTGGAGGAAGGGCCTTTTTCTATGCTAAAAGGGCAGTGGACCTTTCAAGCTATTGATGCCCATTCTTGTCAAGTTGTTTTGGAGTTTGAGTATCAATTGATCGCGGGTCTAGAGAGCATTTTATCGCGCCCTTTGAACAAAGCTTTTGAGAAGGTTGTTGATGTGTTTTGTGCTCGAGCAGAGAGGTTGTATGGATCCCCTTAAAGTGAGGGTTTGTTGGTGGGATCAATCTGATTTCATGTATCAAGACTGTTTTGTTTGTCCGGGTATTTCTGTGGCGAAGCTGTGTGATAAGATTAAGTTAGACCTTGGAGGGTGTATGATTTCTTGTTATGGTTCTAAGGTTACTGGGGATTATATTGTTCAGGATGGTGATAGGGTTGAGTTACATTCGCCGATAAGAATAGATGTGAAAGAGGCCCGACGCATTCGTTCAAGGTTGAACAATAAAGGAGGGAAGGTATGAATAGAGAAGTTGCTCTTAGGGATAGGGGGCTTAAGGTTACGTTGCCTAGGGTTAAGGTTCTTGAGGTTTTGAAGGGGTCTTCAAAGCGTCATTTGAGTGCTGAAGATATTCATTCAGAGATTGCTGCTAAGGGAGAGAAGATTTCTTTAGCAACCGTGTATAGAGTTCTTTCTCATTTTGAGCAGTCAAACATTGTGAGTCGTAATCAATTTGAGGCAGGCATTAGCGTTTATGAGTTTAATGATGGCAATGATCATGATCATTTGGTGTGTGTTGATTGTGGGTGTGTGAAAGAGTTCAGTGATGAATCGTTACTTAAACAACAAGAATCAATTGCGGCTAAATTTGGTTTTCAGTTGAAGCAGCATTGTGTGGTTTTGTTAGGGTTGTGTGCTGACTGTTGTGAGGGGTAGTTGGAGAATTTGACTCAAAGGGATTAAATATTTGAAAAAGAGATGGGGTGAAGCCTGTGGGGCTATTTTGGATGAAATTGATGTTCTAAATGACTAATAATAAGCCTTAAATATAATTTTTTTTTAGATAAAAAATCAGAAGTTAAATATAAAATAAGTGTGCGAAAATCATTATTTTACGCCAAAAAAACAGAAAAGTATGGGTTAAGTGATTAATATACATTGGAATTAAACATTTGTTAGATTATGTGTTTGACATTTTCTTCTGGTGTGTTGATTATATCTAAAGATAACTCGCATGCTGCATGGGAATGGTGTGATGAGTTAGTTGAATTTAAACTAGGAGTGATTCAATGTTAAATAACAAAGTTGTGGCAGGAAGTCTATCTCTTGCTCTGCTTGCTGCTCCAAGTCTTTTCGGACTTGATGTAGCTTCAGCTGCAGCTTATACCAAAGCTGCAAAAAAACCTACCTTTACTATATCAGGGGCCGTTAACGCCGCTGTAAGACATGTAGATAACAATCTCGGTTTGAGAACGGATTCTAACGTGTTGGTAGGACAAACTTACTCAGATTTTGAAGATTCTTATCTTCAAGCTGTAGCAAGTGGCCATTCAGGTGGTTTCGGACTAACAGGTATCTTGAGATTGTCATCTCGTTTGAACTCGTTTTTGCGACATGATGAAGACAATCGTTTCGTTTCAGATACTGCAACAGGTATGGATGATGAAGTTTATTTACGTGCAGCTGATGTGCGTTTAAAGCATAAGTCATTTGGTGAGTTTAGAATCGGTAAATCTTCAACCGGTACAGGTGAGTCAACCAAAGCTAACTTCGCTAACACAGGTTACTTCAGAGGGGATATTACTAACATCGCCGGTGTGAATTTAGGTGGAGTTACCGGCGCGGTCCCAACTGAACTTGCGGGTAATACTTTTGGTGCCTATGAACTAAATGGATCTAAACACCGTATTCAGTATAATGCACCAACTTTTGTTGATGGGCTGACTCTTTCTGCTGAGTATGTGTCTCAATCTGATAGTGGAGCTGGCACACATGTTGCTCATGATAACTTAGGCTTTTCAGGTTCTTTTAAAACATCAGTGAGTGGTGTTGATCTGGACGTAAGAGCTGGTTATACCTCACGTGCTCACGATGTAGCTTATCGAAGAGATGCTAATGGTTTAACTTTAACTCATACTGATGGCGCTAGCCCAGTTCATTTGCATGCTTTAGGTGCTTCTGCTGCATTTAAAGTACAAGGTTTTGATGGTTCATTTGCTTATTCTAAGCTAGATCCTCAAGATGTTGGTGCTAGTACAGTTGTTGCTAATCTTATCACTGCTGATCAAATTACCACTAAACATGGTTGGAAAGCAGCTACCTTAACTGCTTTTGAGCTAGGTTACACAGCTGATGTTATGGATTTAGGTAAAATTTCTATGAACGTAGAGATGGCTACTTCTAAAAACTTCCGTAACGATGATTCAGAAGCAACCGTCAAAGGTGCTCGTTTAGCTCATGATCTTGGTCCTGTTAAGTTGTACGGTGTTTATCATCAAACATCTTTCAAAGGGTTCAAGACTGTTCAACACGGCACTAATGCGCTAGCTAAAGATGTTGACAGCTGGATAGTTGGAGCTTACTACAAGTTTTAATTAAACTGTTTTTAGTAAAAAAGCCCGCTCTATGTGGGCTTTTTTATTTGGCTCTGAAAATTGCATTAGTTGTTTATTTTTATATTCGTTCAATCATCATTTTTAATCATCTATATTATACTAGTTAGTCACATATATTCTCAGGTTGTTAATTTTTTATCAGCATGTTTTACAATCTTTTTCGATGTTCTTGTGTGGTGTTTAATGTGTCACTTATCTTGGATAATTCAAGTAGCGTTGTATACCTCTCATAGGCTTTTTCATCGTTAGTGATTTTTCATGTTATTGAACCTATCTTTTCTTGTGTTGTATCATATTGCTGGGTTAATGCATCGATGCTATTTTTGGTTTCTATTGCTGAATTGGATTTTTTGCTCCGGTACTGATCAATATGATCTTGGACACCTTGCTTATATTGTTTGAGTTCTTGTTTTAATTTAACTAGCTCCTCTCTTTGTTCTTTAATTTTGAATTGAAAGTTTGATGGGTGGGTCAAAATTTCGGTATATCTGAGACGGCTTCTATTTTTTGCTGCCTCAATAGTATGATGAATGACTTTATTTAATTCCTCCTTTGCTTCACTGGTCATATGTTTCATAACAGCTTTCAGTACCACAAGCATCTTTTGATTATCTAACAGTGGCTTGATCCAAATGAAGCGCAAAGGTTCCAAGAGCTTTTTAACAAGAGAGGGTGTATGAGCTAATTGCTTTAAAAATTTTTCATCCTCCCTGTTTTCATATAATGTATTTCCAATATTAGGGTCTAGGTCTAATAATCGTGCCATTGCCTCATGGGGTTTACGATCTGATTGGTTACGAGTAAATAAGATGAGTTCTTTTGGATCGATATATTCCATGAAGAAATCTTTTCCTAATTCAGATGTTGTATAAACAGGCGCTGAACTTGTTTTGATTTCATCTTCTTCGGCCCATGTTTTGTCGTTATCTGAAATAGTGAATTTTTGAATATGCTCAGAGTAACAGTCAAGATCTTTTTGATGTTGTGATGATGCATAGTTGAGTGATTTGGGTACTTTCTCCTTGCCGGTTTTTTTTATGACTAGCCTTGGAAGGGAGCCTCTGACTTGGGTCATGCCATACCTAAAAAAAGTAACGTTGATGGATTGTAATAACAGGTTGATATTATCAATGGTTTCTATTGTGTATTCAATATATTCTCCAAAGGACATAAAAAAAGCATCGGTTGCTAATAATCCGCCAGGTTTTAATTTATCAATAGCTCGAAGAAGTGTTCCTACAGGATCAACTAAATGTCTAAAGCACCATGATGATACAATTAAATCAAATTCTTTGTTTTTAAACGCTTCAATCTCATCCAATACTTCGGCATTGCTCTGTCCCATAGGGAAATGGTTAAGGGTCTTTCCCCTTTGTTCTAGCTCTGAACTCTTTTCAGCACGAATGCTGTAGATGTTTATAGTCATGTCATCAGGCAAAAAGTTTTCTTTATTGAAGTGATTGAAAATACGTTTTCCCCATTGAAATGACCCAGCACCAATATCTAAAAAATTGAAAGTTTTTTGTCCTTCATTCCATCCTTTGATGATGATCTTTTCTATTTGGTAGGTTGATGAAATATTACGTCCTTTCATGAGAGCTGTTTCTGGGAGATGATTTTCTCCATCATGATATCCCCAGTGAGTGTAGGTTTTGCTTTTGAGAGAATTAAAAGTCTCTGTAATCTTTTTTAGTGTTTCTGGAGATCTTTCTGGGTAATGCATGTTTTTTTTATCCTTTTTTGTTATATTTATAATAGGTTATTCTAGGTTAATTTGCTGTTTTTATAGAATTCTAAGTTAGGTTGTCAGTTTTTGTCTATCAATTTATCAACCTGTATTTTTTATTATCTTCTGATATTAAGTAAAATACTGTCGACTTTCTTTCCGGAGTGTTATACCCTGGTGTTGTTATTTATGGATATTAATTCTGGGAGGATTTAATGAATAAAAAAGTAATGGCAGGGATGATCAGTCCCGCTATTTTGGTAGCACCATGGCTTTTTGGTGTTGATACAATTTCTGCAGCTGCTTATACCAAAGCGAAGGCTGATTGCTCAACAGTCGTCAGTGTTTCTGGGTCGGTTAATGGAGCAGTTAGAACGGTTGATAATGGTGAAACAGGCCGATTGTATAAAAACTCAATGGTAGGTCAAATGGGTTCTGATGATGCTCTTTCTCATCTTGAGGTTTCTGCTAAAGCTTGTTCTGGCAACCTTGATCTTTCAGCAAGAGCTCGTTTTATCTCAAGGTTTAATGCCTTCAGTTACAGAAATCAAGACAATGCCTATCATCACTGTCATCTTGCAAGTCAAGATGGAAATAATAGAGACTCTGCTTATAGCCAACACCCTTCATGCAAAACAATGATACAAACCAGCGTTTTAGAGATTGTGGTTAAAGATAAGCTAGGAAGGTTTGGTCAATTAAGTATAGGTAAAGCACCTACTGGAACAAGTTTATCTACCAAAGCTAGCTTTTCACCAACATCCTATACTCGAGGTGATGTGAGTAATGTGTATTCAGTTCAGCTAGGTAATGATGATCCAAATAATGCAAGTCAACATCTTGGAGAGGCTTTTGGTACATACGGATTAAATCATGATCAGTTTCGTTTGCTTTATAGCACAGCAGAATACTTCAATGGACTAAGTCTGTCTGCTGAATATGTATCTCAAAGTGATGATAGAACGGTTGGTGGTGGAGGATCTACTACACCTATATTCCCGCGACATGATAGCCTTGGTTTCTCAGGTTCATGGAAAAGTTCTGTCAACGGTATTGATTTAGACCTTAGGGCAGGGTATACCTCTCGTGCTTGGGAACCTTACTACCGCAATGGTGCACATAATGATTTTGTTGGAACTAATGGTAGTTATCATTTAAGAGGGTTGGGTGCTTCTGCCGCCTTCAAGGCCCAGGGCTTTGACGGATCCTTTGCTTACGCTAAGCTTGATCCTAACCAGTTCCTAAACAGGATTGCTGATAACTTCGCTGCTAATCAACCTACCGATAAACACGGTGAAAAAGCTGCGGTTATGAACGCTTTCCAATTGGGTTATACTTTTGACTTAATGGGTAAAGAAACAGGCTTGAGTGGAGAGTATTCAACGTCTAAACATTTTAGAAATGATGACTCAAAAGCTACTATTCAAGGCGTACGTTTAGCTCATAAGTGTACGAAAGACTTAACTATGCATGTTGTTTTGCAAGAGCATTCCTTTGGTGGCTTTAAAGTTGAAGTGGGTGATTTCGCTGCTAACACTCATGAAGTTCCTAAAAATGCTAAAGTAGGTGTTGTAGGGTTTACTCTTAACTTCTAATAACATAGCATCTATCTACAAAAGGCCCGCTTTATGTGGGCTTTTTGTTTTGTGGGGATTAAATCAATGGTTTAGGGTTCTAAGATGGTGTCTGAAATATTTCTAAGCAAACCTTGAGTCAAGCTTATTGTTTTACGATCTTAAGTCGATAGGCCGATCTACAGGGTTTTTGTTTAAGCTTTTGAGTGTCGCTAAATCGCCTACATTTGACCAAAGTGATGAGGCAAGTAATGCCCCCTGAATGGGGCCTTTGTTAAGTTGGAGATGAACCCATTTTCCTAAGCTAATTGGACTATCTGGCACGTTATGAAAAAAACTAGGGTGAAAATAACCAATGCCACTAAAGCATACATTAGGGGGGGTAGAGGATATCTCTTGGTTGGTTAAATTAAAATCAGGGTTGCTCTCTGTTTCAATGCAATACAAATGAGCCAGATGTTGCATTGATGGAGGGGTGAAATTAAAGTTTGTAACAATATCACTGCTTACCAACCAAAAGGGATGATCTTTAAAGTCATTTAAAGCACGAGCAATAGGTCTAACAGTACCGAGTAACTGCTTAGGGTCTTCTAGATACCAGTTGAAGGTAAGAGATGAAAATTCCGGCACAGCCTCAACATGATGAATAATGTCTTGCCCTAAATACCCTACATTAATTGAGAATTGATGGGTTCCTGCCTGATGTAATTGGGAAATTAGGCGAGTAATCATCGATGTTCCAAAAACTTTAACAAGAGGTTTTGGCATATGATGGGTTAATGGCCGCATCCGAGACCCAAGGCCTGCAGCTAAGATCATGGCTTGCATAGTTCAGGCTCCTGAATAAGTTTTAGCCAGGGCCTTAATGGATCAAGGCTCTCACCAGCTTCCTTAATATAATTAAGCAATCTTGGAATAAATTGCATGTAATTAGGTTTTTGATAGACATGCTTTAGTCGAGAAAAAATACCCAGGCATTTTATGTGTCTCTGTAAGCCTAATAGTTGAATGGCAGTGCGGTACTCTGATAATGAAAGACGGCAGTCAATCAGGGCGTGGTGAGATTCAATCCATTGTTGACGAGAAGCCTCAGGCCAATCAATGTAACAATCCTTGATCAGTGACACCAAGTCATACCCCAAAGGCCCTAAGCATAAGTCCTGGTAGTCAATGATTTTTAATGTATTATTGTGGATCATTAAATTGCCCGCATGAAAATCTTTATGGGTCGGTACGTAGGGGAGTTGAGTGATCTGACTAACCAGCCAATCTCTAGGTTGGGTGAAATCTGTTTCGTCGGCAGAGAGTTTTTTATCGTGTTGAAAATACCAGTCCCAAGCAAGGTTGCATTCTTCGATTAAGGCTTGATTATCCATTAAAGGAGGTGTGTGCAGAGAAGTTGATTGTATTTGCTTTAGCAATAAACCGGCTTGGCTGTACCAATGATGAACATTGTCTTTTGAAAGGCTTTCTAACAAACGTTGATCACCAAAATCTTCTTGTAAAATCATCAGGTGCTGTCGGGTGCAGGCAAGGGTTTTTGGGCAAGGTATGTCGTTCTTTAGTAGGGTGTCGCTGGTTGTGATGCACTTTTCTAGCTCAGAAGAAGTGTTTAAAAGCATCAGAATATAGGAATTATTGCCCTTGCTTACACGATAATATTGACGTGTGCTGGCATCGCCTTTTAAGGCTTGAAACTGTACTTTTGCCTTAAGTTCAATTTCAACCCATTTTTTCCTTAACGCCGATAGCTGTGATGTGGTAACGTGTTTCATGAGTTAACGGATCTTACTTAATGATCATGCTATCATTACAGTTGTTTTTACTCAACCTATTAATTGGGGTGAGTTCTGCGAGTGCGGCGACAATACCCCATTCCCTTGGGTGGAGGGGAGATGAGACTCTTGTTTGTGGAGGGAGGTTTCAGCCTATCCAATTAGATACCCGCACACACTCGTTAAGAGAGGGTCAGTGGCAATTAAGTACGCATGGGGTAACCACCTGGCAGCAAAAAAACAAAGTCGATTTTGCGGGCCCAGTAAAGCTTCTCAGTAAGGATCAATCATTGTTTAGTCACAAGGCCCGATTAATTCAAGATAAGAAGACAGGTAAGCTGATTAAAATCTACTTGGATCAAGGGGTCGATCTTGTGCGTCCGATGCAAAGCATGCATGCCCAAAAAGGGTGGTATGAAGTGGGTAGGCATAGACTCGAACTAGAGAGGGTTGCTTATCGAATGGATATTCATAAAAAGCAAAACAAGCTCACTCATTTATGGGGGCAGGCAACAAGCTTGGATCAAGAAGCGAATCAATCCAAGCTTGTGGATGTTGTCTACAGTGCCTGTAACCCCGATAACCCCACCTGGTATTTAAAGGCGAATGATATGGTCATTGATCACGCTTCTAATCAGGTTTTTGTGTATGGGGGTCGATTGTACTTGAAATCAATGCCCGTTTTTTATGTGCCTTACCTTAACTTTATGCTTAAACCTACCAGAAGAAGTGGTTGGCTGGTTCCTCGTGTGGGTTACGATGCTTCGGGAGGCGCCGTGGTAACGGCTCCTTACTATTTTAATTTGGCTCCTAATTATGATATGACGGTAGACAATATGATGTACTATCATCGAGGCCTAGCTTTTAATCAGTTGTTTAGGTATCTTTTTTCAACGATGAAGGGTGAGGTTAAGATGGGGGCGATTCTCCATGATAAAAAGTTTGATAAGTTCAGAACAGGTGTGTTGAATGCCCCTGAGATAGCAAGTTCAACAGAGCGCTCTAGGAAGGTTTTGCAGGATACTAACCTGTTTCGCTGGTATATGATGGCCCTTGGAAAGTTTAACTACCGAGATATTACGAGTCAGTATCATTTAGGTTATGTCAGTGATGATTATATGTTAAGAGATTTTAGCTGGATCTCAGGGTTTGAAGATGATCATCATATTAAGAACACTTGGTCGATGGAATATCGCAAGCATAATTTTTCCTTGGGAGCTCGTATTCTGGGGTATCAGACGCTACAACCCATTGATGAAAAACTAACGAATTATCCTTATTCACACCTGCCGGCGTTGAATGTTCGCTACCATACCCCCTGGGGGCAAAAACCTTGGCAATTTAAGTTTCAAGCGCGTTCAATCTATTTTATTAATGAGGTAGACCGCCAGAGTGGGCTGCATTTTCCTAGTGGTTTTAGATACACAGCAAAACCTACGTTGACCATGATTCAAAAATTTAATGAGGGGTATTGGCTGGGAGAGACCAGCCTGCATCTGAGTCATTATCATTTAAAAAATGCTTTATTTGAGGACAAAGATCGAGTGGTTCCCTCTATGCTCTTAGAGCTAGGTTGGAATCATTTTCAAAAGGAATTTAATACCTCGTATAGTTTGGCTTATCGGCGATCACGTTATGTTGATCAATCAGATATCCCTTTGTTTGATACTTCTTTTCGCCCGGTTGTTTCTGAATATCAAGGCAATTTATCTAGGTTTATTGGAGAAGATAGAATTGCTGATGAAAATGATGTTATGGGGTCGTTTCATGTTCAAACCATAACCAATCAACATCAATCATGGAAAGCGTTTTTTCAACAGCGTTATGCCTTGGATTTTCATCGTGTTTGTTTGGGGGGTAGTTGTGTTGAAGACTTGAATGCACATCAGCATTTGTCTCCTTTTATTACGCAGTTAACACATCATTATTATGCTTGGAATTTGCTGTCTAATGCAGAGTGGGATTGGAAGAAATCTAGAATAGATAGGGCTTTAATAAGTGTGGGTTATCGAGTTCATTCCAATAAACGCTTGGAAGCTTTTTACTTGGTTGATAGACACCACCTGGAGAAGCATGATACAGATCAGAGCCTTACTTTTTCTAAAAAAGAGGCTTTAATGGGTAGGGTTGAATGGGAACTTAATGACAAATGGAGTTTTTCTCTGACTAGCAAGCACGATATTAAATACCAACCAACGCTTGGGTTGGGCTTTCAGATTAAATATCATGATTGTTGTACGCATCTTGGTTTACAACTTGATCAAAAACCGTTAGCATTAACTCCAGGTATATCAAGGAAGTTTCATCCAAGCATTAAGTTGTTTGTTCGTTTAGATGGTTTAGGTT
The DNA here is from genome assembly GCA_036012865.1 of Gammaproteobacteria bacterium. Lineage (GTDB taxonomy): Bacteria > Pseudomonadota > Gammaproteobacteria > Comchoanobacterales > Comchoanobacteraceae > DASCQC01. The sequence goes on from DASCQC010000025.1 coordinate 85,835, forward strand.
ACATAAGTAGGTAGTGTATGATTCAAATTTTATTATTGTTAGTTATGTTGGTTTGTCCTTTTGGTTTGGCTGATAATGTTGCAAAACCGTTGGTGTATGTTCAGGATTCTGTGATTACGCGCTATGATCTTGCTCAAAGAATAAAGGTTTTGAAAATGGAAATGCCGGCTGCTGCTTTGGAGCGGTATACGGAGGATCAGCTTCATCAACACGTTTTAGAACAAATGGTTGGAGATTTGGTACAATATAATGAGGCGCTGCGATTGAAGGTGACCGTTTCTGATGAAGAGGCCCGTGCAGGGATTGATAGAACGTTGAAAAGCAAGTCGTTAATGTTAAGCCAGTTTAAAAGAGAATTGACTAGAAATAGAATTGATTATAAAGACTATTTTAGACAATTTAAACAAGATATGACCGTGTCTAAGCTACACCAATCAATGTTTTATGATCGTATTAAGGTTTCATCTGAAGATATCAAAACCTATATTCGTGAGCATCAGTTTGATAGAAATAGTTACCTTGTGACCAGTGTTATTATTCCTTCGCGTCTTTATACAAAAGATCAGGTTGAAGGGCTTCAGGCGAGATGGAAACAATCTGAGTCCATAGCATGGCCTTCTGATGTAGATATTAATCAGCTAGATTGGAGAGGGTATAATGATTTTCCATCACAATTACAGAAGTCTTTAGTTAAGTTAACCATAGGTCAAGTATCCAATCCGATTAAAAGTTCAAGTAATTATATTTTGTTGCGTTTGAATAATATCAACAAACAAGAAGATATCACTGACAATGAAGCGCAAAGACAGATCTATAATAGTCAGTTCAAAGTTCTTTTCGAACCATGGTATCAATCCATATTAAAGCATACTTATATTAAACATATCAGTAATGCCTCATAAAAAAAGATATGGCCAACATTTCTTGCATGAAGTCACCATTTTGGAGAAAATCATTCATGCAGCAGATTTGCATCCTGAGGATCATGTTCTTGAAATTGGGCCAGGTGCGGGAGCATTAACGGCTTATATAGTCCCGAGAGTACAACAAATAATCGCCGTGGAGATTGATGGCGATTTAATTTCTTCGTTAAACACCCGGTATGGTGATAACCCTAGCTTTCAATTAATCCATGCAGATATTCTCAAGTGTGATTGGAATGAGCTATTCTTGGGTAAGCGTTTGCGGTTGATATCCAATCTGCCCTATCAGATCACCTCTCCTTTATTGTATCGGTGTATGGAGCAATCAAATATCATTGTCGATATGGTGTTGATGTTGCAAGCAGATGTGGTTGATCGTATGTTGGCTCACCCTGGTACGAAAGTTTATGGTGGCTTAAGTGTGGTGTGTCAGTTTTACTACAGTATGAATAAGATATGCAAAGTGTCGAGGGGTTGTTTTACGCCGCCCCCAAGGGTTGAGTCAGCGGTCATTCAGCTGGTTCCAAGAGAGGAAAAAATTCTATGCCACAATGAAGAGTGGTTTAGGTGTATTGTTAAAAAAGCTTTTTTACAACGACGAAAAACGCTTAATAATGCATTGAAGCCATGGTTTAAAGCAGACCTATACGGGGTTGATGGGCAAAGGAGACCCGAAACCTTATCGGTGGACGAATATGTGGGTTTAGCAAACAGTACCCTTGAGGTAGGTCAAGAGGTTCTTAACAAGACTGCCGGAGGCGGGAATTGAACTCGCGACCTACTGATTACGAATCAGTTGCTCTACCCCTGAGCTACTCCGGCAGGATGGTAAAAGTGTAGAAAACATTCCTGATTTTGTCAATGAGTTGATTTTTCATAAAATGGTGATGTGGTTTGTTTGTTGATATGTTAGGGGTTTTAATGTTGAAATAGTTGAATTTATTTGCATAAGATTAGGTATTTTTTCCTTTATTAGTCTATGCTATACATGAAGAGTATAGGTTATAAATGATTGTCACTATGAAAAAAATACTTGAAAATGATGGATTTTTACTTCGGGCTTTTGATGGGTTTTATTCGGGTTCTGGTGTGTTAATCTATAACTTCGAATTTAAAAGGGGGTATGATGAGTGAATCTAACCAGCTTAACTCAGTTATTCAGTTAATTTCTCGTCCGGAATGGCAAATAGTTAGGCATCTCTTTAAAGAGATGGTACGCCCAGCTAAGACGGTACTTATTCAGCAGGGAGTTCCTTCTAGCGGGTTAATTATTCTTAGGTCGGGTGCTTTAGAGGTGACGAAAAAAATCCCAGGAGGGGATAGTTTAACTATTGGGGTTGTTCAAGAGGGCGGACATATTGGAGAGGTTTCTTTGATTGATGACCAGCCGAGTATGGTGAATGTGATTTCACTCACCCCGGTTCATTTTATTTATTTAGATCGGTCATACTACAAAGCTTTGTGCACAGCTTTTCCAGAAAAAAATTACCATTTGATGCACATTTTGATTTTAAAAGCCTTGAATAAGAATAAGCAATATATTGAAAATATTGTATCTTTACTCAAGAGAACACCTTCTTTGGGGGTTAATTATCAATCTTATGAGCTGGCTAAAAGCAAACTTCAGCAAGGCTATTATTATGATCACTCAGATAAAATAACACTGAATGAGTTACAGCCCTTCATGCACTTTACTGAAGATGAAGGGATGATATTAAAGTCTTATGCCAAGCCTGTGTATATTTTAGGTGAAAGTTATTTTGATGTTAGTCAGCAGGATTCTATTTTTATGCTACTTGAAGGCGCCGTACAATTAAAACATGTAGATGAAGGTATCATGTTAACTTTTGATACCATGACAGCGGGGCATATTTTTGCTGCAGAGCGCATGATTAAGCTTCCTCTTGTGTCTTCTTGCCTTCATGTAAGAGAATATGCGGGTTTTCTATCATTTGATCAGGGGGCCTTAGAACGGCTAAAGAAGGAACATATTCACCTTTATGGTAAGCTGTTTCAGGTGGTCTCATACTCGATTATTGCTCGGTTAAGAAATATAAGCATTCATTTGATTCGAATTGGCAGTGAAGGGATGGGTGATACTAATTTTTATATAGACTTTTGATTGGGAGAGGTAGATGTGTAGAGTTTTTATGTACATTGGAGAGCCAGAATATATTGATAAATTTTTGTATGCTCCGGATAGTTCTTTGGTTAAGCAAACTTACAGTCCTCAGTATATGCAGATGATTAATTTAGCCGGATTTGGGATGGTTGCTTGGCATTACGATAAAGCTACTCCTTTGGTCTATAAATCATTAGACATGCCTTTTTTTGATAAGAATTTAGAGAATGTTTCAAACACGACTAAGGCACATTGTATGATTGCACATATCCGTGGGGTCACATTAGATTCGTCAAGTGTTGTGAGTGAAACCAATATTCATCCATTTTTAGACCAAGGTGCTAATTTAGCCTTTGCGCATAATGGGGCGCTTTATGGGATTGAGAAGATGATTCCTGATTTGGTTAAAATAATACCCACTGAATTGGTTTCAAATATCAGGGGTACTACGGATACCGAGTGGATGCATGCATTATTTTTATCTCAATTAGACTCTCCAGATGATCAACACGACCTTAAAAAAGTAAAGTTAGCTGTTTATAAAATGCTATCGGTTATCAAAAGGCTTAGGGCCAAGCTTAAAATAACCCTGCCTTCAGCCATTAATTTGTTTTTAACCAACGGATCTTTTTTGGTAGCACTGCGTTATTATTATGATTTTGGGGTGTATTCAGATGAGGTGGATGAGGCACACTTGGTTTATCACAGTATGTGGTTTACGTTTGGTCATAGATATAAAAAGATTGAGGGTGAATACCAAATGACAAAGGGAGATAGAAGTAGTCTCATCTTGGCATCTGAGCCTCTGACAAAGGACACAACTTCTTGGCTACAAGTCCCTCAGTATTCAATTATGAGTGTTGAAGGGAGTGCAGGTAATTTGAAAATTAATACCGAAGAAGTTAGGTTAAATGACTAGTCTATAAAAGCCCACTTAAACTCAAGATGGAGGTTTAAATGGGCTTGGTTATTTTAGCTAATGTGTTCAGCGCTTGCTTGGTTGCTTGAACAGCTTTGAGTACTTTCGGATGACAGGTAAGCTTTTTCAATGCGGTCTTGTTGATCAACTGGAACAGCCCCATTATCGCTTGACGGACCTTTGTTCAGCTGGTCAATGTACTCCATGCCTTGAATAACTTGGCCAAAGACTGTGTACTGTTTGTTTAAAAAGGAAGCGTCTTGATAGCAGATGAAAAATTGGCTATTAGCTGAGTTAGGGTTTTGTGATCGAGCCATTCCAACGGTGCCGCGAGAAAAGTTTTCTGCAGTAAATTCAGCATCCATGTCTGGGTAGCTAGATCCACCAGTACCTGTGCCTGTAGGGTCACCTGTTTGGGCCATAAAGCCCTCAATGACTCGATGGAAAACTATCCCATTGTAAAAGCCTTCGCTGGCAAGCTTTTTAATACGTTCCACATGTTTGGGGGCTAAGTCGTCACGTAATTGGATGACAACCGGGCTGCCTTTAGATGTGCATAAAATTAAGTTTTCAGTGTTCATGTTTTTCTCCGTAAGAGTATTAGCCCAAATGCTTGTGGTAAGCATCGCTGTGATAATGCCAATCATTAACCTCATATTGTACCTTGCAGTATTGATTGAGGTATTGTAGCAAATGATAGGTCATTGATCAATCGACTATTAAGTTATCAAAGCAACTCCATTTTTGAGGTTGGGGGCAGGCATCTAAAAAGTTTTCTTACAGGCTTGAGATTTTTGATGTTCAGCCGCGTCTTGGTAGGCGCGTTGGGTATAATCAAGAACGTCTTTAGGGTGGTTATGACCTGGAAAGATAATGACGCCTGAATTCGGGGTTTCGCATTCTAAAAAGCAGCCCATTGATGCCTCGGGACTTAATCGGGGTTGTCTTCCAAAACGGTATTCAGAACCTTCACCAGGTATTAATATTGATATATGAGGATAGTATATTTCAATTTTAGTGGGTGGGGTAGCGGTTATGGGTGTCATCTTAAAATCACAGTTCATAGATCTATATACGAGTTGGACGATTTGTTTGCTTTCAGCACTGAATCCTTTTTCATCCATCTGGGCTTGAGCTTGTAGTTGAACTTTTACTTCATCAATGTTAGCAGTTTCCTTGAATCTTCTTCCTATAAAGTGCTTGTAGATGCTAGGAGCTACATTGGTTAATGGCATGGTAGTCAAGTATTCATTTTTTTCAATAGCACTAGTATCAATCTTTGATGTCTTTTGAGTGCTGTTTTCTGATGCTTTTGGTATAGGTACATGGAGTGATGTCATGTATACTGTATTTTCTTGAAAGGCAGCCACATCCTTTTCATTTAACGGTCTAAAATCAGTGTCTGTAGGGGTTTTTATATTAACTAGAGCAAAACTATTTTGTTGTTTAAGTAGGGTTTCTAGTACTTCTTTACTGATACCGTAGCTAGACGAATTTAGAGAATCAAAGCGTTTAATAGGGGTTTTCCATGAAGGCGCATCTTGGAAGGTAGTTTTGATCATTTTATTTTTCCAATTTTCTTTGATTTTAGATTCAGTGATGATGATTAGTTCACTGGGGTCGCCATCTTGGGTAATAGCTGTAGCAAGTTCTTTTATAGAGGGGATAGTTGTAGGGAGTGCTTCTATGAATTTTGTTTTAAGACCCGTGACGATATTAACATTGAAGGAACCACTTTTTTGCATATTGTAGATGGTTTCCCAGGGTAACTCTTGAACAAGTTGAATATATTCTTGGTCTGAATAAGTAACACCCATCTTGGCTTCTTTAAAAACATTTTGTATCAGTGTGCTTCTTTCTCTTTTATCCATAGCTGAAGCTAGGATAACAAATGCAATTGAGTGGACAGTGGGTCGTGTTAATATGGCAGAGTCACCGTCTCCAATATTTTTATCGTCTTTATCTAAGATTGATTGGGCCTTCAATAGATTCTTCATCAATTCATTGGTATGGAGGATTTGCCAGAATTGACTATTTAATTTGTTGGTAATTTGTGAGTGCCCTTGGACTTTCTCTCTTGCTGGTTGCGACTCTGTAAAAAAACGCGACATAATAGTTCTCCTGTATAATTTATTTAATTTATATTATACATATGTTTATTGATTAGTCAATATTTTGATGTCCCCGATTTCTTGTATCACCATGTTCTAAATGGATTTATCCTGTGATTAATGGTGAGGTAAGCTTTTTATTTTGGTTTAGGTTGTAGTTTTACCTAGGTTGTTGAAACCTTACAGGACTTTCTTGATAGGGTTGTTTAAGATTAATTGAACCTTGTTGGATCAAACAGAGTAGCTTGTCACGTTTAGCTTCAAGCGAATCAATTAAAGAGAGTTCTCCCATTCTTTCCTCACGATATCTTCTCAAAGCTTGCAGTAAGTTTTCTTGCGATTCATCCAGGTTTATATGAAGTGGGTATTGAGTCTCTAGGTCACTTAATATTTTTTTAATATTATGATATGAGTTCAATAAAAATAAGAATTTAGGGTAACGTGAAGTTAAGGTTTCATCATAAGTCAAGTGAAGGGATTCTGCGATGTTAGGGTTTAATTGGAAGGTCATAGTCTTGTCCGATATCAGGTGATGAGCTTTGAGTTTAGGGTGATGATCATCATGGATGATATAGAATAAATAATTATCAAGAATAAGAATGTTTTGTTGAGCCTTGACACCTCTATTGGCATCAATTGAACAAGACTCAAGTAACTGATAAGTTAGCTGGTTGAGTAAGTTTATTGGGGGTTGGTTTTGATGGAAAAGCTCATTAGGGTAAAGGCTAGACTGTTCTTGACTGTGTGATTGAATGCTGTTTAGGGTATCGATATTACCAGTGATCCATGCGATTGAGAAAGGAGTTAGGGTTATCTTGGTTAGTGGTGACGGAAGGTTGTGACTGGGTTGATGAGGTGAGTATGAACTTTGTGTTAAGCCTAAAACATTGCGACAATAAGGTGAAAATCCTTTGTTGGATGCGTTGAATGTAAAATCAAAACCAAGGTGATAATTATCGGTTGTTAACAGACTTCTTATTAAGTTGTTAGGGGAGTTGACTATAAGGGCCAATGCCAGAGGGGTTTTTCCTTCACTATCAATTGATGACATATTAAAGTGTAGTTGTTTCTGGACCATTAACTTCAAGGCTTGTTGAGCAGTATCAAAGTACTCATTGGCTAGCCACTCATGAAGTGCGGTATTATGGTAAGGTTTCTGGTAGTAGGTTTTAGATAGAGCAGGTTGATCAAGGGGAATATCGTACTGTTGGCAATGAGATAGCCATGACTCTAGTTTTAAGTTGATTTCTCGCACAGATTGGTTGGCTATAAATAATGGGGATAGACCATGACTGACAGCACGTTTGATGACTTCAACTGGAAATACACTTAATTTGTTTTGGAATTGGTGAGCTGAAATATGACTGAAATTGGAGAGAAAACGACTCCATAAAATAGCGTTATTTCGGTGGGTTAAAAACATTCATTTCATACCAATTAGCTTGATGCGGATCACATCCTAGCATAGGATTAAAAGGTTGTCAGTAAGTTAACTCTTTTCACAATATTAGAGTCTTTATGAATGTTTGTTATTTTTTTAGAGTTTTCAGTATCCGGTTTTATTCAAGGGTCATGACAGTCACCATATATTCCGGTATAGAGTCTTTGGCTACCAACGTTCATGATAGGTTATGCCTAAATTAAAAGCTTACAGTTTAATAGAAATGATGGTGGTGATTGGTCTCATTTGTTTATTAATGCAGTTGCTTAGGCCCTCTTATGAGGGGTTAATTAAGAAGACTAGATATACGGAGATTTTACAAGCTTTGGGTCCAATGAAACTGTCAGTGGTGATGTGTTATATGCACAAAGGATCATTGAGGCAATGTCAGTCAGGAATTTCTGGTATTGAGCCCATTGTGCACGATCATGTGGTTAAGTTGATTGGGAAAATTGAGGTGCTTCCTGGAGGCGTTATTCATGCTGTTCCGAAACCTTTACACGGGTTTCTCCGTTCGGATGATTTGATGTTGACACCTTATGTTTATTCAGGGGGGTTACGTTGGAAGTTAAGTGGGGGAGCCGTGGAGAAGGGGTATGTCCAAGCTTGATTATGAGGGTCAATCATCTCCAGAAAAATTGTGGAGATTGTTACAAAAAGGTTTCATCCAAGATAACTTATCAGATGTTCATTGGATGCCCTCTTTACATGGGTATGAATGCAAGAAGAGGTTGAATTCAGGTAAGTTAGTCCCTTGGTTTTCTTTGACTAAATCCGTTGCTGATTTATTTTTAAATTACTTGAAAGCCAACGCTCTGATAGATTTAACTCAGCGACGCATTCCACAAGAGGGGGTTTTTCGTGGAGATCTATCTTCTTATAGGATCAGTTGTTGCCCGGTATTGCATGGAGAGCGTGTAGCGATAAGGCGATTAGATGTTTCCTCTAAATTGGACTTATTAGGTGTTGACAACTTAGATAAAAGCCTTGATTTTATTATCAATCAAATCGGATTGTTTTTAATTATAGGACCGACTGGAGCGGGAAAAACACATTCACTTGCTTACCTCATGAAGCGTTTAGCCTATCAAGGTAAGCATGTCGTTTCAATGGAACAGCCAGTTGAGATTGATATTGTTGAGGTGTCTCAAATTCCTTTGTTATCTCATCAGAAGTTTTCAGAGTGGACTCATGTTGTCTTAAGACAAGACCCAGATGTTATTGTACTAGGTGAACTAAGAGATGTGGATGATTGCCACACTGTCATGCAGTTAGTTCGAACGGGACATCATTGTCTAGCTACCATGCATGCGTTAAATATATTGGATGTTATCGAGCGCTTTAGTCTTTTAGGCTATGCCTCTAAATGGTTAAGGTACAGTGTTTCAGGGTTGTTAATGGTGCGTTTTGTAGAGGGGGTTTTTTATTCTGAACTGGTTACGCAAGATCAATGGCAGTCTTTGGGGTTTAGGCGTTCAGCAACCTTGGCGGAACAACGGTTGCAGGCAACGGTTCAAGATAACATATGATAGGTGATATGGCTGATGCTGTAGTAGGCATACAAGGGGTGTTGGGTGCGTTGTATCAAGACAAAAGGAATGAAGCTTAACCATAAGATATGGCACCAGGATGTCCACGGAAGAAGGATGAAACTAATGGCTAATAATTGGCGATCACCTTCTCCCATAGATTGATTGAGATGCTTGCTGAGGTCAAGTAAATGAAGGCTGATGTAAAGAAGCAAAGCGCAAGGTATTCTGTCAAAAGAGCCAAGGTATAGGCTAATGATTAATAGAATAATATTGCCTATGACATGAATGGTTAGTGTTTTCCAGTCTTGATAGGCTTGCCACATTAAGATTAAGAACCAAATGATCATAAATTAGGAGTCATCATGTCTTTCATTAATGGAATGTACCCATAAAAAATTACCCATAATAAAATTGATAGAGCATAGATTATTAAGCTGGTTTGTAGCATCTTAAGGCGCGTTTCAATGCGCTTAAGATAAGCATGCTGACTTTGGGTATAAAGATGCTCAATGTCAAGGTGTAAGGTTCCTTGATCAAGGCTTTTAGCTAGATTCTTGCGGTGTCTTTCTGGGATAAACGTTAGGGATAAGATAATAGTCTGTAAGTCATGGCCTAAAGAGAGTCCGTGGGTTACTTGGTGTAAAAATAATAAAGGGTGTTGAGAAAGAGGGTGGCTTTCCATCAAGGCTTGTTGAATGGATGCTTGAGATTGTAATCTTGATGAGATATACGCTAATTGAGCATGGTAATAATAATGGGGGCAGGGTTTAGGTTTGACAATAATCAAGCCTATGATAATGACCCAAGCAATATCAGAAAAGCAGGTTGTCGTCAAGGTAAGGGTTTCTGATACATAGCAAAAGACAATAAGAGCTGAAGCCATCAAGGCTTGTTGACTAGCCTTGATAAGAGGGTGGCGTTTTCCTTGGATAGTTTTGTGTTTTTTTAAGATATGTTGACTTACTTGTGGCCATAAAATATTAACAATTCCCTTCTTTTCGGCTATCTGTAAGCTCAATATTGCAGGATCTTTATGGTTTGGAAATAATAGCTGAGTCCATAACATGCCTTGTAACACCTGTTGTTTCCATAGTTTAAATGTTTGGTGATGTCTTTTATGCAGGGTTTTTTCTAGCGACTTGGACCAAGTGTTTTCACTTAAGTATAAAGAGAGACTTGTCCAAAAAGAGGGGCATAAGTAGGTGGGGCAAACACGACATATTGGCAAGATAGGCACCATGAAGATCATCTGTTTACATTGATGTTGAGTCCATTTTAAAACGTGAAAATAATTTTCACCAGCAACCCAGCCAAAAGTCCAATTAATGATGTTAAAATAAAGGTAATACATTGAATGATGTGTGTTGATTGGAGTTGAAGTATGGGGGGAGGGTTGATAGTTATCTATACCGTTAATATTGTGTATCAAGTAAGTCTATGATAATTTATGGTTATGAAGAAGAGGTGTATTATTGTTTCAGGGCCAATAGGCTCAGGTAAGTCTTTGTTGCTAGAGAGGTTGCAGGGTCATAACTATCAAGTATTAAAGGCAGATGAAATCAATCACCACATATTAATAACCGATAAGATGATTAAAGAAAACATCATTCAGCGCTGGGGGCAGTCGATGTATTCAGGGGATAATCCAGATAAGGTTAAGATTGCTGAGGTTGTTTTTAATCATCAAGAAGAACGCCAATGGCTTGAGAAAAGACTCCACCCGAAAATTTATAGTTTTATGGCTGAATGGGTTGCTAAGCATGAAGCCAGTGCTATTGAAATTCCGTTAATTTATGATGCTAAGAAAGTTATTTGGGAGCATGAAACGTGGGTTGTTCTAGCTTCGAAAAAACTTCGATTAGAACGTACATTATTGCGTTCACCCTGCACTAAACAGCAAGTGCTTAGGCGGATGCAAGCCCAACCGAAAGATGATAGTTATAGAAACATTGCAGATCACGTTATTATGAATGATTCAAGTGTAGAAGTTTTTTATCAAGCCATTGAATGTTGCTTGAAGGAGTAACCTCAGATAAAACGTGCACTCTTTTTAGTAATATGCTAAGTTATCGCTGATACTTGAGTGAAAATTATGGCAAATGTTATTTACGAACAACCTTTATCTGAAGCCATTCGACTGTGTTTGAGGCTTGAAAAATTATTTCATCAGCTGGATGATGCTCTTCATGGTTCCAAAGGTATGTTTAGTCATTTTGCTATGGATGCTCTCATGGAGATTTTGAGAGTTAGTGATCGCCCTGATTTAAAAAGCAAGATGGCCCAAGCTCTTACCAGTCAAATTACTAAATTTAATCAGTGGTTAAAAAACCCACAGGTAGACTCCTCTAAATTAAAAAATTTGATTACAGATCTTGAAGAGTATGTCAGCATATTAAATGATAGGCATGCCAAGGTGGGATCTGAACTAAGAGAACACCCATTTTTGCAAGCAATCAGCCATCATGTGGTTGCTCCTGGAGGGGTGTGCAATCATAATGTGCCCATGTATCAACTCTGGTTAGAGCAGCCCTATGAAGTTAAGGCGTCTTGTTTTGAGGAGTGGTTGGTCTCTGTAGACTTGCTGAAAAAGATTGTTGTGACTTTATTGAAAATTGTGCGTAATAGCTATTCCTTTGAAAAAAATATCGCAAAAGAAGGTTTTTTCCAAATCGCTTTAAATCAAGCACCTAGCTACTCATTAATTCGTGTTGCAGTAAAGCCTGAACATAATTACTATGCCATGATAAGTGTGGGTAAACATCGGTTGTCAGTAACATTTTATAGCATTGATTTTGATCAAAGTTGCTCGAATCTTGATCGCAGTTATAATGATATTGAGTTTTATTTAGCTACCTGTTGTTAATTGGTTTAGGTAGTCAATAATAATTTTATTGGCAGGCAGTAATTTTAGTTTTTCAAGTTCATGAATGCCCTGCCACTGAATCTTTTGACCCTCTATGCCTGATGGAGTTCCTTCGTAGCGATTGATGGTAAATAAGTTAAGTTGGACGTTAGCATGTTGATAGGAGTGGCGAATCGTGAAAACGATAGGGGCTTCTTGAACTATAATACCAACTTCTTCTAAAAGTTCTCGTTTCAATGTTTGCTGAAGGGTTTCGCCTACCTCTTGTTTGCCACCAGGAAACTCCCAATAACCTTGAAATGGGCATGGTGGGAGTCGTTTACTAACGAGTACAGATTGATCTTTAATGATAAGAGCGGTGGCGACTTGTATCCAATGGCTTATTCTTTTGGCCATTTATCAAAAGGAAAAGGTTTAACATCAGAATTATAGGTAACAAATAAACATATTTGATAGATATACGATGACAGACTATTTCCAAAGTCTCTAACTTGCTCATTAGGTTTGCCTGAAAGTAATAATGTTGCAAAAGAAGCAAGAATAAGTACACATAGAAGAAGATAACTATACATAAAAATCACATAAAAGAGGGCGGTAAAGCCGAGTCTTACCCAGTTATCAATATTTAAGATATGTTTTGGGTCAAAATTTGACATGGTTTCTCCTTAATTTCAGTTAATAATGTAATTATTTTATATTTTTTGCAAGTAAAAAACTAAGTTTTTGTAGCGGGCGACATTATTTTATGAACCATAGGCCCTGGTATAGAAAAAATATTAGGGAGGTTTCTAAGGTAACCATGAATATCTAAACCATGCCCATAAACAAAATGCTGGGTATCGGATATTAAGCTGTAATAATTTGGGGATGGTACGTTTTTAGGGCGTAAATGGGTTTTATTTAATAGCACAGCGGTCAGTACTTTGGAAGCACCTTGATCTTGACAGTGTTGGCTTATTGCCTGTAATGTTACCCCTTGATCTATACAGTCATCAACAAGGAGTACTGTTTTATTTTGAAAGTTTATGGTGCTATGTTCGATGATGGGAGCGGCACCTGACGTGTTATTTTGGTATCGAGAGGCTTTGATGCATTCAAGTTGATGATGTATCTTGAGAGCTCTCGAGAGAGGGTAGGCTGTATAGAGGCCCCCATTGAGTATACACAATAAGATAATGGTTTCACCCTTGAGGTCTTGGTTGATTTGGTTGGCCATGGTTAAGATAGATTTTTGAATGGCCGTCTCATCAAACAGCATTTTTCCACAATTTTGGATCAGGGTTAGCTTTTGTTGTATATGCATAGGTAAATATCACGGTTAATGTACTGTGTTTAGGCTATCAGAATTAAAGAAGCATGTTAACAAGATATGAGCTTATTTTTTTGGGGTAATCGGTGAAGGTGGTTGGGTAATGCAGGGGTTCCAATGTCCCTCTTTTAGTGATCTCTCCAACTGTTGTATAAGTTGCTTATTTTTTAAGATGATACTATTCGGAGAGTCGGAATTAAGCAAAGAATGCTGGTGATCTTCACTGTCTGGGTCAAGGCTGCATCGATAGCCTTGATCAATAAAATCATGAAATATTTTTAGTTTTTTTATAATGGCGGAGAGATTTTGTTCTGTTCTGGGAGGGTTTGCTTGGATCAATTCATTGAAATGCCAGCGTAAGTCAGGCTGTGCTAATAAACGTTTTCCACTGATATTGTCGTTCTGTGTCATACTTACCTCATGGTCTTAAGGTAAGTATAGACCATCAATCTATCTTTGTGGGTTTTTCTGAAGGCTTCGTCTTTTTAGCGGTGGGTTTTGGGTTTTTATTTTTTAGGTTGAAGTGCATCGAGTAGGGTTGAGTAATATGAGGTTCAGGCTCCTTAGTTTTAATTTTTATTCTCAACATTTGTGAGACTGTTTGGTATTTAATCTCATTTAACATAAATTGGAATAAGGTATAGGCTTCGTTTTTATATTCATTCTGTGGGTTTTTTTGCGCGTAACCTCTAAGATGAATGCTTTGTCTTAGGTGGTCCATCGTTGCAAGATGATCTTTCCATTGATGATCGAGTGTTTGGGTGAGTATCATTTTTTCAACGGTTGAAAACTCTTTAGGGTCATGATTATCTATCTGTTGTTGGTAGCGCTCTTTGATGGAGGTTGTCAAAAGATCTTTCATCCATTGAGAAGAAGGTTCTTTGCATTCATCTAGCTGTTTTTTAAGGTCCAGTGAAATTAAAAATTCATGCTGTAATTTAGATTGGAGCCCATCAATATCCCACATTTCATGCAGAATGTTGTCCGGGGTATGTTTGTGTGCCATGTCATGAGAAATGGATGCAATTTGATCTTGAATAATATCAGAAACCGTGTCTGTTTCTTGAAGTTCTTTTCTTTGAGAATAAATAATTCTTCGTTGCTCATTCGCAACATTATCAAAGCGTAATAGTTGTTTTCGTATATCAAAATGATAAGCTTCCACTTTTTTCTGTGCACTTTCTATGGCTCGATTAAGCATTGGAGCTTGAAGGACTTCGCCTTTTTTTACACCAATTTTTTGCATGATCATTTGAATGCGCTCAGAGGCAAAAATACGCATTAAGTTATCTTCAATAGATAGATAAAACTGGGATGATCCTGGATCACCTTGTCGACCTGAGCGGCCTCGGAGTTGGTTATCAACCCGTCTAGATTCATTCCTTTCAGTGCCTAACACATGCAGTCCACCGAGTTTTTTAACAAGCTCATGTTCTTGTTGCCAAAGTTCTTCGGCTTTTTTAATCTCAGCCGAGGATGGGTTTTTAAGTTGATGAATGATTTGTTCGAGGTTACCACCTAACCTGATATCGGTTCCTCTCCCTGCCATGTTTGTTGCAATGGTGATGGCTCCTTTGCAACCAGCTTGTTCAATAATAACGGCTTCTTTGGCGTGATGTTTGGCATTGAGAATATTATGGGGTAGGTTGGCTTTTTTGAGCATAGAAGAGATAAGCTCTGAAGTTTCAATTGATGTTGTTCCCACTAAGATAGGTTGACCTTTCTTATGAATTTCAGTAATGCTTTTAAGAATGGCTTCGTATTTTTCTTCCATATTCATGTAAAAAATATCTTGGTTATCCATTCTTACCATGGGGCGGTGAGTAGGGATAATCACAACTTCAAGGTTATAGATTTCATTTAATTCAGGAGCTTCTGTGTCAGCAGTTCCGGTCATGCCACTGAGTTTTGTGTACAACCTGAAATAGTTTTGGAAGGTAATGGAAGCCAGTGTTTGACTTTCAGCTTGTATGGAAACATTTTCTTTGGCTTCAATGGCTTGATGTAAACCGTCCGACCATCTTCTTCCAGGCATAGATCGGCCAGTATGTTCATCAATGATGATGATTTTGTCATCTTTGACAACATATTCAATGTTTTTATTGAAAAGATTATGGGCGCGTAGGCAAGCATTGATGTAGTGGAGTAATCGAACATTTTTAGGGTCGTATAGAGACGTTCCTTCTTCAATGAGAGATTCTTTATCTAAGATGACTTCAAGATTACTGTGGCCTTGATCGGTAATGACGATTTGTTTATCTTTTTCATTAATCCAAAAATCACCATCATTGCTTTTTTCTCCAGAAGAGGGTTTAAGCTGAGTGATTAATTCATTGATTCTTTGGTAAAGTTCTGAACTGTCTTCAACAGGGCCTGATATAATGAGAGGTGTTCTGGCCTCATCAATAAGGATGGAATCAGCTTCATCTAGAATGGCAAAGTGTAGGTCTCGTTGCACTCTTTCTTCTGATGAAAAGGTCATGTTATCACGCAAATAATCAAAACCAAATTCATTGTTTGTGCCATAAGTAATATCAGCATTATAGGCTTCTTTTCGTTGAGCGTTATCTAGGTTTGATACGATACAACCAACGGAAAGCCCAAGAAATTTATAGATTTTACCCATCCATTCAGTATCTCTTTGTGCCAAATAGTCATTCACTGTAATAATATGAACCCCTTGACCCTTAAGGGCATTAAGGTAGGCGGCCGCTGTTGCAATCAAGGTTTTTCCTTCACCTGTTAAACTTTCAATGACATTGCCTTCATGAAGGGCCATGGCGCCCATGAGCTGAACGTCGTAATGTCGTTGCTTGAGTGTTCTAAGACTGGCTTCACGCACAACAGCAAAGCTTTCTGGTATAAGGGTATCTAATGACTCACCTTTATTTAGCCGTGTTTTAAACTCAGTTGTTTTATTTTTAAGCGCCTCATCGGAAAGGTTCTTGAATGTTTCTTCAAGGAGATTTACCTGGTCAACTTTGCGTTGATAGCCTTTCAATATTCGATCATTTCGACTGCCAAAGATTTTAGTTAGGAATTGGGTGACCATAATAATATTACCTCTAATTTTCTTGCATGTAAGTTACAATTGTAGGTAGTATAATGAAAGCTAGGAGGGGTTTGCAAGATAATATGCCTAAAGTAAGTGAAATTTTACATAAAAGCTTTGGAAACCTTGTTTTAGGCCAAGATAAGCTAGCCGAGTATCAATCAAAACTGAATGAGGTTTTAGGAGAAAACTTAAAAAATCAGATTAAAGTAGTCGCAGTTATTGATGGTAAGCTAAAATTGATTTCTCAAACATCTTCAGCCAGTTTTTGGTTTAAACTTAATAAACTAACTCTAGAGAAAAAGTTAAATATTAAACTGTTATGATTGTCGACCTCATTCAGTCTTGCTACGAATTCAGTCCTGCTATATTATTTTGACAACATTTTCATCATTGGTCTGTTGAGAGGACAAACCGTCGGCAGACGGGTCTTGACTGTTTTCGGTTGAATTGTTACGTCTCTATCTCTAGTGTAGACAAAAAGCTGCTAGTGAGTTGGGCGTATAGACAAAAAGGTAGTTAGATGGGTGGACTCTTCTGTAGGGAAAGCTTCTTCTGAGTGGAATGAATTGCTGCGGCTGCGGTTCCTTGTCACTGGAGAAGTAGGTCTCGTTATGAAATACTGGTCCGCTTGCGCAAGATTGTCGATTTGATTTCTTGACTTGCTGTTACCTACTATCGGTCCATATTTTTTGATTGTTCTCACAGGGTCGTTTTTGTTGTATATCATATCTATGACACAATTATAAAAAGTGTTTTCATAGCCATCGGTTTTCTCGCAATGATGTACTTCTATGTATGTTGGTTGCATGGATGGGGCATTTTTATATGCTGTCATAAGGTCATTGAATATGCTTCTGAATAAATGTCCATAGCTCTTATCAAAAGTTGCTACAGCTTCATCAAAAATAAGCACTTTATATTTTGGTGGTTTTTCCGAATTTTTCCATGCTTCTGCGTCTAGAAGAGCATAGCATAAGATTCTCATTATTTCTAATCGTTTTTTTGTGCCTGTAGATAAGGTCCCAATCGTATACGTATCATTAAGTGGGACGTTAAATGTGTTAGCCCAACCGTCCACTCTGTCTTTATGCTTGATGAATATTTCCTTTAGGTCTTCCGATTGTTGAAGAATGTATGTTTGAAACGTATTATGCTTCTGGTTAGAATTGTCATTATTAACACTGTGGTCATCAGGGCAGGAAACTCCTAATACGTGTTCGCTTAGTGAAATCTGCCGCTCTTCAGTGGTACTACTAGATAAGTGTGCAGAGAGAGTACGGGTTGATTGGGCCAAACTATCTTTATCTTTATCCGCTTCATCCTCTTTATCCATAACCAATCCAGCAATTAATCTTATTAAGCTGGTTTTTCCCCCTCCGCTCGTTCCTCTAAGAAGGACTGTATCGCCAGGATATAGGGCTAGTCCAGAAGTAAGATCGATGGCAAACTTATTTTTGAAGTGTGAAGATTTTAATATAGCCCCTTTAATCCAAAAAGTGCTTTTAATTTTAAATTTATGATCTTCATTTGGGGGGTGTGAAAGAGTTAATTGTGGTAGATCCTCCGCAGGTTGATCATTAGACTGACTTGAAGGAGAACTGCTAGGAGAAGCATTAGGAGAGTTGTAAGGAGTTCTTCGGGAGTCACTTTTAACTACAGCCTGTCTGTGGGTAGATTTAATTAAGTTATTATCTGCTGTTAGCATTTCTTTTAGTTCTTCATAAAATTTACCTTTGTAATTGAAATCAACATACATTTTAGTATTTCCAAAAAACTCGTTAATTCCAGATATTACGTTTTCGAGGGTGGATTGGACAGTCCAAAAGTCTTTGAAATCGACAATAAAATTATTTATATATAAATATCCGCAGTAAATGTATGTAATGGGCATCAAGGTTTCTTTGATGCTTGAGCTGATGGCTGCACTTATTCTTTTCCAAAAATTTTTCTTAGTATAACTCTCAAATACGTCCTTTGTTTTTCTTTTAAGTTTGAGTTTGGTACTGTTGATTTTATTTAAAAGCATTGTGTTTATAGCACAGCCAACTTGTTCATTCCATTCTTTACGTAACTCCATATTATGTTGGTTATTTTTTTGGCTATGGACTTGATTTGGTTTAATCGTAAAAAATATTAATGAAGCCCATACTGAATAAGGGAGGAGTAAGGCTGCTGCATAGGGAGAGTAGATAAGAAGAGCACAGAAGTAAATGAGGGTCTCTGAAAGCATCATAACGATCTTAGAGGTAGCAACAATAGTAAAGTCAAGACACTGATCAATATAGTCTTCGACAATGACTCCTGAGAGTATTGTATTGCCATTTACTGTAACTGATTCTGTATAAAGGTATCTGGGTATTTTTACATCACAAACCCAATCTATAAATTTAAGTCTTATCTCGTAAACCCATTTAGATTGTAAAAACCGTTTAAATTGGGCGTTAAAATATTTTAGAAACCATACGGTTACATATGTAGCTAATATTTTAACACTGTATGCCATATAATCATAATGATTTTTATTTTGTATAGCCAGGATAAGCGGGCCTATGAGGGAAGACGTTACATACAGTTCAAAAAGAGTTATGGATAGTTGCAAAATTAAATAAATACTCATGCCCGCATATATTAATGATTTGATTTTGGGTGTTTCATCAAGGGTCTTATAACATGAATTAATCCGTGAAAATGACTTAATGATGGCTTTGGGGCCATACACATAATAATCTTTCAGTGTTTTGGAATCAAATAGGTCCTTAAAATGGAATTTTGAGAGATAGACTTTATAAAACTCACTGAATAGATGCTTGATAGCATTTGTTGCTGATTTGATAAAGTTAATGACATGGGTTAGTGTGTTTGATTCCTTGCTGTTACTTTTTTGTTGTTTATCAGGCCTAAATAATAGGTGTTGAAAAATGGGTATTAACCCTGCGAGATTGGTAATAATGATTACTTGGTAAGGTATGAGGGTATAGGTTTGTGCAATAATTAGTATTAAATTCATCAGGGCATATGAAATAAACCGTTGATTGTTTGAATAAAAATAATTAATTAGAGAGGTGAAGCCTGCAGCAAGGGGTTTATTATACGAGGCCAATAGTGCAAGTATTGACATGGGCCAATAAAGATAATCTGATATTATACCTTCTTTCTTAAGCATAACCTTAACCTTACAATTTCAACTATGTTATCTTGAAACCTAAGTAATGATCAAGAAAAATATATGCAATTATATTGTTTATAAATCAGGTATTTATGTAGATTTGTTTTGTCTCTAGTTTTTTTTGTGGGCTATTCTCTTACATTTCCAATAGAGCCTTGTGTTCTTTTAGTTTTTCATGTTCGCTGAGGTTACACTATTAGAGATGAACGATGATTTGAGCCGTGATCGCGGATTGTTTTTTCAATGACATAATATTTAGTCTCTTGATCATCTCTTATATAACAATTCCATCCCTTATGATGACAATATTTCGTTCCCTCTACTTTCTCACTATTAGCATCATGATGGGAAATTTCAACCACGGTCAGGTCATTTTTAGCTTTGTGGTTTTCGAATTCTATAAATTTCTTTCTAAAGTTGGCAGTTATTTTTCTATCTGCCTGGCTGATTATTTCATCCATAAAGATAATAGATGGGTTTTGTGTATGGAGTGTTGTTAGTACTCTAATCATGTCTTGTTTTGATCGAGTCCCTGCTGATAAATCATTAGCATTTTCACTGATATCTAAATCTAAACCGCCTTGTTCTGTTGATGTTTTGGCCCATCTCATGATGTCATCGGGTATCAATATATTGGGTGGTAAGTAAGCTTCAATATGTTCTCGATGTGTTTTGGCTTGTTCGGGAATAAATTTATGTAGATCTTGTTGAACAGTAACTGTTATGTTTTCAGTTTCATATTTTCGATCTATGTCTTCTCCTTCTTTGCATTCATAATAAAGGCCCCTGGTAGGGTTTTTAGTTTCTCTGAATGGGTCGTTTTTTGATCGGATACTTCCTGTTAATAGTTTGAGTATGGTTGATTTTCCTGAGCCATTTCCTCCGAATAAAAGATATTTTGTGCCTTGATAAACTCTGACCTCTTCATGGAACTCCTTGATAGTAGAAACAATTCCATTGTCGTGTTTCATTATTTTAGTTCCGGCGGGTATCTTTATCCAATAATTATTCCTTGCCTCTGCGATCCACTCTTCAACTTCTTCAGATGTTACTCTTTTTGTATTTTGTTGGTTGCTTTCTTTTAGAATGTTTAAAAATGTGTCGAATCTTTGAGAGGTTGTTGCAAAGTTAACATACATTTTAATGTTACCTAGTATTTCACTAACCTTTCCATAAAACTGTTTAAAGGCTTTTCTGGCAGCCATAAATGCACCAAAAGATAAGGCTCCCGATAATATTTCAGGGGCTAATACATAGCAACACATGGGGATGATTGTTGAGGCAATGATTTTTGAAGAGCTCCCCAATCTGTCAAAAAATATTTTTTCTAAGTATTCGTCTGCAAACGTATTAAAATCATTTGTTATTTCGTCGATCGCTTTTTTCAAGATGTTGATGTTGCTAAGTTTCAAAGTTATCCAAGAAGATAATAATCTATTTATTTTATTTCTAAACTTTGAGCGTGAGTTTTTACATCTGGCAAAATATTCAGACATTTTTTCCCAGAAGGCAAAGCTTATGGTGCTAACAAGCAAGTAGCCAAGAGCAACTTTAAACAGGACTGGTGAGATGAGATAAACAACGAAGCCACTGAGGCTAACGTCAATGATCACTGAAGTGAGCTGAGAGGTTGCAATAATTGTATAATCAATTAAGTCATCGATATCTTCATCAAATAGTTGAGAGGTATTCACTGAGACTCCCTTAGTTCCCATGCTGAAGTTTTGTATGTCTTCGTAATTGTATTTTCCAGTATTGAGTAAAGTGGTCAGTAACCCAATACGTAGTTGGGTTTGCCATTTTATGGATATGTGTCGTTTGGCATAAGACAGTAAAGCAATAATAATTCGTGAGGAAAGTTCTATCGCTGCCGATGTATATATGGCCAAATAAAGTTTAGCTTCATTCTTATCTTTCATGGCATTGAATAGTTGTTCGGTTATCAGAATGCCTTTAATATTTAGAAAAGATACACAGCATTGTACTGAAAGATAGACGCCCAGTTTGATATAAATCCATAGGGCTTCATTGGCTTGACCTACATTGTCTGGATCAAAACCACAGAGAGGTTCTGATAGTGTTTTGAACCCACTATTCAGGCTGGAGAAAGACCCAATTATTTTCTTTGGACCGGCCAAGATTTCTTGGGCTTTTATATGTAGGTTGTTAAGGAATTGATTGCAACTTTTATTGTTAGTTAGTTTGTCATAGTAATTATGCATGCCGATGAGGCCTAGTAAGGATGAGGTGTAGGTTAGCATGTGGATGTGGCCTACTAAAGCAGATGGGTTGATTATAATCAAGCATAGGGGTACGACTATGGATAAAATGGAGAGGATATATTCAATGTTGGTGGGTTCATTTCTTAGGTATAGTTGATAGCTATGAGTTAGATTTATTAGGGTGAAAATGAGAGGGTTAAGAAGGACTAAAGGGTTGATGATTGGCGCGATGTAACCTATAAATGAGGCAAGATAGGCCCAGTCATAGAAGGAAGAGCTATTGTCTCCTTTAGGCGCTTGGTTTTTACTCATTGCATGTCCTCCAGTTTTGGGCATATTTACCTGATTGTTTTGTGGTTTTTATTAACACTGGTAACTCTTGATAAAGTTGCATTGGATACTATCATTGATTGTCGTGATAATCAATAGGCAATATGTTAATTTATTCGAATGAATATAGGTCTCCTTGCTGTTGCCAGTTGGGGTCTGGTATAAGTTCTTTGTTTTGCACTATTAAGTGGCGGCTTATACGTTTATCTTGATAAAATGAATGTGTCAGCATATCTTTGTCATGGCTTACCTCTATGACTGCAGGAGGGTGCTTCAATTTCATTAATATATGATCGAGTAGCCGATAGCAATATTCCATAGCCTCTGGAGACATTGAAGAGAAGGCTTCATCGCATATAATTATTTTAGTGTCTTTGTAAAGTATATTGATGATCAGTCTAATGAATTTGTATTTAGAAGTTTCTCCCCCAGAGGATGCGTTGACTTGAACTTTTTCATCAAGGTTAAGCCCTAAATTTTTGGCAATTTCTTTTACCGATGGAATGGTTGGATAACGTGATTGATGATCTAACTCGTATTCGGTAATTTCCTTCTTTAGGCCAACCTCAATAATTTCTCTATGTGTGGGAGATTTGTTCTCGAGGGGTGTGATTTCAGATTCTCCCTCTTGTTGTTGTAAAATAAAGAAGTTGTTGGGTTCTATTTGGCATGTTCCTGTGTAGCTTAGATCTTTGTTGCTTGATGAGGGTGCAATGGTTCCAGCTAATGCATTAAAGACTTGTGATTTACCTGACCCATTCTCTCCCGTTATGATGACTCTTTCACCGGGTTTTACTTGTAGTTCATTTATATATATAAGTTTTTCGTTGCCAGGTTTGGTAAGTTGAAATTCTTTGATATGGAGTAGGACATGATCGTTTTCAGGTTGTTGAGGTTTTGGGTACAGTGAGTCCTTTTCTAAGATGTTTAATAAGCTCATGCATCGTAGATGGGTTGTTTGATAGTTGGCATACATATCAATATCTTTCGTTATGGTTGTTAGGGAGTCAAAAAGATTTTTAAGTGAAAAATAGCCCACTTGAAATTGACCGAAGGTTATCAGCCCTGAAAAATAACTGGGAGATAATGATATGCAGGAAAGGGGAAGAAAGATGGCCCTCATAAAGCTTGTAATGCTATTGCCAATGCGATCCCAGAAGATCTTTTGTTGGTAGACTGAGTTCATCTCTGTTATTAGTTCATTGATTCTGGTCTTTGTCTTTTCGAGCAGGTCTGAATTTGTACTTAAAGAGCGATAGGATTGGAGTGCTTCATCGATGTCCATTTGTATATTATTGCGAGCACGTTTACATTGGTCATAATAAGTGCCCATTTTCTCCCAGACTGAGAAGGATAATAAGCTAAACCCAAGTCCAACTAGAGCGACAAGAAGCAATTGTGGAGATAGGCAATACAGAATCCATGCATTAGATATAATGTCACCTAGAGTTGCAAGAAATTGAGATGCGGCAACAAGGGTTGTATAGACTTCTGCATTGAAGTCCTGAACAATAATTTGACTAGTATTGTTGGTAATTACCTCGGATACGAGAGGAACATGTTGTTGGTGAATAAATTGTCTTTTTTCAGCATTAAAGATTTTGTTAATAACATTTTCTCTAAACCCTTTGAGCCAGTTTGATTGAATGTATCTTCTGAACCACCCAAGTACGGCTACGAGTAGTGCTTGGGCTAGGTTAATAAGGGTAATATGCTTGATGGTGATCATGAAGAGCGTTACGTCTCTTTTTTTGAGAGCGGTGTATAAATTATTAACAAGTATTGTTGAAAGGTAGTTACAGGCAGTGACCAAAAATTGCACAGAAAAGAATACGCTTATGTGACGCCATGTTTTTTGTCTGATCTCTTTGTCGCAGTAGTTTTCTAAGGTTTTAAATGCTCCGTAGATTGTGGTAAAGAGGCTAAAGACGGCTGAAGGAAATGTAAGGGGGTTTGTTAGGGGGGTGATGGGTTTTATGATATATTGGAGAAAGAGGTCTTTGATTTTTTGAAACTGTAGGACGATTGTATTGAGGATGCTGGGTTGTTGTTTATTTTTTTTCGTGGCACCACCATTACCAAAGGAATTGACAAAAGAATATAAGTTCATGTTAACGTCGCTCAGTAAGTTGCTTCAAACTTAGGCTTTATCATCGTTGTGCCTAGATCTCGTACGTTTGAACTATACTTTTTTTTTATTATATTTGCAATAATTTTATTAAAGCATTCATTATTTAATTGCAGTTGCAAAAAAATATGTTTATGCTGCTACTGTATGAATAATGTTAGTAATCAACAACTATTTTTAGATGACATTAAGGTGTTGAGAGCATTAAACCAGGCTCAAAAATCTTTGCAAGTAAAATCTTTTGTTCAAAAAGGCAACTTGAATCGATTATTGCCTTATGAGCGCGTCGATAATTTAATGGACTCGGTGGATACCTGCGTTCCCATTGCTCCGTATTGCGGTGGGTTAGCTACGGGGGAGCATTGTGGTGTATTAGCGTCACTTGGGCTGATTGCTAATCGACCTTGTGTTGTGGTGGCTAATGATTATTGTCAAAAGGGGGGGAGTTTATCACCCTTGGGTGTAGATAAGATTTTAAGGTGTATCGAGGTAGCTAAAAAACATCGATGGCCGTTAGTTTTTTTGGTGGAAAGTGCCGGCGCCGATTTAGGTCAACAAAGCAAGGTGTATACTAAAACAGGTCGGATTTATGCTGAAATGGCACGTGTATTACAGAGTGGTGTTCCGATATTGTCGGTGGTCCATGGTTCGGCTACGGCAGGGGGGGCTTATTTACCGGGCATGTCATCTTATGTGATAATGGTTCAAGGTGCAGAAGCTTATTTGGCGGGCCCACCTTTGGTTGAAGCCGCCATGGGGCAGAAGGTTGATGGGCAAGCGTTAGGTGGGGTGGACGTTCATTGTCAGTCAGGTTTGGTTGATGCTGTTGCGAAGGATGATGGGCATGCGTTGGAGCTTGTTCGACAGTGGGTCAGTAGTCAGAACTACTTGGGATGTTTTGAGAAGCTGAAGGAAAAAGATAAGAAAGATATGGGTGAAATGTTGAATTTAGTTGCTTATGATTCATCGAAGCCTTATGCCTTAAGTAAGGTTTTTGATGTGTTGTTTGATGAGGGTAAATGGGATGCTTTCCAGTCCAATAATGGGACTGATACTGTTACGGTGTGGGGAGGTGTTGGTGGTCATGTTGTTGGGGTGATTGGGAATCAGGGGCCATTCTCATCTGTTGGGGCGCGTAAAGCGGCGTCTTTCATTCAAGAATGTGATGTTCGAGGGGTTCCTGTTGTCTTTTTGCAAAATACCCCTGGCTTTGGGTGCGGAAGAGATGCTGAGGCTTCAGGTATTATTGTTGCGGGGTCAACGTTATTAAAGGCTGTTACCTTAGCTACAGTCCCTAAATATGTCTTTATTATTGGAGGGTCTTATGGGGCGGGGAGTTATGCGATGTGTTCTCGGGCTTATGATCCTTCGATGATTTTTGCTTGGCCAAATAGTCGATTGGCAGTTATGGGGGCGCAATCTGTGGTGGGGGTTATGGATGTGTTGGCTAGAAAAAAGGGTAAGAAATTATCGAAGGAGAAGCGTCAGCAATGGGTAGAGCGTTATGAAAGGGAGTCACATGTTCATTTTACATCGTCGCAGTTATGGGATGATGGTATTATTGATCCGAGGCTAACTCGTCATTATTTAATTTTGTGGATGAGGTTTTCGACAGTATCAATGAGGAGTACAAAGGTTGATTAAGAGAGTTTTAAAGAATGGCTGGTTGTATTTAGTGCTTAGTCGTCCTGAGTTGAAGAATGCATTTAATGTTGAATTGTTAGAGAGCATATCTTTGCATTTAGAGGGTGTTCCAGAATCTGTTTGTGGGGTGGTTTTAATGGGAGCGGAGGGGTTTTTCTGTTCAGGGATGGATTTGAAGGCTTTAAGTGTAGCGAAAGACTTGGGTGATTCGGAGGCTTATTTAAGGGATGTGCGGTTAGGTTTACAGCGGGTTTTTGATGCCTTGGATGCTTT
>DASCQC010000026.1:0-231528 GCA_036012865.1 Gammaproteobacteria bacterium
TATCAATAACATACTCTGCTATTATTCCGATAATAGCAGACATGTTAATGTTAGACCTTCGTGATGACCCAGTATTGCCTTTACTTTGACCGGCAACAGCAAAAGCGGTTTCAGCAATAATATGTATAAAGAGCAAAAACTTATTAACAATTGAGTCTAAAAACATCGATATAGAGATAAGGGTATAGATATATGCTTGTTTAAGGCTTGTCATATTGAAGCTTAGACTATGCTTGTTGAATATATTTGAAAACAATTTTTTATCAGAGTTTAGTGCCTTAAACAGAGAGTGAATATCAATAATATAAGGAACAAGAATAAACAATCCCAATATATTCATAAAGTTATTGAGTGCTAATTGAATGATATTAAATTTCATGCATAGGACAATAACAGAAGCTATGTTAAATAGATGCAACATATTTTGATTGTTTGAGCTTGAATTAGTATGTCCATTGTTTACGCTTGATCTCTTGGGGTTTATTATCTCTACCATGCGATCAAGAAGCATCAGGGAATAAGCCACTACTGAACTAAAAGATATAGCAGTAACAACAATCTCAATATCACTTAAGTAAGCAAGAGCTTCCGAAAATTCAGTCATCAGTGGGTTGGCTGTGTAGTATAATATTAAGCCATATAAAGAAATGTATAGAAGCTTGATGTATACAGAGACAGGCTCACCCTGCTCATTGTCATTATAAAATCTGGACACGTTATCTGTTGTTTTTGTTAAGATATTATTATAGATCATAGACATAGTGCAATAGTAGGATATTGAAATGATTGCAATTAATATGTTGGCTAGTGACCTAAAGAGTCTTGGTAGAGTCGCCACATGTGGGCATAAGATAGATAATGAGATAGCCAGATAACTAAGTCCAGAAATCGACGAAAAGAGTGAGTATAGACGATCAGAGTCAATTGATACTCTGTCGAATATTCGGCCAATGAATTCCATGACTAGTCCTAATGAGAATGATTCTCATTTTCTATTAGAAAGGTAAAGATGTCAACCTTTTTTAGATGACTTATCTATTCTAAAAAATTTATTGAGGTAATTCATATTCTCAGAATCTAAAACTAAAATATCTTTGGAAGAAAAAGTATTTTGGTATGACTCCATACTCCTATATAACTCATACAACTCTTTGTTTTGAGAGTAAGCGTCATTATATATCTTAGCAGCTTCGGCATCACCCTCTGCCCTAGTATTAGCAGATTTATTTTCGGCTTCAGCGATGATAATCAAGGCTGTCTTATCAGCACTCGAACGAAGTTTTTCTGCTTCTGCTTCACCATTGGCTCGATACAAAGTTGCAAACTGCTTTCTTTGAGAGCTCATCCTCTCATAGACCGTTTTAGTCACGTCTCGAGGATAGTCTATGCGCTTGATACGAACATCAATAATATTTATTCCTAGAATCTGTACGGATTCCTGTGCTTTATCACGCAAGGTATTGATAACATCTCCCCTATCTCCAGATATTAATTCACTTAAAGTCCTTTTACCGAACTCAGTTCTTATCTCATGAGCAACTTTAGCTTGTATAATTTCAGCTGCGCTGTTCATAAACCCCGCTGTTGAACCAAAAATGGAGGTTGTACTAATACTTTTATAAAATTCCTCCAGATCTGCAACTTTCCATTTAATGAAATAATCTACATCCACTGACTTTTGCTCAGCAGTTAATACTCTTGTCTTAGGCGCTTCAATAGTTTGTAGCTTAGTACTAATACGATTGACTTTATCAATGATGGGGAGTTTAAGGTGCAGCCCTGGCTTTTTTTCATTGAGGTCATTTTTTTTATCCCCCAAGATTTCACCAAAGCGGATAACCAGAGCTTCTTCACCTTCTTTAACAACAAATAAGGATAATGAAGCTATCACCATGGACAAAAGAATTACTGCTGCTATTTGGATTAGTGAGTTCTGAGTCATGATTAATTCCTTTTATCGAATAGTTTACTTAAAGAAAGTACATTTAAGCTTTGCTTGCCTGTGACGACTATCTTATGAGTTTGTTTAAGGATTGGATCTAACCCACTCATATAAATCCTGAACTTGGTAATGTCAGGGTGTTTTTTAAACTCAGGAATCAAGGCTAGGTATTGTGCAATATCAGCTTTAGCCTTCAAAGTAACTTTTTCCCTATACGCAGCAGCTTCGTTAAGCAATCGATTTGCCTTACCTTTAGCTACAGGAACAACTTGATTCTCATAAGCTTTTGCAAGGTTGATAATCTTATGCTCATCTTCACGTGCTTTGACAACATCATCAAAAGCTGGCTTCACTGTATCAGGAGGTCTGGCATCTACTATTTTCACATCAGTTACGTTGATACCTATGTTGTAGATTTTCAATATTTGACGTATTTTATCCTCTATTTGTATTTTAACCAGGTCCCTATCTTTTGTTAAGATACTATCAAGCCCAGAATGCCCTACAACATGCCTAAGAGCACTTTGTATGGTTTGTGATAAAATATGTCGAGGATTCGTTGAATTAAACAAGTAGTTTGCAGGTTGATTGATTTGGTAAAATACTGACAATCTGACAATGGCATAGTTTTCATCTTTTGTTAACATTTCAGCTTCAACTTCTTCATTATTGATCTTTTTAACATTAACAATGTATTTGGAATCTACACCGAGGGGTATCCAATGTATTCCTGAATCATAGGTGTTGTTAAGTTTCCCAAACCTTAAGACAACTGCTTTTTCACCTGGTTGAACTGTGAATAAACCACCCACACCCCACATGGCAAGGATAACAAACAACAATAGCAGAATCATAAACTGATTAACTTGATTTGTATTATTGCTACTCTTAAAGTGTTTTTTGAAAAAATTTGCTATTAAATCATCCAAGTTCGGCGGTGACTTTTGATTTTGCCATGGATTCTTGCCTGAATTGTTCATGTATGCTTCCTTTACAGATGGTTACATTCTACTCAATATACTCTTTGGATTCAAGCTTCATATGATTATTTCATGTCGATAATTATCAATTTTTACCATAGGATACTTTATGAGCAACTTCTCTACCCTCTTCTAAATTACTTGCAATCAGTGATCCTATGAAATCTGATTTATGGTAGGGTAATGATAATATCTCTCTTAATTTTTGTTTGGACTCTTCCTTACCTTCATCAGATAGTTTTTCAGCTAGCCTATCAATCATCTTATCAATGAAAACATCGTACATCTGAAATTTTAAACTTTGATTCGATTTGTTCAACTGTAGAATTGTACCAATCGGGTTTTCGATATTAGCCTGACTGACCAAGGTTCTCGATAAGATATAATTATTGACATAATCACCCACACTTAAATCATGATGGGTATCTTGACTTAAATTCGGGGCATCAAAGACTTCACATGTCATGTTATCCTTCTTAACCCCCCCCCAATCACTAGGGTTTTTAAAAGCCTCAACAAAGGATGTTTGTGCAATGCCTCCGCCTAATGAATGCCCTGTGAATATGACTTGATAATCCTCTATATTTTCACCCTTGCCTCGTAATTCACCTGATATATCTTTCAATGCTTGTTGACTATAACTCAAGGCCAGCTTGATTCCTTTTGGTTTATGATCCTTATCAATCAACGTTATTATTTTCTCCTTGATTTTTTTGGAATGCTTTTCTATGTCGTCTCGATTACCTAAATACTTGACAAGTTTATTTGAAAGACCGTCTGCGAAAAATCGTTTGCCTAAAAACAAGTCATTCAATAAATCATTTTTATTCGAAAAGTCAGTACCCTTATAGGCAACTACGATTCTTTTTTGATGCTCATTAATCATGGCTTGAGCCACAGTATAAGAATTACCTTTTTCATCTTTAGGTCGATAGGTTTCTCCAAAATTCTTCCAGCCCCTCTTTTCCAATTCACTAGGCGGTTTGACATCTGGGTCTTCATTGTACATGGCTTGTGAAATTAAAATATGATTAAGCAAAGGGGTATCTTCATAATATTGTTCTTTGCTCTTTTTATAAAGATTAAACCGATCTTGAGTTACTTTCACCATAGACTTAATCCCGTCAACAGGTGATGTTATAAAATTATAACATGCCCTAAAGATATTTTTAGCAACCCGCTTCCATGTCATGAGCCTATGATTATAAATATCCTTAGCAAGCTTGATATCTTTTGATGTTAAATGTTTTTCTTTGCCATCTTTTGATATTGCGGTTAAAGCACTTGAGCCAATTTGGCTCAATAGAAATTCAGCAAAATCTCTCGTCGTACTCAATGCGCTCTTAACAGTTTCTTTAATATCTAGACCTTGATGAACAGCGTAGGATGAAGCTATCATGGTAACCACAGGGGCAATCACTGCTATCAATCCTGTTACAACAATAAAATAGGCATCCATCAGTGTTAAAAGCAACACATCTTTTCCAACATCTTTCATGAACTTTAGAAATAACTTCAACCCAGTTCGTTTAATAAAATCTCTCAGACCTTCATCTTCTTTTATTATAGGGTCAGTCCTCTTGACAAGACAATCTACTATATTAAATAGAGTCTCAATAATAAAAACACTCGAAGATTTAAGCAATTCCCAGAGTAAATTTTTATCCCAATTTGCTTTAATTTCATCCGGTGTTATTTCCGATGTTTGGCTTGCAAAAGATTCATAAATTTTACTAATGTCTGGACCAAACTCTTGAACATGATTATGGGCATATTCATAAAATTCGTTCAAACTTATCTTATCCTTTATGCCAGCGGACTCTTGCGCCGAATCCACAACACTTTTAAGTGGGTTATGCTCGATATACTCAGGTTCGGGTAGATTATTGATCATGTCTATCAATGTGTTTTTACAGGTATTAGCTTCATCAAGATTACCTGCCTTTAAACATTCAATATATTGAGCCATGTTTTCTTGAATCTCAGAATAGCCCTTAGAATCACCTATATCCGTAACTGCAGTGGCCATGTTTAATGAATTTTGCCTAGAGGCTATTTTGGAAGAATTCTGGTGTTCCTCCCATCGAGTATTTATTTGAATGATTTTTTCTATGGTTCCAGGGCTCAGAATGGTATCAGTAGAAAATTGAATGGGACCCATCGGCTCCTCTTCTTGGAGTAATTTATTACAGACTTCTAAGGCATTACCCACTCCCTCCAGATAGATTGTTTTTCCTTTATTTTGTGCATGAAATTCTTGGATCCTCTCAACAATCTTCTGTGAATTATAATCTTTACCTAGACCACCTTTGATAGGGTGTTGTTTTCGTTCACCTTGCCCCATATATACTCCTCATGAAGAGTATAGTAAAATATATGGTATTTTGCTGATTAAAATGAATTTATGTTTTAGCTGAGCTTGGGTTTGATATAAGCACTGTATTGCTTGATTGACGATGCGGGTAAAAGTGCTGTAAAGATCATTTTATGAGTAGTCTCTATTATCTTGGGTAAAATAGGGTACATGTATTGTATTTCTTCATAGATATAATACTCAGTCATTGAGATTTCAAGTGTAGTCGGAATTAACATGTGCTGAAGTTGGTCACTTATCATACCTAAAAGTTCAGGAATTCCTTGATGTGTATAGGTGCTAATATTTAACTGACGATTTGATATATAGGGACTAATATCAGATTTATTATAAGCCAATATTTGAGGAATATTGTCAGCATTTATTTCCGTAAGAATTTGGTTTACTGCCTGAATATGTTGAAGGTGACAAGGGTTGCTATTGTCTATAACATGAATAAGCAAGTCTGCACGACTAATCACATCAAGCGTAGATTTAAATGCCTGTTTAAGCTCTTTGGGAAGAGCATGAATAAAACCAACTGTATCGATGATATGAACTGGCGCATGTTTATTGATTTTTATTTTTCGTATTAATGGGTCAAGTGTTGCAAACGGCTTGTCTGCACAAAGAGCGTTACCCTTGGTTAGGGAATTAAACAAACTAGATTTACCCACGTTGGTATAACCTATCAAAGCAATTAATGGTGTCATGCTCTTCTTTCTATACGCGGCTTGCTGTAATCGGGTTTTTTCCACTGATCTTATTTGATTCTTAATATGAATGATTCGACTTTTGATTAACCGTCGATCGGTTTCTAATTGTTTTTCACCCGGACCTCGAAGCCCAATGCCGCCTTTTTGCCTCTCTAGATGTGTCCACCCTTTGACAAGTTTAGATGATAAATGTAAAAGTTGAGCCAATTCGACTTGAAGCTTTCCTTCCTTACTTTGGGCTCGTTGTGCAAAGATATCTAATATAATTTCATTAATATCCAGTACATTTACTTTAAGTAAACGGCTTAGATTTTTCTGATTAGACGCGGATATAGCGTGACTGAAGACAATCGTATCAGCTCTGATATTTTGAATAATTGTGATGAGCCAAGGAATGATTGATAGATGACAAAAACATTTAGGCTGTATTGTCTTTAACTTATGAATATAGATGTACTGAATAGAAAGCCCAGTAGACTCGGAAAGTTGACAGAATTCACGAATATCTACTGGGTTAAATCTTTTAGGCAATTTACAGTAAAGTAATAGTGCCCTAGTTTGGGTCAATTAATAGTTCTCTAATGGCTCGTCTTCTTGAGTCATAATATTTTGTTGACCTTCGGTAGCACTAGATTCAGAATCATTCCACACGACATTTCTTGATGGAACGATAGTAGCGATAGCATGCTTGAAAACCATTTGTTTTGTATTATTCTTGAGTAATACAACATATTGATCAAAAGCGGCAACATGGCCTTGTAGTTTAATACCGTTGGTAAGATAGATTGCAACAGGCACTCGTTGTCTTCTCAACGCATTTAAAAATGGATCTTGTAAAGTTTGACCGCGGTTCATTTGTAACTCCTAGTTTATTATGGATAATTTGTTCAGTAAGTTTCCTTACCCCTTCGATTTGCTTAATGCACGTATATATTACTAAGATTCAAATGTATTATCAAGTACTTTATTAATTTTCAACATAATTTCTTCTGAAGAAGCCGTTTTTATATTAAACTCTTGATGATAATGGTTATTTCTTAACCATGTAAGCTGTCTTTTGGCATACTGCCTTGTAGAAATAACGGCCTTTTCTATCATGTCATCGTAACTGCAATTTTTATGGATAAAACTCACAACTTGTCGATAACCAATCGACTTTAAAGCTTTAAATGAATTTGAGCCATTCATGGATAGCAGAGACTTAACCTCATCAACCAAACCCTCTTCTAGCATTAAATTAAACCTACGTTGAATCGTGTTTTTCAAAGCCTCTCTATCTGTTGGAATAATTTTCACAACTTTAATCGTAGCCATCGGAGCAGTGGCCGCTTCTTTCCAGTGATCCAATAATGATTTGCCCGTCGATTTTAAAACTTCAAGTGCTCGCAGTATTCTCTGGGTATCATTTGGACTTATTTTATTTAAATATCGAGCATCCTGTTTGACAAGCTCATGCCATAAAGCCTCCAATCCATTGCTCATTAACTTGTTGTTATAATAATCCCTAACACCATGATCTGTGATCGTTTCGACTGAAACTGTCGGGGTCATCAGTGCATTGGCATACATGTAGGTTCCTCCAACAATCAAGGGGGTTTTACCTCTGGACTGAACCTCTTTGATTTTTTTATTAACATCAATTAAAAACTGCCCGACTGAATAGGGTTGGTGCGGCTCAAGAATATCAATTAAATGATGTGGAACTAGCTTCCTTTGTGCACTTGTTGGTTTAGAACTTCCAATGTTAAAATATGAATAGATCATAACGGAGTCCATGCTAATAATCTCACAATTATTTTCAATGGCAACGTCTATCGCTATTTGAGATTTACCTATGGCTGTAGGACCGATAATTATAATGGGCGTATGTCTTGGATTAATTTCCATATTATAACTTCTTATAAAAGATGTGCAGTTTACTTAAATACAAACCGCACATCAAGACTTAATTCATAAAAGGATCACTCATCCTCCCATTTTAGGCTGCCCCCTACCTGGTACTCAGTAACTCTTGTTTCAAAGAAGTTTTTTTCCTTTTTCAAGTCCAACACCTCACTCATCCATGGAAAGGGGTTACTCTTATTTTCATAAACATCATCAAGGCCTATTTGATTCAGCCTGCGATTGGCAATATATTCAAGGTACTCTCTAAACATTTCCTTATTTAACCCAAGAATGCCCTTTTGCATCGTATCTTCAGCGTATTGATATTCTAATTCAACCCCTTCCTTGATTAACCCAACGACTTCTTTTTTAAATGAGGGGGTCCAAACATCAGGGTTTTCAGCGACAATTTGATTAATTGCGTCGATTCCAAAATTAAGGTGCATGGATTCATCTCTTAAAATATATTGAAACTGCTCAGAAGTTCCAACCATTTTATTTCTTCTGCCCATAGATAGAATTTGAACAAAACCGACATAAAAGAAAATACCTTCAACAATCATGTAGAACACTATCAGGTCCCTTAAAAACCTTTGATTATCTGCCGTCGTTCCGGTGGTGAAATTAGGGTCAACAAGCGATCGTGTGTAAGGCATAGCCCAATTTGCTTTATTAGCTACCGATGGAACTTCTCGATACATATTGAATATTTCAGCTTCATCCAAACCAAGGCTTTCAATAATATGCTGATAAGAATGTGTATGAAGAGCTTCCTCAAATGCCTGCCTGAGTATATACTGCCGGCATTCTGGGTTAGTAATGTGTCGATATATAGCCAGAACTAAATTGTTTGCAACCAACGAATCCGCCGTAGAAAAGAATCCTAAATTTCTCTTAATGATAGTTCTCTCTTCTTCTGATAACCCATCTTTAGACTTCCAAAGATCAATATCACTTGCCATGCTAATTTCATTAGGCATCCAATGATTGGCGCAACCCGTAAGATATTTTTCCCAAGCCCACTCATATTTGAAAGGAACCAGTTGGTTGACATCAGCAACTGCATTAATCATTGCTTTTTCACTAACATCGACTCTTTCTGCACCTAGTTCAATATCAGCTATTCCTGAAATTTTATCGGTCATTACATTTTCTCCTTTAATTAGTATTACTGACAAGCTTCACAATCTGGGTCCTCAATCGAACAGGCTTTCGCGCTGCTAACCTTGTTTAAAGACCTATCATTGACAGTTGATTTTTCGGCATTGGATGCACCTAAAGTTCTTAAGTAGTAGGTTGTTTTCAAGCCAGACATCCATGCAAACTGATACAAATCACTGAGTTTTTTACCGGATGGAACAGCCATGTAAAGATTAAGAGACTGACTTTGATCCAGCCACTTTTGTCTTCTTGATCCACATTTAACGAGCCATATTGGGTCAATCTCAAAAGCGGTTTTATAAACATTCTTGATTTCAGATGGAATTCTAGAGATTTTCTGAACACTTCCGTCATTAAACTTCAAATCAGCTAAGATTTTTTTATCCCATAACCCTGCTTTTTTGAGCTTGTTATACAGGTATTTATTGATAATGGTAAATTCACCAGACATATTCGAGCGAACATAAAGGTTTTGATAACTTGGGTCAATGGATGCTGAAACTCCGCAAATATTAGAGATCGTCGCCGTTGGAGCAATAGCGAGTATGTTTGAGTTTCTAATGCCATACTTCTTTAAGTTTTGGCGTATAGGCTCCCAATCCAAAGAACAGCTGTCATCCACATTAATATACTGCTTTCTATAACTAATTAAATTTCGAAGGCTGTCGATGGGTAGTATATTTTGACTCCATAAAGATCCTTCATAACTTGCATATACTCCCTTCTCTTTTGCCAGGTTAATAGACGCTTGTATGGCATAGTAACTGATTAACTCCATACACTCATCAGAAAACCTAACGGCTTCGTCAGAATCATAGGCAATATTTTTGATGTAAAGGGCATCTTGAAAGCCCATAAGACCAAGCCCTACGGGCCGATGCTTTTGATTCGCTGTTTTAGCCTGGGGAATGGAGTAATAATTAACATCAATCACCGTATCTAGCATTTCAATAGCTGTCTGTATTGAGTTTTGTAATTTTTCTTTATCAATCTCACCATTGGAAAGCATATGATTAACCAAATTAATACTGCCCAAGTTACAAACAGCTACCTCATCATCAGGGCTGTTATTACTCGATGTATTGAGTGTGATTTCAGTGCATAAGTTGGATGAATGAATGGTGCCACAATGTTGTTGTGGGGAGCGAATATTACAAGGGTCTTTGAAGGTAATCCAAGGGTGGCCAGTTTCATAAACCATGGATAATATTTTTCTCCATAGATCCAGAGCCCCAATAGTTTTACTGCGAATTTTACCCTCTTTTGCCAGAAGCTCATAACTCGAGTACATTTCGGCAAATTTTTCTCCAAATGCATCATGTAATCCTGGGACTTCATCTGGAGAAAAAAGCGTCCAAATGGATTTTTCTTGAACCCTCTGCATGAATAAATCTGGAATCCAATTAGCGGTATTCATATCATGCGTTCTTCTTCGATCATCCCCTGTGTTTTTTCTTAGTTCGATAAATTCTTCAATATCCATATGCCATGTTGTTAAGTAGGCACACACAGCACCTTTTCTTTTTCCACCTTGATTAACGGCAATAGCCGTTGCATCCGCAACATTTAAAAACGGAACAACTCCTGAGGATTCACCATTGGTTCCCTTAATATAGGACCCCTGCCCTCTGACTTGAGACCAATCATTACCCAGCCCTCCTGCGTATTTGGATAAAGAAGCATTATCGCCAATGGCGGAAAAGATGCCTCTTAAATTATCAGACACCGTGGTTAAAAAGCAACTTGACAATTGTGGCCTACAAGTTCCTGAATTAAACAATGTCGGGGTCGAGCACATGTAATCAAGACTTGAGATAAGATGATAAAACTGAGCAGCCTTTTTGTTTTTATTATCACCGTAGTTACCCGCTAAACCCATGGCAACTCGCATAAAAAACATTTGGGGAAGTTCGATACGCTTTTTATTGTGATGAATCAGATACCTATCATACAGTGTTTGTATGCTTAAGTAAGTCAATTTCTCATCACGGGTTACATCCATCTCTTGAGAAAGATAGTCCAGATCAAAATCGTTCAACTTATCACTAATCAGCGCATGTTTAACACCCATTTGGATGAACTGTTTAAGCAAGGTACTGTAATCAAAATTAATATCACTGTTACAATACATAGTGTTATCATAATATCCTCTGGTTTCTTCAGTAACAATGTATTTCATTATTCTAGAAGCATACGTTGAATATTCAGGGTTGATTTCAATATTCATCCTGGCTGTCAGTGTAACAGTCTGCATGAGCTCTTTATAAGTAATTCCATTAAAAATCTGTTTGTGTGTCGTGTTGAGAATATCATAGACATCAATTGAATCCAGGCCTGAAGATAATTGGGTCAGGATATTTAATAAAGGGCTTTTATCAAAAGGTCTCAAGCTATCATATTGCACACTGATAGTTTCATTAGGTTCTTTATTTGATCGTTCCAAAGCTCTTTTATAGCGGTATTCTATGTAATGACGAGCAACATCATTTAGGTTTTTATTATTCATTAATGTGTTTTCTACACGCTTTTGAAGTGATTCGATATCAATACTCTTGTCAATAACCTCCATATCAAGCACAGATTTAGAAACCTGATTAGTTAAATCAATCATGTAACTTAGTGTTGATTCAGCTTTGACAAATTCAGTACCATTCGCCTCAATAAAAGCAAGTCTTATGGCTGAAAATATTTTATAAGGGTTATAATTAGTAATTTCGTTATTGCGCTTAATAACTTTATACTCACTTAAAGTCATGAGGCCATCTATCAATTCAGTAGATTCAACAATTTGTGTAGTCATTTACTCTCCATACTATATGTAGTGCTTGTGTGATTTCTATATAACAACATAATGTGTTATGGCGTCAGATTCAAGAGTCTTTCCTATGATTTTTTAATTAACTGTGTTTTGTTATTTATTAGCAGTAGCTTAGTAAAAACTCACACCATAGCTCCTGAATTTAAGTCACTTCAAATTAATGCTAGGTTTTACTTGATTTTAGTTAAACTAATGATTATTATTTGCTACCTATTATTTTTGGAGGCTGTGTAAGTGGCTGCAGTTGATGTTGTAAATAAATTTGGATCGGTTGATTCGGCTTTAAGAAAGCTGAAGAGAATATGTGATCGAAATGGATTGCCTAAAGAGCTTAGAAAACGTGAACATCACGTTAAAGATTCAGAAAGTAACAGACGTAAACGTGTCGCAGCGGAGAAGCGTCAGTCTAAACGTATTCAAAAGGAACAGTCTTATATTTCCTCAGCTAGAAAACGTATTAGAACTAAAATTGAAATGTACTCAGAAGTTCCTGTCAAGCAAGAGTCATCAGATAACGCCGGTTAATTCCCGCTTATGCCAACTATTTCAAAGTCGTATATACGTAGATTGGTCGATAATGTTCGTATAGAAGATGTTATTGGAAGGAGACTTCGCCTGATAAGAAAAGGACGTGAATACTCCTCTGTGTGCCCCTTTCATTCTGAGAAGACCCCCTCTTTTACCGTTAGCCCTCACAAACAATTTTATTACTGCTTTGGATGTCATGCCAGCGGCAATAGTATTGACTTTCTCTGCAACTTTGAAAAAATTGAATTTCCACAATCCATTGAGATTTTAGCTGAAATTTCAGGGTTACCTATTGAATATGAAGAAGGTGAAGCTGAAACCAAAACAATTGATAAAAACAACTATTCAAAAATGTATAACGCTGTTGTCAATATTTATCAAAAACATGTTAACCTTAATGCTTCAGCTAAGACTTACTTAGAAAATAGAAAGATTAGTGAAGAAATCATCGGACACTTCAGAATAGGCTTTGCTCCTCAAAGTAAAAGTTCTCAGTATAACTTCCTAAAAAAATCCTTTACCCAGCAACAAATCGATGAATCTGGACTTGTTGTTGAAAGATCAGGTTCTCTATGTGATCGTTTTCAAAACCGACTGATATTTCCAATCAGAAATCGCCGAGGCAATGTTATTGCACTAGGTGGTAGAACGTTAACAGATAACGTTCCAAAATACCTTAACTCTCCAGAAACAGCGTGGTTTCATAAATCCAAAGTATTGTACGGGCTCTATGAATCCATGTCAGCAAACAGTCAACCTGATAAAATTCTAGTCGTTGAAGGCTACACCGATGTGGTTAAGTTATTTCAGCATGAATTCTGTTATTCAGTTGCTGCACTAGGCACTGCTTTTAGCCAGTCACACTATATTGAACTATGCAGAGTGACCTCACAGATCGTCTTTTGCTTTGACGGCGACAACGCCGGCGTCAGAGCCGCACTGAAAGCCTGTAAAGTATGCTTATCCAGTTATCAAGACGGGGTTGATGTTGCCTTTTTACTCTTGCCTGACAAACATGACCCAGACAGTTATATTGATAAGTTTGGAAAACAATCATTTCAAGAATTAATCGACAGCTCAATCAATACTGAGGAATTTTTATTTACCTTTTTAAAATCCACATACCCTGTTGACAAAACCTCAGGCTTAGCCAACTACATGAATGATGTACGCGCGCTTATTGATTCAATGCCAAATAACGCGTCTAAGCACATCTTCATGAGGCGTTTAAAAAACGATGAACTCATGGTTCCCTCCTCTAATACAGTTAACTCTATACCACTACAACCAGCACCGGCTACCAATGAGGATGATTGTCAGATTATTAATCTTATTATTCATGAACCCAAGAACTTTCAACCCGTTTTAGATCTCGCCAATATTTACCCAAGCCTGCAAACCACCCGAATACATTCTCTATCACAAGCAATTTCACGAGAAAAATTAAACACTACGGCAGATGTTTATGAATGGAATCGATCATCCCAATTAATCAACCCGAATGAATGGAGCAAACCCACATTAGATCAGGTTGAAAACACCGTTCACAACAACCAGCTTAAGTACCTCATTACATGTTATCTTCTTGACTTCATTACCAACAAGATAAGTACTCTTGTGAACAATACAACAACCGTTGGCGAGAAGGAAAACAACATTACTAAACTATTAAAAGAAAAAAGTTGTTTAAAAATGGAACAAGAATCACTAGAATATCGTTTAATTAACTCGGAGGGTAAGGCATAAATGTCTCAAAATAATACAAACTCAGAATCTGATCAAGATCCTGTTTACTCAGAAGCTGTCGTTTCTGACCTTGTGGAGTTATCCAAAACTCAAGGCTTTTTAAGCTATTCGCAAATAACCAGTATGATGTTAAACTCATCCATTGAAGATGTCGATCGCATGATATTGCATTTACAAGATATGGGCATTAAAATTGATGATCAATTTCATGGTCAAGAAATCTCCATAGATAAGTCTATCGAAACGCTGGGTTCAACTGATGACCCTGTTCGACTATACATGAGAGAAATGGGCAAAGTTGACTTGTTAACTCGTTCAGGTGAAATTGAAATTGCAAAAAGAATTGAGAACGGAATTAAGCTAATGCTATCATCACTTTCTCAGTTTCCCTTAGCAATAGAAAAAACTATTGATACTTATTATAATAGAATCCTCACTGAAGAGATCCAATCATCTGATCTTATTGTAGGTTTTTTTGATATAGAAATCAATAAGTACAACGTCAAGTCGCAAGCCAATAGCGAACCTGGGATAAACACCAATGATGACGAGAACTCTGATGAGTTTCTTGAAGATGAAGAAAGTACAATTGATACAGGTCTTGACCCCGATATATTACATGAACGAATGGAACACCTAAGATCGCTCTACACAAATTTCATGGAAATGTATTCAGCTGGATCTACCATACAAGAACTAAACAAAGCATCCAGTGACTTAGCTGATTACTTTATGAACTTCAAGTTATCAAACAAACAATTTAAAAATTTTGTTGATGATGCCAAACGTATTAACGGCCAGATAAAAGTCATTGAGAGAAAATTGCTTGACATCATTTGTAATCAGTGCTTCATCGATAGAAAAGCATTTCTAAAAGCCTATAAAGGCAATGAAACCAATTTTAATCATTGGCTAAAAATAATTGAAGATGAATCACCTAATTTTTCAAAAGCAATGAAACCATTTTTAATCCCCACAAAAAGAATGGTTCGTGAATTAAAGCTTATCGAGGCTTCTCAAAAACTAACGATTGCTGATTTTAAACAAATTAATAGTGGATTACTGAATGGCGAAAGGAAAACGAGAAGAGCCAAATCTGATATGATTGAAGCCAATTTGAGACTGGTTATCTCCTTAGCTAAAAAATATACCAACAGAGGAATGCAGTTCTTAGACCTCATTCAGGAAGGCAACATTGGTCTTATGAAAGCTGTCGATAAATTCGAATATCGCCGAGGTTTTAAGTTTTCTACTTATGCTACGTGGTGGATTAGACAAGCCATTACTCGATCCATTGCAGATCAAGCTCGAACCATCCGTATTCCCGTGCATATGATTGAGACAATCAATAAAATTAACCGTTACATGCGCTACTTTTTACAAAAATATGGTAGAGAACCTACTCCGGATGAATTAAGTCAAGAAATTGAAATGCCCATTGATAAGATAAGAAAAGTTATGAAAATATCAGAACCTGTTTCAACAGAGACCCCGATAGGAGATGATGATGATGGCTCAAGTCTTGGAGACTTCATAGAAGATCAAAATTGTTTATTACCGATTGATTTGGCTATACGCGAAGGTCTGAACAATACGGTGGAAGAAATGATGGTTACACTATCACCAAGGGAAGCCAAGGTCTTACGCATGCGCTTTGGGATTAATATGAACACTGATCATACACTAGAGGAAGTGGGCAAACAATTTAATGTTACTCGGGAAAGAATCAGACAAATTGAAGCAAAAGCACTCAGAAAACTTAGACACCCTGCAAGAGCAGAAAAGTTTTTAAGCTTTCTTGATGAAGACGCCAACAAAATGTCTTAACAGCCTCAAAACTATGTGATCGGTCCACTTTTACCGACGATACTTACGATGCTGTCATTAATGTTTCATGATACTGGGTCTAGAATTAAACATTGAATCTATGTTTCATTGCTCGAATGACGTTAACTTAATACCGTATGGTTGAATCTTTATATGATTCAAGTATACTTAGCTGTTAAACTGAACACCCTGTTCTCTTATAGACAATTGGTGAACAATCATCATAAGTGCTTTTTTCACAAGGCTAGGTTGATTTCGACCATTGATCTATTAAAAGATTACTTTCAAAATATAAATTATTACTTGATGTTAATTTTAAGATATGAATAATAGTGTAATGAATTTTGTTTTATTATACCTATCATTACTATTCATTATATTTCTTCATGAAACAGGTCATGCCATAGCAGCATACTTTGCGGGCTCAGGAATCAATAAAGTTAATATAGGGTTAGGTCCAACAATATTTAATCGTGATAAACTACACCTACGATTATTACCCCTCTATGGATCAATAGATCTTATGACTCCTAAAAACTCAATCTTTCAGCCCTTTTCAATCTTGTTGGGTGGAAGCATAGCCAATGTTATTCTTGCCGTCATTTTGCTATTCATGGCTAACCTTATAGGCATTAAAACCTTAACGCCTCAAGTGATAGATAAGCACCCCTCAGTTGATAAGGTTGTTGACATCATTCGCATCAACAACAACCCTGTTTCATCCTGGGATGAGATTAATAAACAGCTCTTAACTGATTACTTTTTAGGGCGTCAAAGCTCTATCACAACACCTCATCATACCTACCACGCTAAATTAGATAAAAACACTTTCCATCAAGCAGATTTTATTCCTATTAACGCCTTGGGGTTTGAAAAATTTATTCCGCCAACTCCCTGCCTTGTTGAAAGCATTGCGTATGATTCTCCTGCCTATCACAGCGGCATCGTAGTCAATAAAGAAATTACCCACGTTGATGGCATCAGAACCCATAACACCCAAGAATTTTTTCGTGCTATACAGAAAAAAATTGGGCAAACTGTTACCATGACTCAAGGGGGACATATTATTATATACACCAAAGATCATTGCCCGTATTGTGATTATGCAAAAGCTCTGTTGAAATCGAATAAATTAGCGTATACTGAGCATAATTTAGAGGGCAATTATGATGAGGTAACATCATTGGTTGCCAAAACAAATATGAAGACTTTACCTCAAATTTTTGTCCAGGGTCAATTTGTTGGAGGTTTTACGGATCTTCAGGGATTTGATGCTTCGGGAAAACTTGGCCATTTAATAGGTCAGAACAAATATACAATGACTTTAGGTTATACCCTTAATCAATCTTTTCGAATTACTGGCTATGCCGGTATAAAATTTGTTTTACCTCCCGAGGACCCATCACTTTATCAGCACATAAAATATACCCCTATGAAGGCTATGTTCTCGGCATTCTCATACGTATTGAATCAGCTCAAATTTTACTCACTCACTCTATTTAGTTTTATCCTGGGCACCATTCCCTTTAAGGTTTTTTTATCTCCTCAATCGATCATAACAACTCCCTTACTGTTCTTAAAAAAGTTAGAGTACGGAAATTACTTATACTTTCTTGGGCAATTAAATTGTGCTTTTGCTTTCATCAACATCCTACCAATACCCGGGTTAGATGGGGGTTTAATCATATTTAAAGCTTACGAAAAGATCTTTCACACTCGATTGAAATCACAACCTATTATACTAATACACCGACTCTCTTTTCTCATATTTACGGTTGCACTCATTCATCTTTTAGTTGGGGATATTCTAAGGAACATTCAATGAATCAAAAAAATCAATTTCTATTGTCCATCCAGGCTGGGTTTTCAGCTATACTGACCTACCATTACTGCATGATTGAGCAATTAATGTTCCCTAATTGGGCCATTGTCTCTGCCTTATTATCCTTTGGCAGTGATAGCAGTAGCAAGTTATCTGAAGTACTTAAATGCTCGATGCACCGAGTTGTTGGTTCTTTAATTGGAGCATACATTGGACTATGTGGTCACTTTATTATAGCCGCACTTATCACCGATGCTTTTACTGAGATTGTCTATATTATTTTATTTATGATCTTTTCCATAGCCAGTTATTTAGCCATGATGTACGAAGGGTTTAGATTATGCCTAGTAAGCTCTACCATAGTCTTAATCCTTACCATGGAGGACCATGATCCCTTCATGATCAGCCTTGAATATATCTACAGTATATTAAGCGGAGTTATCATTGCATCCATCATCAAAGTTGTCTGTTTAGGAATTAATGAGTATTATATTAAAAAGCGAATTGATTGGTAAGAATAAGTTTGCTATGATCTTATCAGATTGCCGGGGTGGCGAAATTGGTAGACGCGTTAGACTCAAAATCTAATGATGGTAACATCGTGTCGGTTCGAGTCCGACCCTCGGTATTTAGGAGATCTCATGGGAGAGATACAGACCCAACATATGGGCTTTGAAGGTTTATTATTATCATTGCTTTTTTTCC
Source organism: Gammaproteobacteria bacterium (assembly GCA_036012865.1). Lineage (GTDB taxonomy): Bacteria > Pseudomonadota > Gammaproteobacteria > Comchoanobacterales > Comchoanobacteraceae > DASCQC01. The sequence goes on from DASCQC010000026.1 coordinate 18,483, forward strand.
TAGTGGTAAGCTATGGCATGTTTGTCTACCCACAAAGAAAAAGGGTTAACCTTCATTTAAAGTTTATCAAATCAATCCAAGTTGGTGATGTGGTTCAGCTACACGGCGGAATTATTGGAAAAATAGTCCAGATTTCTTCTGAAACAGCTCGACTTCAACTGGATGACAAGGCACATACGATGATCTCTACTCGACATATCATTAAACGGATTGATCCGTCAATCTATCAAGAGGCACACCATGAATTTGATTTATAAACCTTGGCAATATGCTTGTTTATTACTCGTTATTGTATTGAGTCTAATCTATGCTATACCCAACCTGTATCAACAGTATCCTTCCATAGAATTTAAACCTAAGCCTGGTTTTGAATTAGAGAGTCAGCTGATAGACAAAGTCAAAAGAACCCTCAAAAACAACAATTTGAAAATCATGTCCATTAACCAAAAAGATCAAACTGTTTCAATCATCTTTCATTCAGTCGATGATCAAATCAATGCCAAAGATATTCTCTCACCCCTATTATACAAAAACTACTTAACATCTTTAAATTTAATTAGCTCTGTTCCAGACTGGTTGACATATTTTGGAGCAACACCCATGAAGTTGGGTTTAGACCTTCAAGGAGGAGTTCACTTTTTATTGGAGCTTGATACACGAGACATCAAGAAAAAACAGGCTCAGTCAAATGTGTCTGAATTAAAAAAACGCCTTCAGCATGAGAGCATACGATACCAAAAAATCACCGAAGACGATGAAGGAAGTTTTGTCATCAATTTAAGAGATCATGATTACCTTGAAAAAGCGATGCATTTAATTACCAAAGAATACCCCTTGTTGGTGGTAAGAAAATCTGATGAACTTAATCAGTTAACTATCATTAATGAATCTAAAGAATACGAAAAAACAGTAGACTATGCCATCGCTCAAACCATCACATCATTAAATAATCGCATTAATGAGCTTGGCGTTAGTGAAGCCATCGTACAACGAGAAGGCCTCACCAAAATTAGTGTTGATTTACCAGGCATTCAAGATATTGCAAGGGCAAAGGATCTTATCGGAAAAACAGCCACTATTCGCTTCCACATAGTTGGTCATAGCAATAAACAAACAACCCATACCAAAGATGAATACGGAAGTGATCTTGAAATTGAAAAACAACCTGTATTAACAGGTGATTCTATAACTTTTGCCACAGCCTCAGTCAGGGATGGCTTTCCCATCGTTCAAATTCGTTTAGGTGGAGGGCAAGAAAACATCTTTTATGAAGCTACTCGGTCCAATATTGGTAATAGAATGGCCGTTATTTATAGTGAGCTTAAAACAGTTACCAACCCAGAAACGGGGATAAAAGAAAAAAAGTTAGAAGAGAAAGTCATCAGTGCTCCCGTTATACAAGATGCCCTACGCAATGAATTTCAAATTTCAGGGTTAAAAACCCATGAGGAAGCACAAAACTTAGCCTTACTGCTGAGATCAGGGTCTTTATATGCACCTGTTGAGATTGTTGAAGAACTCACCATCGGACCAAGTATGGGACAAGAAAATATTGACAAAGGCTTATCGTCATTGGCTATTGGTGGTTTATTGATACTTATTTTCATGTGTATCTACTATAGATTATTCGGACTGGTTGCAAATTTAGGGCTGATCTTTAATTTATTACTCACCATTACGGTATTAAGCGTTATTGGTGCTACACTTACCCTGCCAGGCATCGCTGGTATTGTATTAGGGATTGGTATGGCTGTTGATGCCAACGTTCTCATTAACGAACGTATCCGTGAAGAACTCAGAAATGGAATGACCCCACTTTCAAGTATATCAGCAGGGTACGACAAAGCCTTCGCAACCATCGTTGATGCCAACGTGACAACACTCATTGTGGCGCTGATATTATTTGGACTTGGGTCCGGGACAGTGAAAGGCTTTGCCATCACATTAACCATTGGACTCATGGCGTCCATGTTTACCGCAATATTTTTCACACGCGCTATCATCGGAATGTTTTATACCTATGGTAAACATCACAAAATTTCAATAGGAATCTAACCATGGAATTTTTTAGTCATAACACAAAATTTGATTTTATGGGTAAGCGACATTACGCTTATTATTTTTCATCTTTTATTTTCGCAGCTTCCATTATGTCATTTCTTTATTTTGGTTTAAATTTAGGATTAGATTTTACGGGAGGAACCCAAACTGTTCTAAATTTTGATCAACCGGTTTCAATATCTGATATTAGAGATACCTTAGATCAAAGCAACCTACCCTATACATCCATTCAAAGCTATGGCTCATCAAAAAGTATTCTGATGCGATTTGCCAGCAACCTTAATCTAACTAAAGATCAAATAACCCAACAGCTCAGCACCTCATTTCCACAGGCAGAATTAGCCAGGCTTACCTTTATTGGCCCGCAGATGGGACAAGAAATGATGGTTAATGGTTTTATGGCTATGATAGTATCCATGTTAATAACCATGCTCTACATCGCCATACGGTTTGAGTACCGTTTTGCCATTGCTGCTATCTTATCGCTTATTCACGACCCTGTTCTTATTATTGGAACATTTGCATTGTTTGGCCTTGAATTTAATTTAATTAGTCTAGCTGCACTGCTAACCATACTAGGGTATTCCTTGAATGATACTATTGTAGTCTATGACAGAATTAGAGAAAATTATAGAAAATTCCAAAAGATGGATTCTATTGAAGCTATCAACCAAGCTATTAACCAAACACTGTCTCGTACAATCATGACATCAGGGCTAACCTTTCTTGTTGTATTTGCCTTAATGATCTACGGAGGAGATACTTTGTACGGGTTTTCAGTCGCCTTAGCAATTGGAATTATTATTGGAACGTATTCATCCATTTACATTGCAGGTGCAATTGCGTTAACATTAGGGTTTGATAGGAATTCTTTATTTCCTAAAAGATATAATCAAATTAAAGGCCCTTAACGATGAAACCTACCGTAAGAGTTGCTTTTGAATCTATCAGAGCAGCGAGCAGAATGCTTCTATCAGAGCAACAAAAAGCTGATAGTATTCATGTCGAATACAAGACAAAACAAGAGTTAGTTTCCAAGATCGATACATTATCGCAAGATATTATTTTTAATGATCTACAAACTAAATATCCAAACCATCAATATATATCAGAAGAACAGGGGCCAACACCGGAATTAACCGATGAACCGACATGGGTACTAGATCCCTTAGATGGCACACACAACTACCTTAATCAACTCCCATTTTTTACCATATCATTGGCGCTATACGAGAATAAAAAACCTATTCACGCCCTTGTGTATGCCCCCTCCTTCGATGAACTATACTACGCAAGCAAAGGAGAAGGCGCTTATAGAAATCAATCGAGAATTCGAACAAGCAACCGACCCAATTCAATTTCTATGATCGGTATAGAACAATCTGTCAGCCCCCTGATCATCGAGGGTTTAGAAAAAAACAAATCGCTTATTAAAATCAGAAGGTTTGGTTGCACCTCTTTAAGCATATGTTATGTTGCATGTAATAAGCTTCAACTCTTTTATACGCAATCTCCCAACCTTTGGGACTCCGCTGCAGCAGAACTCATTGCCTTAGAATCAGGCTCTATCGTCAACTCAAATAAATCACACTACATCATTGCACCACCCAAAACATATTCAATGTTTAAAGACGTATTTAAATGATTCAAATCAAAATTATATTAGTCAGGCCCCAACACTCAGGTAATGTTGGGGCTGTCGCCAGAGCCATGTATGTCTGTGGCTTAAAAGAATTACATGTTGTCGGAAGCCAAGATATCCTTGATGATAATGCCTATACACGAGCTGTCAAAGCTACTGATATTTTAGATCAGGCCACAATCCATCATAGCTTGTCAAATGCCCTCCAAGGTGATTCATGGACCATTGTATGTTCTGCTCGACAAAGACACCTTAATTTCAACACACTATTACCTGAAGAGTTGGTATTTCTGCCCTATAAGCTTCCAAAGAACTCCACTGTTTCAATCGTGTTTGGCCCCGAAAGAACAGGCCTTACCGGTGAAGAAATATTGATGGGCAATCAACTATTATCTATTCCAATGGAAGACCTAAATACTTCCTATAATTTATCCCATGCCGTACAACTTATTGGCTACTTTATATCTCGCATGCCAAAAGATATCCCTAGCCTCCAGTCTGAACCTTTAATACCTCATCAACAAAAGCAAGAATGGTATCAATTTATCAATAAGACCCTTATTGACTCTGACTTTGTTATGAGCAGCAACCCTCAACACAGCTTAATGTTGATTAAATCTATCTTTAATCGCTTAATGCTCACTGAAAATGAGTTAAACCTACTTTCTGGAGTGTTTGCTAAAATGAAAAAAAACGGTAGAATTCAACGATGACAGTTAACAACTTACCCTATTTCGATTATGCTTCTTCAACACCTATAGACCCCGTTGCTCTTCAATCAATGATTGAATGCATGAAGGCCAAAGAAGGCGCTTTTAATCCATCTAACACCCAATCTAACGTGGTCAAAAATTGGATCAATGAAGCGAGAAGACAAGTTGCCCATACCATTGATGCCGCCCCGGAAAATATCATTTGGACCTCAGGTGCCACTGAATCAAATAATTTAGCCATTAAGGGTGCCGCTCAATTTTATCAAATTAATGGCAAACACATCATTTTATCTTCGGTTGAACACAGTTCATGCATAGGCTCTGCCCAAGAATTAGAATCCTATGGTTTCAGTATTAGCTATGCTCCAGTTGATTCAAATGGCACTGTTATCGTTGAGGCATTAGATCAACTCATCACTGAAGAAACCATTTTATTAAGCTGTCAACATGTCAACAATGAGACAGGTATTATTCAACCCACCAATGAAATCTCAAATTGGTGCAGATCTAAAGGCATCATGCTTCATATTGATGCTGCACAAGCAATAGGCAAAACCCCATTCAGTGTCAAAAATATCAGTTGTGATTTTGTGAGTTTATCTGGGCATAAATTCTTTGGGCCCAAAGGCATTGGAGCCCTTTGGATTTCAGATAACCCAAAACGTCACTTAAGGTCACAAATTCATGGCGGAAATCAAGAAAATGGGTACCGATCAGGCACCCTATCTACTCATCAAATTGTCGGCATGGGAAAAGCCTTCAGCCTGATTGATCAAACCAATCATGAACATATTCAGCGTTTACATGATCAATTACAAGACCCTTTAATACACAGATTCAATGCTACCATTAATGGCCTTAAAGGCAAGAGAGTGCCTCACATCATTAATGCTACCTTTCATCAACATACCCTAGACTCTATTCACTTGTTAACAAAACGAATTCATTGTTCACAAGGGGCTGCTTGCAAAGATTCACAATCTCAAAACTCACATGTTCTTACTGCCATGGGTCTGAGCGCTGATCAGTCCAAAAGAAGTGTCAGATTTTCGATTTGTAAGCTCACATCGATTGAAGACATCAAGCAATTAATGAAGATACTCGATGACACCTTGATTCTGGATAAGACTTAAATCAATAATATTATAGTTCACTAATATAGTGATAAATGGCACGACCCAAAAGTAAGATATCATCATGGAGAAGATTCTACCAAAAAACCTTCCAACACGATATTCACTATTTTTAGAACACCTCCACAAACAAACGGAACTATAGAAAACAAAAGGAGCAGAAATTAACTCGTAATTATGATTAGTGAATTCAACCAACCCTGTTTTAAAAAGGATATTACCTACTGTAGTTTCGCACACCGTGGTAAATACAATAGCAATTCCTAAAAAAGCATACATCAATGATGACTTACCATTCCATGGGTTTAGAAATAGTCGCGTAAATATGTTCTTACTCGCTTCCATATAAACATCTCCTTATCAACAATATCACCCATCTTACCGCTCTCCTTGAAAATACGCAAGCCTAACAACCTATAAGTATCTAAATTAGTTTATTTTTATAGACTTTCTATGAGAATAATAGCATACTAATCCAAACTGGAGATCTTCATGAATAAACAATGTACACTTTCAATTATCAAACCCGATGCAGTTAAGAAAAATTCTATTGGCGCAATCTTAGCTCGTTTCGAAAAGGCGGGTTTAACAATAGGTCGAGCCAAAATGCTTCAACTGACTAAAGAACAAGCTGAATCTTTTTATGGAATACACCGAGAAAGACCTTTTTTCAATGACTTGGTCAACTTTATGATATCTGGCCCAGTACTTATAACGGTATTATGCGGAAAAAACTCAGTCGCTCTAAACCGTGAAATTATGGGAGCAACCGACCCAAAAGAAGCCGCTCCTGGTACAATCAGAGCTGATTTTGCCAGTTCTATTGATGAAAATGCTGTCCATGGTTCTGACAGTGTAGATAATGCAAAAATAGAAATTGATTTCTTTTTCAACAATGAAGATGTGTGTGCCTGTTCGTTCAAATGATGCAAAAAATATTCTAGATTATGATGTCATTCAATTGCGAACTATCATTAAGTCGCTTGGTCACCCAGAATTTAGAGCTAATCAGCTCCTTCATTGGATCTATCAAAAAAGAGTCTATGAATTTTCATCGATGACCACGCTGAGTAAAAGTTTCAGGTTGTGGCTACTCGACAATTTCAAGATTGAGATGCCTAAAGTTATCAGTGAAAAACGAAGTGCTGATGACACCATTAAATGGTTGTTACAACTCGACCCACTTAATAGCATTGAAATGGTATACATTCCTGAAACAAACAGAGGAACATTGTGTGTGTCTTCCCAAGTTGGTTGCGCACTTAATTGTTCCTTTTGTTTAACAGGAATTCAAGGCTTTAACAGAAATCTATCAACCTCTGAGATTATTTCTCAATTTATTATTGCCAGAGAAAAGTTATCCTCGGATTATCCATCACTACACCCCATTACGAACGTCGTATTTATGGGCATGGGGGAACCATTAACCAATGAGCTTGCAGTATTTCCTGCAGCTGGGCTGATGACAAGTGAACACGCCCTCCATCTGTCTCCGAGAAAAGTCACCATTAGCACTTCCGGCATAGTTCCTGCGATTGTACGAATGAAATCTAGCACCAACGTAAGGCTTGCCGTATCATTACATGCCTGTAGAGATGATCTCCGAGATCAACTCGTACCCATCAATAAAAAATTCAACCTAAAATCACTGATACAAACATGCATTGATCATTATTCTGAAAAAAGAAATTATGTAACCTTTGAATATATTATGATTAATAATATCAATGACACTCATCAGGATTGCTTAGATCTGATTAAAACCGTCAAAAGGGTCCCTTTCTCCAAAGTCAATTTGATTCCCTTTAATTCCTTTGCTGAATCTAATTATCAACCCACACCGTTGAAAAAAATTGTGGCATTTCAGGCAAAACTTATTCAATCAAACATTGTCGCTACCATAAGAAAAACTAGGGGCGATGATAAACTGTCTGCATGCGGTCAATTGGCTGGTGTTGTCAAGAATAGGCTTAAAAAAATTCAATGCAATAATGAATAGTACTCACCATACCCTGGCTTTGCTTCCAACTTTATTTTAACATTAAAAAAAGATGAGCCAGGAGGTATATCAACATTGATAATCGTTCCTATTTTTAAGCCGTGAGGAAGGTGATTACCCATGCCTGAGCTTAAGATGACATCACCCTCTTTAACGTCTTCATTTTCAGAGACATAAAGCAACTCTATCAAATCATTATAACCGAGACCTTGGGCTATGTAATGTTGTCCTGTTCGTTGATCAACGATAGCAAAATTAGAATCTTGATCAGACAGTGCCTTCACCAAAATCTTTTTATTATCGATGGAGGCGACTGTGCCTATTAATCCCGACTCATTGATAATACCATCGCCCTTGCTCGCTTGTACATCATGCTCAAGATTGAAAAACATTCGTTTCCTATCTCCCCTATAATCAATAAGGTTTAATTTAATAATAAATGAAGTCTTCTCATCAAAATGATAAGAATTCAGGCCTTTAATGTTGTGTATTTTCTCAATATGCATTTGTTGCTGAACAACCCGGCTATTCAAAAGGGCATTGTGCGATTTTAGCCTGTCTAGCTCCTCAACCATAGAGGATGCATCCGACAATGATTGTTGCAAATGATATATTTTAAATTTAGTATCGTTAAATAGTTTTTGAACATGCGGACTAAGTGGATGCACAACAGTGAGTGCAAGCCAAACTCCTAGGATAACGAGCAATGACCTAAAGGCTAATTTTGACCTTTTTCTTTTGTTTTTACTCCGTCGCAAGAAACTCACGGCCTGTAGTCCCTATAATATCTAACACTTTTCCACCACCTCTAACAACACAAGTTAAAGGATCCTCTGCTATGGTCACCGGCAATTCAGTTTCTTCTGAAAGCAATCTATCAAGCCCTCGTAGCAATGCGCCACCACCGGCTAACATGATACCCGTAGTTTTAACATCAGAAGCTAAATCTGGAGGCAATTGTTCAAGGGCATTTCTGATCGCACTAATAATTCCTGATAAAGGTTCTTGAAGTGACTCTAAGACCTCATTTGACGAAATGTTAAATGTGCGTGGAACCCCTTCAGCAACATGCCTACCATTGACCGCCATTTCTAAAACTTCATTACTAGGAAACGCCATACCAATCGTTCTTTTGATGCGTTCAGCTGTTACCTCTCCAATCAAACATCCAAAATTTCTACGAACATAATTGATAATACTTTCATCAAAATGGTCGCCGCCTATTCTAATGGACTGGGAATAAACTATTCCACACAAAGATATGATAGCAACTTCCGTTGTACCACCACCAATATCAATAATCATTGAACCGGTAGGTGCTTCAACAGGCATTCCTGCACCTATAGCTGCTGCCATAGGCTCCTCAATCAGAAACACATTACGAGCGCCTGCTCCATAAGCCGCTTCTCTAATAGCCCTTCTCTCAACTTGTGTTGACCCACAAGGAACACAAATGACGATTTCGGGTCCAGGCTTATAAAACGGCTTTCTATAAACGGATCGCATAAAATGTTGAAGCATTTTTTCCGTTAAATCAAAATTATCAATCACCCCATTAGCCAGCGGGCGGACTGCCCTAATTTTTCTTGGAGTTTTTCCTAGCATCTCATGTGCTTTCTGACCAATAGCTATCACACGCTCTTGGTCCTCATCATCACGTTTTAATGCAACAACCGAAGCTTCGTTTAAAACAAGTTCATTGGCCCAATGATCCCAAATCAGAGTATAGTAAGTGCCAAGATCAATCGCAAATGGTCTTGAAAACTTATCAAACATATTACTAAGCATAATGATCCTAATATTTAAAACCTATAGATTACATGAATTATTCAGTTGACACAATCTGAAATAAATTTATTATAGGTAGACAGTTAATAATTCATAGTAGGTGCGCCATCGATCACAGTAAAGACAAAACTGAAATGTTTGATAATATTTGCAAACTATCTAACATTCATCTTGAGAAAGAAGACATTGATAAAGTCTGGCCTTCAATAGAAAAAACATTAGCATTATTTGACATATTACAAGAGATTGAAACGGATCATCCTAAGACACTGGACCTTAATATAACGGGTGAACATCAACTAAGACCAGACCAAGTGACATTAAACAGTCCAGAAAATATTGATGAACTCAAACATTATGACCCTGAAACCATGAGCTTTATCACACCAAAGGTTATTGACTAATGGATATTCACGAAAAAACCATCCTTGATTTACAGACCTTACTTGATAATAAAAAGATCTCTAGCGTGGAATTAACTCAACACTATTTAGATCGAATTGAAGAGTTCAACCCTTCAATCAACTGTTATGTTCATCTGAATAAAGAAGTCTCCATCAACATGGCAAAAAATGCCGATAAACTCAGATCATCAGGGTTTAAACATCCTCTCTTGGGCATTCCATTAGCTCATAAAGATATTTTCTGCACCAAGGATTTTCCAACGACTTGTTGCTCTAAAATCTTACAAGACTACACGTCTCCTTATAATGCAACCATTATTAATAACCTCATGAAAATTGGTTCAGTTACCCTTGGTAAAGCCAACATGGATGAGTTTGCAATGGGGTCTACCAATGAAACCAGTATCTATGGGCCCTGCAAGAACCCTTGGAATTTATCCTACGTTCCCGGAGGGTCTTCAGGTGGATCATGTTCAGCTGTTTCAAGCCAACTTTGCGTGGCATCAACAGGGACGGATACCGGTGGATCTATCCGTCAACCCGCCTCCTTTTGTGGCGTCACTGGACTCAAACCCACCTACGGAAGGGTCTCAAGGTTCGGCATGATTGCTTTTGCCTCTAGTTTAGATCAAGCAGGGCCAATAGCTCGCTCAAGCATGGACTGTGCTTTGTTACTTGAATCCATGGCAGGCAAAGACCCTAATGATCTCACTAGCATAGATGTCTCTGTTGAACCTTATTCAAAGAACCTTAATAACACCCCCCTCAAAGGGTGTACTATTGGGTTGCCTAAAGAGTTCTTTGACTCAGAATTAGACCCCGGGGTTAGAGGGTCAATAGAAGAAGCTAAAAATGTATTTTCATCATTGGGGGCTTCTTTTAAAGAGATCAGTATACCTTCTGTTAAATACTCCATAGCCACCTATTATATTATTGCACCCGCTGAAGCCTCATCAAACTTATCACGATATGATGGAGTTCGTTTTGGCTATCGATGTAAAAATCCCTCTGACCTACAAGAAATGTACAGTAAATCCCGCGCACAAGGTTTCGGTGAAGAAGTCATCAGAAGAATATTAGTTGGAACTTTCGCCCTTTCAAGTGGCTATTGTGATCAATACTATGACAAAGCCCAACAGGTTCGGGGTATTATTAAAAATGATTTCAAACAAGCATTAAAAGACATCGATGTGATTCTAACACCAACCTGCCCATGGTCCCCCTTTAAAATTGGCGAAAGAGACCTTGACCCTGTTAAGATGTATAACAATGATGTATTTACCAATGTTGTTAACCTTGCTGGACTTCCAGCCATCAGCTTCCCCTCATCATTAGTTAACGGACTACCGAATGGAGTTCAACTCATTGGCAACTATTTCAAAGAGTCCACATTACTTAGTATGGCTCACCAATTTCAACAAGCCAGTGACTTTCACAAACTGAAACCACTGTTGATTCAACAATGAGACTAATATGTTAAACTACCAAGTTGTCATAGGCTTAGAAATACATGTTCAACTCAATACACTATCCAAACTTTTCTCAGGCGCTTCTACTAAATTTGGTCAAAAAGCTAATTCTCAAGCCAACATCATTGACTTGGGACTTCCAGGTGTCTTGCCGAACTTAAATCAAGATGTGCTGCGAAAGTCGATCCAACTTGGAACCTCATTGGGATCAAAAATTAATAGGTACACGCAATTCACACGTAAGAACTACTTCTATCCAGACCTTCCTAAGGGTTATCAAATCACCCAAGATGTCAACCCAATTATTGTTGGAGGATCACTAGACATACTCTTAAATGGCAAGAAGAAAACAGTTCGAATTCATCACGCTCATCTTGAAGAAGATGCTGGAAAGTCCATTCATGACCCGATGAATAATCGTTCTTTAATTGATTTAAACAGAGCAGGACAACCTCTGATTGAAATTGTCACCGAACCCGATATAAGGAGTATTGATGAGGCAATCTGCTTTCTCAAAAAGCTTCATCAACTTGTCTGCTATTTAAATATCACTGATGGTAATATGCAAGAAGGATCTTTCAGATGTGATGCCAATATTTCACTTAGGAAATTAGGAACAGACCCCTATGGAACCCGCGTCGAAATCAAAAATTTAAATTCATTCAAATTCATAGAAAAAGCTCTTCTATATGAAATTAAGAGACAATCAGAGTTATTAGAGTCAAACGGCACGATTATCCAACAAACTCGATTATTTGATGAGTCAACCTCTACAACCAAGCCAATGCGCGATAAAGAAACCGCCAATGATTATCGATATTTTTTAGAGCCTGACTTACCTCCAATTACCATTAGTGAACCTTATATCAATGCAATTATTCAACAAATGCCTGAACTCCCAGATGTTAAACGTCATAAATACATCGAGCGGTACCAGTTAACCGAGTACGATGCAACTGTATTATCTTCATCCATAGACATCGCTAATTATTTTGAGGCTGTCATTGCTTTACAACTCCCCACTAAACTTACAGCCAACTGGATTTTAGGACCTTTACTCAGCCTTGTTAATAAACATAACATCCATTTTAGAAACCTTCCCATCACACCCGAAAGGTTTGCAGGACTTCTTATCACTGTTGATAAACAAACCATCTCTAGCACACAAGGAAAAGAAGTGTTGGAAATTATGTACAGTTCAGATCAACTGGCTACAGAGATAATTCAAGAAAAAGGCATGCAGCAAATCTCAGACGAAAGTGAATTAATAACCGTCATTGAATCTGTTATTCAATCACACCCCAAACAAGTGCAACAATATTTAGAGGGTAAAGAAAAGTTGCTTGGTTTTTTCGTCGGTCAAATCATGAAAGCAACCAAAGGTAAAGCTAACCCATCTTTATTAAACAAACTTGTCAAACAATCCCTTAATTCAGTCAAGAGCTAACAATATGTCAAAAGATCCAAAAAACCAGTTATCTTTAGGCTGGCTAATGTTTTTTATTACAGCTTTATTTTACTTTTATGAATATTTACTTCGAGTCATGCCCGCCTCAATGTTCAATTTCTTTTCCAACACCTATCACCTATCATCTGTACAAATGGGATCCATTGATTCAGCTTATTATTGGGCCTATACCCCTTTACAACTTTTTGTCGGCCCTTTGATAGATCAATTTGGCGTTAAAAACTTAACCATGATCGCCGTAGCTTTGTGCATAGTTGGGACCTATCTAATTGGATTCATCCATCTCTACGATTGGATATTGTTTGGACGGTTTATGATTGGATTTGGATCAGCTTTTGCTTTTGTGGCTGTTTTAAAAGTTGCCTCTGTCTGGCTGCCAAAAAAATATTTCAGCTTCGTGACGGGAACAACTACTTCACTTGGCATGCTCGGAGCCATTTTAGGTCAAGTCCTAATAACTGAACTATTTGACTCATTTGGGCACTCTAATACATTTTTTCTAATCTTGTTTTTGGGCCTATTCATTCTCATTATCACTGCTTTATTCATTCAAGACAAACCCAGAAGGATTTCTCATAAGCCAGGCAGAAGAATTAAAATATTAACCAAAAGTTTATTTACCGTAGGCACCAACCCTCAAGTTATCTTAAGTGGAATGCTCGGCGCGGGTTTGTTTATGCCCACACTTATATTTTGTGGCTTTTGGGGCAGGCCCTATTTTGAACAAATTCATCATGCAAGCTCATTAGAAGCATCATTAATGACCAGCCTTGTCTTTTGGGGATGGATTGTGGGTGGACCCTTATCAGGAATATACTCTAGCAAATTAGACAACCGAAGAATATTTATTCGAACGGGTTCTCTAATATCAGCTATCATCTTAATAACATTAATTTATCTGCCCGTTACCAATCATTTTGTCATTTATATTCTCATGTTCTTTTTAGGTTTGTTCAGCTCTGTAGAAATCCTAGTGTTCTCTTTGGCTGCAGACCATTGCTCTAGGCACTACACAGCAACAGCTGTGGCGGTAACCAATATGATCGTCATGACCTCTGGATTTTTACAGCCCTACATTGGAAGATCTTTGGAAAACTTCCGAGTTACTCCAACCTCCTTTTCTGAAGAAGGCTTTCAACAGTCGTTAATTATATTGCCTGCCAGTTTATTACTGTGCTACTTATTTTCATTTTTAATCAGAGAGAAGAAACATGGAAACACAGAATAATAAACCTCATCAAAAATTTATTTTCCTCAAGACATATGGCTGCCAGATGAATGAATACGATTCGCATGCCATGATCAAACTTATGGAAAAACAACATAACATGATATTAACAGATGATATCGATATTGCCGATTTGCTGGTCATGAATACCTGCTCAATTCGCGATAAAGCTCAAGAAAAAGTATTCTCTGAATTAGGGCGTTGGAAACAACTTAAGGATAAAAACCCCAACTGTGTCATTGCAGTTTCAGGTTGTGTTGCAAGTCAAGAAGGTCAAGATCTACTCAAACGAGCTCCTGTTATAGATCTTATCTTAGGGCCGCAAACAATCCACAAGCTTCCGTTAATGTATCAATCTTTTTTACATCATCGTCAACCTATCTGCGATGTATCTTTCCCTGAAATTGAAAAATTTGATAATTTACCTATTCACTCCCATAGTATTTCATCGTATTTATCTATCATGGAAGGATGCAGTAAATATTGTTCTTACTGTGTGGTGCCTTATACTCGAGGTGAAGAAATTTCCAGGCCCTTTAATTCAGTCCTAAAAGAAGCTCATAAATTAGCTGAGAGTGGAACCAAAGAGATCCACTTGCTGGGTCAAAATGTGAATGATTATCTAGGAAAAATGAGTGATACAGAACACCCTGCTGACCTAGCACTATTGATACAATACATTGCCTCTATTGAATCAATCCAACGCATTAGATTTACCACCTCTCATCCAACTGCCTTTTCGGATAACTTAATTCTTGCTTACGAAGAGGAACCCAAGCTAGTCAATCATCTCCACCTACCCGTTCAATCCGGATCCAACCGTATCTTATCACACATGAAACGTGGCTATACCCATGAGCATTATCGTGAGCGAGTAGAAAAACTCAGAAATGTAAGGCCTGATATATCCCTCTCTTCAGATTTTATTGTTGGCTATCCTGGGGAAACTGATAAAGATTTTGAAGCAACCATGAACCTTATCCATGATATTAAATTTGACCATTCATTCAGCTTCATATTCAGCCCTCGACCAGGAACTCCCGCTGCTGAAATGGATGACCCTATTCCTTTATTAGAAAAAAAAGCTCGACTAAAGCTTTTACAAGAAACCATCACACTCAATACCAATAAAATTAGCATGAATATGCTACATACAACACAAAAAGTCTTAATTACAGGACCGTCTAAAAAGAACCCTCTAGAATGGCAAGGCAGGACTGAAAATAATCGTGTCGTTAATATTCCGGCGTCATCACTATCTCAAGGTCAGCTCGTCAACATTATGATTACCAAGGTCAACAATAACTCCTTGCGTGGAAGACTAACCTCATAAGTTAGTTAACATTCATTCATTTTTATTGACAACTTTGCATCTTTTGTTAAAATTTTTATTATGAATAAAGATTTCCAATATGAAATTTAAATGGATTATATTTGACACCGCACTAGGCATTACGATCATAACTACCCAGCAATTACTTCATACCCACTTTCGCTACACCTCAGCAACTAATTTTCATCCCCTTGATTTAGATGAATGTCAAAAACCTCAAGTTCAATCCGACATCAACCCACTCCTTTTATTGATTCAGGAATATCAAAAAGTCGAAAAAGATATCAGAATAGTCTTCCCTTACTTATTTCCCAATGCCCCTATTAGTAATTTTAAGATAATACAAGAACTTTTACATATTGGGCCTGATGATACCTACCCGTTAAAACAAATTACCTCATGGCAATCTGATGATATTAGTCAACACACTGATACCCCTTCACCGCTTGCAAAAAATTTAAACGTACTCAAATTACTGTTTCAGTCTGATTTTGATATTCCCTCTATTAATCTACTAGAATTAGCCTGTATTTTTGAAAATGAAGCCGTCATTAATTATTTATTAAACGCAAATAATCCGACCTATAAGGTTAGTTTCAATGCTCTTAAAATATCTCAACTATGCCATCTTAAAAACATACAAAAACTGTTGTTTAAACATCACATGCGTATCACCCCAAAAGATGAACTATCAAATTGGATGTCAGAGCATAGCAGTAACTTTCCTTTCCTTAATGCTATCTGGAGAACAATCAAATCACCTGCATCCTTTGCTCAACACATCGGAACTCATCGAGGAAAACTATCGATAGTTGTTCCTCTAGACCAAGATGTGACTCAATACCTATCTCTAGCAGACCTTCCCCACCCAACACTGTGCGCAATTGACACTTCCATAATCCGAAGAAATGACAAAGATACGATGCATACATTTTTTTCTCATCAAATTAATATAACCTCTATCTTAAAAATTAGAGAGTTTTTGAGCCCAAAAGATGATCGTAACCTACAAAAAGCATTGCCATCAATCCTTGAGACACCCCTATCTCCCATGAGGACAGGTACACCCATCCGATCATCTGATCAAAGCCTCTCTTCACCTTCAGTTTATCATTATATTTTTTCCAAAATTTTCAATATTATGATGCTTGTCTTAACAATGTATTACGCTTTAACCTCCCCTACAATATGGTTGTCTTCTGTATCTTTTACCTGTAACAGCCTATTACTTTATGGCTCAATTCATGAAGCGCGCCTACACTATAGCGATACCGGAACCTTTTTGTTTAATATTTTATTTCAAAATAAAATGATTAAAATGTTATCGCCTTCATTGTACCTATTAATCTATATATACCTAGAAAGTTATTGTTGGAGTTTATTATTCAATCTTACTATCCTAAACCTGTCACCAGTTTTAGGGGTATATTTTTCTCAGACCTTGATGGAAAATATACTTTATATTATCTCATTTGCTCTGACCAGTTTTTATACACCCCTTGTCCAGGTATACCAGTATTTTACCAATCAAAACGTTATCATTCGTAGCGAGTTCTACTTTATTAACCATTTTATCTTAGATGTACTAAGATATTCTAATCAAAGCTTTCAAGCCTTATGGAGTAATTTCAAAAGCTCGTTTGATACCAATGAAAAAGACCTTACCATACTCGGTTCTTGTTCAGCTTTATCAGCACTTTGCATACAACAACCCCCCTACAGATTACTTCTTATGGTGGGATGTTTAGCAGCACGCTCGATAACACAGCAGAACTTTTTTCACTCGCCTACGCATAAACCCTAATTTATTGCATTTTTATCATTCTTTCATAGACATGAATGTAATTTAAAAGAATAAACATGTTGAAATCACACCTCAATTAAAATATAATAATAATGAAAGGAAATCTAAAAGGTACTCGTTGAAAAAGCTCATCACGTTTAAACTTGAACCCTACTCAGAGGAACGTCTGCTGTCTCTTTGTGGTAATTTTGATAATCACATTAGAACGATTGAAAAAAACCTTCATGTAAGCATTCACTTCAGGGCTAATGCATTTCAAATTTCTGGTGATTCATCTAAATCTAAAACAGCTCAGAATATTCTTGAATATTTATATAACGAGACTCTTTATAAAGAACAAATCAATGATGATGATGTACACGTATGTATCAATACCATTCACAGCAATCAAACTGACTCAAAAATTCCTGGCACCAAAATAAAATGTCGAAATAAATCCCAACAAGCCTTTGTTGAAGCGGTAACAAACAACACCGTTACCTTTGCTGTAGGCCCCGCCGGAACAGGAAAAACATTCTTAGCTGTGGCTACCGCTATCAATGCACTTGAAAGCAACCTTATTAATAAAATTATTTTAACCCGACCAGTGGTTGAAGCCGGTGAGAACCTTGGTTATCTCCCAGGCGATTTATCCCAAAAAATAGACCCCTATTTGCGCCCATTATTTGATAGCCTACATACTATTTTAGGCCCCACACGATTGCAAACAATGATGGATCAAAATATTATTGAGGTAGCGCCTCTTGCTTATATGAGGGGACGAAGCCTTAACAATTCATTCATCCTTTTAGATGAAGGTCAAAATACATCCATTGAACAAATGAAGATGTTTCTTACTCGGATGGGGTTTCGTTCCAAAGCTATTATCACCGGAGATGTTTCTCAAATAGACATACCCACACGAGTTACCTCTGGATTAGTTGATGCAATCAAGCGATTTGATAATATCTCAAAAGAGATAACCATTCATCATTTTACTGTTAAAGATGTTGTCAGACACCCCATTGTTCAAACGATTATATCGGCGTATGACTAACTCCTTTGAAATAGAGCTCAGTCATAATTTGTCTACCATGGCATTCGTCCCAAGTGAAGACGTATTTAAAACATGCTTAACGCACACATCATCTTATACTCAACACAATTACACTGTAAACTTCACCACCGTATCCAATACCAAAATGGCCTCACTCAACATCAATTATAGAAAAAAAACAGGGCCTACCAATGTCCTAACTTTTCCTGAAGAAAACACTTTAAATAGTGTTTACGGTTCGATATATTTTGCACCTGATATTATTAACTCAGAAAGCAGTGATAGATCCGCCCACTGGAATCTGCTCATTATACACTCATTATTACACCTTTCTGGCTATACTCATCATAATGATGAGGATACCAAAGTGATGCAAAACGCTGAACAGAACATTTTAAACTCTTTGAAATATGGATAGACCATGAAAAACAATTCCCTGTTAACTAAAATTATTGCCTTCATTACCCGAGACACATACACCAAAAAGGGCCTTGAAAAATACCTTGAGA
Organism: Gammaproteobacteria bacterium; assembly: GCA_036012865.1. Lineage (GTDB taxonomy): Bacteria > Pseudomonadota > Gammaproteobacteria > Comchoanobacterales > Comchoanobacteraceae > DASCQC01. The sequence goes on from DASCQC010000026.1 coordinate 37,070, forward strand.
AACTTATTACTAAAAACATCCTAGATCAGGAGGATGTCTCACTAATTCATGGCTGCCTACAAATGTCTGCACTCAAAGTTCGAGATGTCATGACCCCTAGAGCTCAAATTATTGCCCTACAAAAAGACAGTGATGTACCCACCATTTTAAGTATTATTCAATCTTCCCGCCATTCTCGCTTTCCTGTCATTGATAAAGGGTTTAATGATGTCTCTGGAATCCTTCTAGCCAAGCAACTGTTCGAGCATATCGATAAACTAACATTAACGCCCACTCTAGACATTGAAAAGCACCTCATCAAAACCATTTTTGTACCTGAAAGCAAAAGACTTGATAACCTTTTAAGAGAACTCAGAGCCAGTCATAATCATATGGCCATTGTCATTGATGAATATGGTAGTGTCTCAGGCTTAATCACCATAGAAGACATCATCGAACAAATCGTTGGAGATATTGAAGATGAGCACTATGAAGCCAATGATGAAGATATCATATTAAGCTCTGATGGCCTTCATTATATCGTTAAAGCTAGCACATCTATTGAAGATTTTAATGCCTATTTTAAAACATCCTATTCAGACAGCTATTTTGACACCCTGGGCGGATTAATTGCCAGAGAATTTGGGCATATTCCCAAAGAGAACGAATCGTTGGCTTTCAATAAGTTTGAATTTAAAACTATTAAAGCCTCCTCAAGAAGTATAGAATTACTGCAAGTCACTAAAATTGAACTAAAATGATACCCTATATTTTTACAGCCTCTTGCGCAGTTCTTGCTTCAACAGCATCTTTACCCTTCTCATCATGGTCTTTTGCAATCATTGGAGCTGCTCCCTTATGGATCGAAAAAGAAACCAACAAATTTATAAAAAGCTGGTTCGTATGGCATTTCTTTTTTCAAGCCTCTCTATTGATTTGGTGGGTACCTTCACTGAGCAAATTCTTTCATTTTTCTTATTTTATTTCAATACCTTCATATTTAATATTCTTTCTCGCCTATTCTGCATACATTTCCCTAGTACCCAAAATCACTGTTTTATCCTTAAATAAATTCAATGTGAGTAAATTTCCCACCTTTATTACCATCATTAGCCTATTGATAGTATCCTATGGTATACGCTGTGAATGGGGATTTCTTTTTTGGACCGACATCGGAATCTCTTTAATCAATAGTCCTTTTTCTTGGGTGTATGCCTATGTTGGACAGTATATTATGACAGCGTTTGTATTAATGTTGTCATGGTGCTTAATCTACAGACAAAAAATGTTAGTTTTAATTCTTTTAACCTTAGGTATGATCTCAATATCTTTTTCTCATCAATACACGACACCAAATGACACTATTACCGCCTCTATTCTTCAAGGTCCTCTTGCAAAAAACTCTGATTCAATAAAAATCTACGAAAACCTGACAACAAAAAGTGGCTCTGATATTATTATTTGGCCTGAAGTTACTCTTGATGGCAATTCGTATTTGAAAGAGTCCACTGTTCTCGAATGGAATACCTATCTTATCAATAAAAATCAATCGCTGTTTGCAGGAACCCGATTCAAAGACAACAACCAAAACTATTATAATGCGGCAATCGCATTAGGAAAAGCTCAAGGGCATTATTTCAAGCATTTTTTAGTACCTTTTGGTGAATTTATTCCACTTATTCAATATTTCCCACATAGTTTGGATTATTTCAATTTAAGGAATTTTGGGCTGGGGGGTTATAGCTTTTCACCCCATAAAACCAACCCATTCAACATTGATTCAAAAGTCTTATTCAATAGCTTCATCTGTTATGAAATGGCTTACCCAAGATTAAATAAATACATAAACCGTTCTGCTCAAGCTAACATAGTATTTAACAATGAATACTGGTATGAAGGTAACCTACAACGAACACATATGATTAATTTTGCAAGACTCATGTCTATTCAAACACAAAAACCAACCCTTGTGAGCAGTATTGCCGGACCAACTGTGAGCATTGATCACCAAGGCGTCATTATTGGTAAACTTGATAAACATCAAATTGGTTCGCTTGAAACCAATGTAGAGTTATATTCAGGAAACACCCCCTATGAGCTTTACAGTTTGGACAAATGGTTTATTATATCGATGTTAATCACTTTTATTGGAATGATTGTTTATGAATACAAAACAAGACGAAATAGTTAACGCCGTCTATAACCCTAAAAACATTGAGCAAACTTTACAGCAACAATGGGAAGAACGTGGTGTATTCAAATACAATAATTCTGATACCAATAGCTTCTATTGTCTTTCTATGTTTCCCTATCCTAGCGGTCAATTACATGTCGGGCACGTAAGAAACTACACGCTAGGAGATGCCATTTCCAGGTATAAACGCATGCAAGGGTATAATGTGTTACAACCGATGGGCTGGGACTCATTTGGTCTACCTGCTGAAAATGCTGCTCGCAAACATAATTCTCACCCAGCCGAATGGACCTATAGCAACATAGCCTCCATGAAAAAACAGCTTACCTCTTTAGGGTTAGCCTACGACTGGGACCGCGAAGTCATCACTTGTAAACCCAACTATTACAAATGGCAACAATGGCTTTTTATTAAAATGTATGAAAAAGGACTGGTGTACCGTAAAGAATCAATGGTCAACTGGGACCCTGTTGATAAAACTGTTTTAGCTAACGAACAAGTCATTGATGGCAAAGGCTGGCGATCTGGAGCTACCATTGAACGAAAAGCCATTCCTCAGTGGTTTATCAAAATTACTGACTATGCTAATGAACTATTAGATGATGTCGATTCTTTAAACTGGCCTAAACAAGTTAAGATCATGCAGAAAAACTGGATCGGTAAATCTGAAGGCACCTGTGTGAAATTCGATATAGAGCTACACGGTCAAGTTGAGGTCTTCACGACAAGAGTAGACACCTTATTTGGGGTATCTGCTATTGTGCTAGCTCCTGAACACCCCATAGCTCTAAAACTAGCCGAAGAAGATAACACAATCCTAGCTTTTATTAACGAATGTAAACAAACCGCTGTTTCAGAAGAAGCTATGGAAACAATGGAGAAAAAAGGAACCCCGACCAAATTAACTGCTAAACACCCATTAACAGGGGCCAATATACAAGTTTGGGTAGCCAATTATGTCATTATGGATTATGGCTCAGGTTGCGTCATGAGCGTTCCAGCACATGACCAAAGAGATTATGAGTTTGCCACTAAATATAACCTCCCCATTAACATAGTCATACAACCTGAAAACCCGGATGAAAACTCGACCCCCTACTTAAAACCAGGAAAGCTTGTCAACTCAGCTGAATTTTCAGGGCTAGAGTCATCTGAGGCTATCAATCAAATCAATGCTCAACTTAAATCTCTAAACAGAGGTCATTCCTTCACACAGTTTAGACTAAGAGACTGGGGAGTCTCTCGTCAACGATATTGGGGAACCCCCATACCAATGATCTACTGTAAATCATGTGGAATTGTTCCTGAATCTTATGAAAACTTACCTGTAAAACTCCCTGAGGACATTGATTACAGCGACACTATCAACATCCTGGATTCAGATGATACATTTAAATCGACCTCATGCCCCAAATGTGGCAATCAAGCCAGCCGTGAAGTCGATACCTTTGACACATTTTTTGATTCATCCTGGTATTATATACGCTACCTAGATCCCCACAATCATCATGAACTAATCTCTGATAATAACACCTCTCCCCTTCCAGTCGATCTATACATCGGAGGGATTGAACATGCGATATTACACTTGCTCTATGCACGGTTTTTAAATAAAGTAATCCGCGATATCGGACTGATCAAAAACAACGAACCTTTTAACCACCTTTTAACGCAAGGAATGGTTTTAAAAGATGGGTTTAAAATGTCGAAATCCAAAGGCAATACAGTATCCCCCAATGAGATGATTGATGAGTATGGTGCAGATGCCACGAGACTGTTTATCTTGTTTGCCGCACCCCCGACACAATCCCTTGAATGGTCAGACCAAGGCATTCAAGGAGCTTTTAGGTTTTTAACAAAACTATGGAAATCATGTTATTCAGACATAGATTCATTGGCAGCCATTGATGAAGATTGCAACCATTCTGAACTTGCTAATGCTCACTCGATATTAGATCAAATTTCTCAAGATTATGATAAAATACAGCTTAATACAGTTGTTTCTGGTATTATGAAGTTAGTTAATTGCCTGACATCGATTCAAGATACCTGTGCCAAGAAAGGCTTATACAAAATGATATTTACCTCTCTTAACCCCATATCTCCTCACATCTCTCATACCCTGTGGATCCCGTTAAAATTCAAACAAGAATTAGACAGCTGCCCCCCTATAGTACCCAATCAAAACCTGATTGATAACATCGCCATAACCATCGCAGTCAAAATTAACAATAAAATAAGAGGAACACTCAACTTCCCAGCCAATACAACCCAGGAAGTAATTGAGAAGACTGTCTTGAATGATAAAAACATCAATCGATGGATTGTATCTCAACCCAAAAGGATCATTTATGTACCTGAAAAGTTACTTAACATTATTATTTAGCTGCCTACCACTTATACCAAGCTCTTTGGCGAATAATAACATGCATCCATGTGAAAAATACAGCATTCAATATGATACATCAGAATCAAATGAGCCACTCATGATTGCCTTAAAAAAATCCAAATACTTTGAGCTAAACACTGAGCGAAAACGGTGTATCATAAACATTATAAACCTTTCACTTCATAAAGAAAAACTTTTCAAAGAACTTGATTATGATGGCTATAATTTGTATAACATATCAGTGGCCCTTGACTTTACAACCCCTCATATTGATCAGAAACAACATCACCTAACGTCATCCATTATCCAACCTTTATCCAACCATGCGCACGAGGTGGCACGACAAAGTGATTTCATGCCACTCTATTCGGATTTAGTTAGACAACTGATCGTACAATATATTAAAAATTAATCCGTATACATTGAACTTAATAATTCTGCATCCTCTTCTTTTGATACTGAGTATTTATCAAAGTCTTGTGGAAATTCAAATCCTTCATCAAGCAAGGTTTCTTCGTCAATAAACTGCTCACCGCTTGCATCAGAGAAATGCTTATTCACAATAGTGTATGCAGCATCTGCAACAATAGAGGGGTCTCTCATCATTTTCATATTATCTACGTAAGTACCACTTATTACATTGCATATATCGGTAGATGCGATAGATGTTTTAGGCCATAATGCATTGACGGCTATTTGATAAGGTTTTAACTCAGTGCTTAAACCCACTGTTATCATTCCCATTAAATATTTGGATGCCGTATAACTGACATGAGAACCCAGCCATTTTGGATCTAGATTAATGGGAGGAGCTATATTCAATATATGTGGGTTGCTGCTTTTTTGCAGATAGGGTAAAGCGAATTTAGATAAAAGGTATGCTGCACGAACATTAATATCGAAAATAAGATCAAACTTTTCAGCTGTAATTTCATCCGTGTTATTTAACGCGATGACTGATGCATTGTTAATAATCACATCAATAGAGTTAAACTGCTCAAATATAGCCTTAAGAGAGTCATCAATTGACTTAGCATCTCTAAGATCAGTTGGAAAAACTGTAACCTTTCCCTGATCGTTTATTGAGTCTAACCGATTAACACTATCAGCCACTTCATGTAGCCCTTCTGACTTTTTATCAGCCTTTCCTAGTAAACAGACATTATACCCAGCTACATACATTCTATTTGTAATGGCTAATCCAATACCTTTTAATGCTCCTGTTATAACTATTGTACGACTTTCAATATTCATTTTCGCCCTCACTTATTAATGACCATGTATTCTATCAAATACAATAAAGATTTGAAAGTAATTAAATTGATTAATCGTATTAAGATAAATTAAGAGCTTTTTTATCATAAAGTATAAACAACCTTAAACACACCATAAAATGGACAAACAATACACACAATGATATAATAATGAAAGCTATACACAAATTTAGGAATACACATGAATACCTTTACAAATTCAAACATTAGTTCTTTTACTAGAGGTGCAGTTGCAAGCAGCCACTCGGTTCTTCGAAACACTTACTTCTTGCTCAGTTTAACCCTCCTGTTTAGTGCTTTTACTGCAGCTTATTCAGTCATTACTTACGCTCAACCAGGAATATTTACTATGATTCTTGCATTTGGACTGCTTTTTGCCGTTCAAGCAACCGCTGAATCAGGCCTGGGAATCATACTTACCTTCGCATTTACCGGTGTAATGGGTTACACTCTCGGTCCGATCCTTGGTAGCTTTTTTCAATCTGCAATGGGAACATCTATTGTCTGCATGTCTCTTTTTGCAACATCCGCCATATTCCTGTCACTGTCTAGCTATGTTCTCATATCACGCGAAAATTTTAATTACATGGGTGGGTTTTTAATGGCAGCAATCACAACTTGTTTTATCGCAAGTATCGGAGCAATGGTCTTTAACATGCCTTTACTAAACCTTATCACCTCAGGAGGTTTTGCCATTATTTCCTCCGCTCTCATTATGTTCCATACATCTAATATTATTCACGGTGGAGAGACCAATTACATTAGAGCAACTATTTCATTATATGTAGCCATCTTAAATCTATTTGTTAGTCTATTACACATCTTATCAGCATTTAGCGGAAGAGATTAATTATCATATCGAATAACATCAATACCTTTAGGCACGGTAAACTGATAAGATTTCTTATCTGATTTACCGTGCCTTATATGTAAAAAATTATAAGTATGGGTATCATCAAAGTTGTCAACATAAGAAAATGAAATTAGGTTGTGTTGTTTGGAAACATCAACAATTAATCTTTTTATATCCATATTGTGCTTGGGTTTAAGCTTATATCTTGTATAACTCTTTTGATGAATCACCTTCATACTATATTTTTGTTTAAGCTTTTTAACATCCCAAAACAAGGTATCCCATAATTCAGAGTGTGGATAAACGGTAACTTGTTTTAAGGGTATATCATAGTACCACATGAACTTCCCATCATCCACAATGCTCAAGGTAGATGGTAACTTTAAATTAAGTTTTGATGATCGACTAATATCCACTAAACCATTCTGGACAGATACCCTTCCCTCAAATGTTTTATGCTCATACTGAAGCTTAGCCTGCATAGGCAAATGTATCTTCATCGTTTGTGAGTACAAAGTAGCAGGAACAACAAATAGAACCCAATAAAACTTCATGACTATTCTCCTTCTCTTTCTGGAGCTAAAACTTGCCTTGTACCATTATTTTCCATTGAACTAACCACGCCAGCAACTTCCATCGCCTCAACCAATGTTGCCGCTCTGTTATAACCAATTCTAAGGCGTCTTTGTATATTTGAAATGGACGCTTTTCGAGTCTTGATAACAATATCAACAGCCTTATCATAGAGTTCATCATCACTGTTTGTAGCCGAAATAACACCCCCATCCTCACTTAAAGAGCTGCCAGAATCAACTTGATTCATAATATCATCACCACACTCTAAATCATTTTGTTGTTTAATGGATTCAACAATACGATGGACCTCTTCATCTGATACAAAAGCACCGTGAACTCTTGTTGGAAGTCCACTACCGGGAGGTAAATACAACATATCACCATACCCCAATAATTGCTCAGCTCCCTGTTGATCCAAAATGGTTCTTGAATCTATTTTAGAAGAAACAGCAAATGCAATCCTTGATGGAACATTAGCCTTAATGAGTCCCGTTATCACATCTACGGATGGGCGTTGCGTGGCTAAAATCAAATGTATCCCTGCAGCCCTGGCTTTTTGTGCCAAACGGGCAATTAACTGCTCAACCTTTTTACCAACAACCATGATCATATCAGCAAATTCATCTGCAATAACAACTATATAGGGCAAATGTTTATGATGCTCATCATAGTTACTTGATTGAGAGGCTAATTTGTCGTTATACCCCTGAATACTTCTTACTCCCATTTCTGACATCAATTGATATCGACGCTCCATTTCAGCTACACACCACCTTAAGGCAGTAGATGCATCATTCATGTCCGTCACGACTGGTGTTAATAAATGCGGTATTTTCTCATAAATAGATAACTCTAACATTTTAGGGTCGATTAAAATTAACCGTAAATCTTTGGGGTTCATTTTCATTAATAAACTAATCAAAATCACATTGAGCCCGACTGACTTTCCTGCACCCGTGGTCCCTGCCACTAGTAAATGAGGCATTCTGGCCAAATCTACAACCATCGGCTCTCCAGAAATATTTTTACCTAAAGCCATCGGTAAATTCAATTTTGTTTTGATATATTCATCGGACTCAAGGACCGATTTTATGGAAACCATTTGACGGTTGGGGTTAGGAAGCTCTAACCCAATAACTGATTTTCCTGCAATAACCTCAACCACACGAACACTTTTAACCGACAATGACCTTGCTAAATCTTTAGCTAAACTGGATATCTTGGACACTTTGGTACCGGCTGCTAACTTAATTTCAAAACGAGTGATCACTGGGCCGGGTATCACACTTGCAACAGTAACATTTAAGCCAAAATCAAGAAGCTTCTCTTCAACTGACTTGGACAGCATTCTTAGGGTTTTTTGATCCACTTTATTGGCATCATCTTTCACCGAATTTAATAGTTCAATCGTCGAAACCGTATCAATTTTTCGTGCTATTCGTTTTCTTACTGATCGCTTGGGAATTTTTCTATCTGGCAATTCGGTAATTTCCATCTCGGACTGATTTCCATAAGAAGTGATCAATTGCTTATTAATGGACTCTTGAGGCTCTTGCTGAGATAAAAATGAATAGACTTCATCAACAACCTCTGGTTTTGGAGTCTTATTCATTGTCGGAAATTTGAAATCAAAACATTTGATAAAATTGAAATTAACAAAGATCTTTTTCCATGAAAACTCACTGATCAACTGTAATGTTGCTAAAAGAAGGAAGCAAAGAATAATGATCGCACCGGATATACCCGTATGCAGTAATAAGTACCACGCAACAGTTTGACCCAATAGACCTCCCGAGCCCTGGGGAATATTGAGTTGAGCGGGGATATAGATTGAGCACATTGATGCCAATGTAATACATGAAACCAAGAGTATAGACCCAAACTTTAACCTCTCAACAATAGGTTTATCATAAAAGACCTCATAAGCACTCATCAATAAAAATATAGGGATTGAAAAAGCAGCATAGCCCACATAATAAAACAACATATCCGACAAATAAGCACCCCAAAGACCTTCAACATTATGAATGTAATATGCTTGAAAAGAAGAAGTGGTGTAAGCTGAGTCATCAATATGATAACTGATCAGCGCAATTAGTATAAAGATAGCCACCGCCAATTTAAAACAGGCTAAAAGCTCATTGCGGATAATTCGATTAAATAAACTGGTCATATTCTCACCTAACTAACACTATTATAGCGTTATTACCCAACAATTCAATTAGGACTTCATACTCATTCCAAACGATGTTAATATTTTATTTATTTAGAGATTGATATGAATCACCACAAAGTTATTATAATCGGATCTGGCCCTGCAGGTTATTCTGCTGCTATTTATGCTGCAAGAGCAAATTTAAACCCTTGTTTAATCACCGGCCAAGAACAAGGTGGGCAACTCATGAAAACCACCGACATTGAAAACTGGCCAGGCGATGCACACAACCTAGTTGGCCCTGCATTAATGAATAGAATGCTAGAACATTCAAAATCCGTCGGAACTATCATTATCAATGACCACATAGACCAAGTGGATTTTGCTAACAAACCCTTTAAACTAGTCAGCCAATCAACAACCTATACTTGTGATAGCTTAATTATCGCTACCGGGGCCTCCGCTCAATATTTAAACATTCCATCTGAACAAGCCTACCTTGGCAAAGGTGTTTCCGCATGCGCTACTTGTGATGGGTTCTTTTTTAAAGATCAACAAACCTGTGTTATTGGAGGTGGGAATACCGCCGTCGAAGAAGCGTTGTATTTGACCGGTATTGCTAAACATGTTCACCTCATTCATCGCAGAGACAGCCTACGAGCCGAAAAAATACTTCAAGATCACCTCTTTAAAAAAGCCGAACAAGGCATGGTCACAATTCACTGGAACCATACACTCAGTGAGGTTCTAGGAGACCCTATCAAAGTCACTGGCATCAAGATTAAGGACACCGGGAGCAATCAACTATCTGAGTTACCCATGGACGGTGTTTTTATTGCCATTGGACACATCCCTAATACCCGTATCTTTCAAGGACAACTCGAAATGAACAATGGCTACATTATTGTTAAAAGCGGACTTAATGGTAATGCAACCGCTACCAGCGTCCCTGGCGTGTTTGCTTCAGGAGATGTCATGGATCATGTTTATCGTCAAGCGGTTACTTCTGCCGGAACCGGCTGCATGGCTGCCTTGGATGCAGAGAAATACCTGGACGAAATTGCTTGACACTATAAACACTTAATAGCTAGCAAGTCATCACAGAATAAAACGTGTTAAATCAGACTAATAGCATGAAAACTCTTGATTAAACAGAGTTGCCTGTTATAATATTTTCAAATGAAAGAGATTTTTGACGTAGATTAATCATGCGTGTCATTAAAGAGTTATCTTGACCTGACGATACAAACTATTCTACTCAGTCATTTTTTACAAAATTACTCATTAGATGAAGATAATGATCAAGACAAACACAGCCAATCTACCAGACAACCCAACAGAGTGTGTCATTCTTTTACACGGGCTTTTAAGGTCCAAAAAACAGATGAGATATATTGAATCTACTCTCATACATCATGGTTTTGAAGTTATTAATGTCAATTATTCATCCAACAAACATTCTATTGATAGTCTAACAGATCTTGTATGGAATGAAATTAAGAAACCTATAAGTCATAGAAAAGTCAATTTTGTTGGCTATTCAATGGGCGGGTTATTAGCAAGAAATATAATCGATAAGTACAAACCTAAATCCATTGGCCGCGTTATTCTTATCGGCACCCCTAATAATGGAAGCGAGCTAGCTACTTTTTTACAAGATAATTTCTTTTACCAAAAACTCATAGGCCCTGCTGGTCAAGAAATAGGAACAAAAAACAATACCACGAAAAGGCTTAAAACATGTAACTATGAACTGGGTTGTATTGCATCAAGATTAAATGGTTTATGGAAAATAATTTACCCAATATCATATTTTTTACTTCCAAAAATCAATGATGGCAGAGTTTCATTAAAAAGCACAAAAGTCGATGGAATGAAAAGTCATGTTATCATTTCTTGCCCGCATTTTTTTTTACCGTACAGCAAAAAAGTAAATAAGTACATTGTCTCTTTTTTAAAAACAGGCTTCTTTTGATGCAAAGTGCTATTTATCTACAACTAAGATAGACCTACCCTAATAACATTTCGTATGGTCTCAATGATGCTTAACATCTTTGTATCCAGATCTATTTCGACTAAGATGAATAACTGTTACGATCAAAATAACCCCAATATCTCATTGTTATTATTAATACTCATCTTTTCTGCTGCAGGTGATAAAGGCATTCCCGGCATTAACATCAATTTACCGCATCGAACAACAATGAACCCAGCTCCAATGGCTGGCCTTATTTCTTCAACATGCAAAGTATGATTGATGGGTGCATTAATCTTCTTAGGGTCATCTGAAAAACTATATTGAGTTTTCGCTACACACACCCCTAGGTTTGAAAAGGACTCCTCAATCCGTATCAGGGTATTGCGTGCTTGATCAGAATACTCTACATTCTTGCATCGGTAAATTTTCTTAGCAACAGCGTTAATTTTTTTATCCAATGAATCCTTAAGATCGTAGGTGAACTTGATGGGTTCGTTTTTCTGACTTGATTCAGAAACAACAACTTCAGCCAAATCTTTAGAACCCTCCCCTCCTTTAGAAAACCCATGACAAACAACTGCCTTTACATCAAAAGTTTTACAATAAGACACAATAGCATCATGATCATGGTTGGTATCTTCAGGAAAAGCGTTGATTGCCACAACGCACTTTAAGTTAAATTTAAATATATTTTCAATATGCTGGCCTAAATTTCTAAGGCCCTCCCATTTTTGGCCTTGATGCTTTATTGCTCTTACAGTTGCAACAATAACTACGAGAGAAGGTTTTAACTTAGCATGCCTACATTTGATATTAATGAATTTTTCAGCACCCAAGTCCGTTCCAAAACCAGCTTCTGTAATAGCGTAATCTCCATAATCAATCGCCAACTTGGTTGCTTGTATACTATTGCATCCATGGGCAACGTTAGCAAAAGGGCCCATATGAACCAGTGCAGGTACTCCCTCAAGTGTTTGTACAAGGTTAGGTAACAATGCATCCTTCAATAATATCTTCATCGCTCCTGTGATATTAAATTGCTCAGCAAATAGATATTCACCATAATTATTTTGCCCAACAACAAGCTTAGATAGTCTCTGTGTAAACTCATCACGATCATTTGATAGGCATAAGGCAGCCATGATTTCAGAGGCAGCAACAATATCAAAACCACTTTCTCTAGCAACTAATTTTTTACCCCCCAACTTACCTACCCTACAATCTCGCAGCTGTCTATCACATAAATCAATAACCCTTCTCCAGCTTATTTTTTCTGGATTAACATGAAGCTTATTACCATGGTAAATATGATTATCAAGGGTTGCCGCTAATAAATTATGTGCGGTCGATATAGCATGAAAGTCACCTGTAAAATGTAAATTAATATCTTCCATCGGAGCAAGCTGGCTATAGCCTCCACCACAAGCCCCCCCTTTCATTCCAAAGGTTGGCCCAAGACTAGGTTCTCTAAGAGCAAGTATTGCTTTCTTACCTATCATTTTAAGACCTTGCGCTAATGCAATGGACATGGTGGTTTTACCCTCACCATGCTTCGTTGGCGTCATCGCGGATACCAGTATTAATTTACCCTTTTTTTTCTGCTGATCTTGCTTTGTTATCTTAGCAATATAAGGGCCATACTCTTTTAAATAATCCTTTTTTAGACCGATTTCTTCTGCAACTGAACTAATAGGCTTCAATTGAGTTTTTGTTGCAATCTGTATATCGGTTAACATTGTCTCTCCCAAACACGAAACCTCCATGCTAACATATCAAAACTATAAATTCGCCAACTATCTTTATCATTTATCTAAGCACCCTCTAAACATGCATGCCCGTCACTACTTACACTGAATAAAGGTCATATTTTTATACGTTTGTTTCAAGCTTAATGCAAAACGTCAAGACACAATACCTTGATATAATTTCTCTAGATTACCCTGATAAAGTTAGAGATGCTGTATCCTCTAATTCTATTGTATTTAGTCTTGCAATCAAATCAGGACTATCCGTTACCGTGCTCAAATTTAGATTATCAATCCCCTGCAATCATTTTAAATAACGTTCTTCATTCATGCTTTGCTTGATAATTATGTTTGCTTCTGAGGATACAATAAATTTAATATATTCGCTGCCTCCTTAACACTCAAAATCTTACTGATTAATAACTCCAACGCAACCTTACACTAGACATACTTAACCATCACAGGCTCATTCCAACCTTATCACAACAAGGAACAACCGAATTAATAGCCTCATATATTATTGCACAGCTCACATCGACTCAACCCCTTTAGAAAAATGCATTTGATTGACTCTTGTTATCAGATCTCCCACGTCCTTTACTGTGGACCAATCTAGACGATCAACTCCATTTGATAATTTTTCAAAACCAATTTGGAAATCTGAGTTATTCTGACTTACTATAGTTGCTAGCAGCTCCTCTTTCTCGACTGCACCATCAAGCTTCATTTCAATCTCTTGCATACCAGCTATAGTAACCTTTACGATAGACAGTAATTCCAGCGATGATACAACTTTAAGATGAGCGCTACTCCATGGTATGGGCTTATCTTGAATCTCAATCAAATCCTCGGCATTTTCAGTATAATTTACCATATATTTTCTTAAATCTTGATACTGCAAATTGTTCATATAATCATTCAATATTCCAATCGTATTTCGCACTGTCTTAGCAAGGTTGTCCCGTAACGACTCAACACCCCCTTGACTTCTTAGTTCTTTTTTCATCATATTCACCTTATTTACTAGACATTAATCCTATAATATTAACTAAATATTCATATACTTACAACATATAATGCTATATATTTTGCTCTGGTGTTAATAGCCTCAGTAATATGCATGATAGTTCTGTTCAAGACATACATCCTGAAAGTTTCAGAGCCCATATAAATAACCCACAAAATCAGAATTCATCTACGTTAGAAAAATCCTTTGAACTAATGATTCTGAGCAATAATGGAACCTGTTAAACATCATCATTAGTTGCCATATCAACTTCAGGTTTTAAAAATTATACCCTTGTTACGTCTGCCCTCATACTTTTTAAGTATCATTAATTGAATTTTTCTTGAATCTTAAGTTAAACAGAAGTATGAGAGAATAGCTTTTTATTAGCATGATAACCAAAAGGGACCACTGAATTTATTTCTTGATAGACATCAACTAAACGTGCAGACATCACCCCTTTCAATCCATAGCGTTCATGAATAGCATCTAGCGTAGCATTTATTTTACTCTGTTGTTGACCATTCAAACTTAATTGTTGTAATTGTTGTAAATTCATAGCTGTAATATATAGGTGTGAGACAGCTTCATGATGCTTATGATAAGTATTCAACCAATCAAGAAAAAGTTTCTGAATAATAACATTATCATTTGTTGCTTGAGTTAATACCATGCGTTGAGATATCCAATCTCTGGAATAAGATTTCATACCCAATGAAAATTCAGTTGATTTTAAAGAGTGATCACGCAAACGCTTGGCTAATCGGCCTGTCAAATAGTGACAATACGCTAATATGGTTGCATGATTTGAAGTGTGGGGTGGTAATACTTTACTGTGGCCTAATGTTTTAGGTTGGCGATAACGTACATCAACGGGATCAGGATCTTGTCCTAGACACATATACCAAACTCGTCGCCCTATTCTACCAAATCGTTTCGATAATACAGATATTGGAATATTGCGCATATCTTGGCAATGATGCACACCCAAACCTGCTAAAAAAGACTGCATGCCTTGACCAATACCACAAAGTTCTGCAACAGGCACATCTGCTAACGCCAAACAAGCCTCATGAGGAGGAATAATCATATAACCATGCGGTTTATTTTGTTTTGCGGCAAATTTAGCCGTTGTTTTATCTCCACTTAATCCTACAGATACTGACAGACCTGATGCCTGATAAACAACACACCTAATATGCTCTACCATATGTTGATGTGATTCATATAATTGTTGTTCTGCCGTTAAATCAAGATAAGCTTCGTCAATCGAGCTTTGTTCAATCATGGGAGTGATTTTGCTTTTAAGTGCATGCATAATACAATCAGATATTTCTGCATAACGATCGCTTCTTGAAATGCACTGAACTAATAATGGACAAAGTTGTTTAGCTTCGAATATTGGCATACCAACTTTGATGCCATAAGACCTTGCTTCATAAGAACAAGAGATGACACAAGAGCCTTGATGTCGGCTGGTAATAACTACGGCACGTGATCGCAAATAAGGTTGATCTAATTGCTCCACAGATGCAAAAAATGCATCCATATCAGCTAAGGCAATCACTCGCCTCCATGGAATCATGTCGCAATACGTAACAAACCGATAAACAGGCCTTGGACTTGAACAAGCTCTTGAGGATAAATTTGTGGCTTATGCGTGGGGTTAGCTGGACTCAAAGTCACCGTTCCATTTTCATTGTATTGAATACGCTTAAGAGTAGCTTGACTACCCTCAATCAAAGCCACCACAATCTGCCCATTGCGAGCAACTTGACTATGCTGACAAATCACAATATCACCATCCATAATACCTTCATTGATCATAGAGTCTCCTTGAACTTTCAAAGCATAGCGATCTGATCCAACAAAAATCTGTGATATTTCAATTTCATCCTCTTGATGAATAGCTTCAATGGGCCTTCCTGCAGCAATTTTACCCACAATTTTAATACTGTTATTATTCTTTGCAGGTTGTAATAACTCAATATTACGCTTTTTCCCAGGTAACAGCCTAATAAGTTCAGCCTCTTGCAAGGACTTTAAATAGCGATGAACCACTCCCCTAGAACGAATTCCAATAGCTTGTGCAATTTCTGCTGTTGTTGGTGGTATCTTATTTTTACTTATGTAATCAACGATAAAATTATAAGATGCTTGCTGCTGAAACGTTAACATCATAATCTCCATGCCTCTATACCCTTATTCTAGAGTACATAGAGAGAACTTTCAACCCTAAACAAATATTTTTCATTAAAATGGTTACAAGATAACGAGAGCAGCTAAACATTTCAAAAAAATATTCAATAATTCTTACAATTATGTTATGTTAATACCATAAATACATAGAGATATATATGACAAGAAAAGAGGCTTTAACTCGAATACTAGCTTGGTTGCGAAATAACCTGAACTGGTCTAAAAGTCGTAGACTATTCTTCAATGAAATAACAAAACTAGAAAATTCTAAAATATTAACTAAACTTCTAAAACACAACTTTAAACTGATTAGACATAATTCCTCAATGCTATATGAAGCCACTTTAACGAACAACAACCACAAAGCCTTTATGCAAATTGCTGAAGAAGGTGTCATAATAAACTCAACTATTTTGAACAGACTCTTACAACTTGAGGAAAGCCAAAAGAAATTTTTCTTTGATAACAGTGTCAATCAAATGCATATATGGCTGGCCTTCTTTCTTCATAATCCTCACTCTGATCGATTCTTTACGACTTTCAAGGACAAATACTCCTATCTATCTAGAGAAATTACTAAAAATCAGATAAATCAAAGCTGGCTAAATGATTTTTATATTCGACTAGTAGAAGAAACCCAAAATCAAAAACTTCCACAAGGAATCAAGCCTGAGCTAAATAGTTTACGTCAAGGAATTTCAAAACATATTCAGCCATTAAATGTCGCGATCTGTCTTAAAGAGAACAAATCAGGTCTAAACCTATTATATAAAGATACCACCTTTAAGAATATATTTGATGTGATTGAATACAGTTATTCACCTGAAATAAAAAAAGAACTTGAAAATACAGATATTAAAAACCTGTTAGCCAATGAATTTACAAGTATAATGTCTGATATCACCTATAAATATAGAGGGAATGGTAAAGAAATTTTTGCCCAGCTTATTAATGATTCAATATTTCGAATAAATCTTGCTAAGCTAACAAACAAAGTCTTATTTAATTTTGTCTACACTTTTCATAATTTTGAATCATTAAAGAGTTTAATTCGTAACGCAATGACCCTACTAATTGATAGAGATTGCTTGATGGACTATCTAATTCAAAGTCCAAATTTTCTTTTGATTGATGACATTAACTGGGATTTATATCAAAAAGACATACAAAAATCTGCCATGAAATCAAATCCATTTAGAAATGATTCTATTCTTTATGGAGAACCATTATTAGAAATTTGTAATCACTGTATAAGATATGAAACACCCAATAGTTTAAAATTATTAAGTATTTTTGCAAAATTACCATTTAATTTAGGACTTCCCAGGAGGTTTATAGATGGCGTTAGCACTTATAGTAATAAAAAATCAGACGTAAGCAACATTACTGATAATACATGCTTACACCTTGCATTATATGGTGGCTCAATTAAAACAGCCTTAGTACTAATTAATGCAGGGGTTAGTGTAAACACTCTCAATAGCGTCGGTCATAATGCTCTTTTTGCTTTCTTTTTTGACCCCTATTACGACAGAGAAAGAAACAAGACTGTTGATTTTGTTACCTGGAAATACCAACCCTCAACTGAGGGCATGGAATTACTTAATATCATCGTTACCAAAACAAAATCTCTTGAAATAACTGATAATGAGGGATTACTTCCTATTCATTATGCCTACATGAACGGGTTTCCGAGCAAAATATCGCAGCATGACGCTTTAAAGACTTTTTACAAGTTAAAACCTCAATCTAAGCTTAAATCAGCTCCATCAATAGATAGAATAAAATTATGGTACGATTTAAACATAATCCCTGAACTATTAAACCAAATTGAATTCATCAAAAACACTCAAAATAAATCTGATTATTTATCTTTGTTTTACCAAACTCGCTGGAAAATTCTGCAAAGATGGTTTCATGAGAATGAGACCAAAATAACCCAATCAGCACTGCAGCTGATTAATATCATGTCTTTAAAAACAAACATTCATACAGATGTACATGATCATTATGGCAAGAATGATCAATCATCACTTTCAAAAAGCATAATACTTAATAATATACTTAAGGAGCGAAAAGTTATTCATAAAATTAATTCAGACTGGGGACAAAGTATAGGATATTATGATTTTCTTCAAGATAGCGAGCATAGTTTATCTGAGAACACACATAAGAAGATACTACACATTCGATCATTACTAAATGAGTGCGCTAGATCTCACTTACCAAACTTAGTTAAGAACATGCATGCTTTAATTGCCAAAGAGTTAGCATCAGATAAAGATGAAGATTTTTCTAACATGAAAAAAAACCTAGAATCGTTCAAAAAAATTGCTCAACAACTAAGTTTAGATAACAATAGTGTAGAAAAATGGATTAACATTTCCAAAAATAAACCATTAGCATTTAAACAACTCTTATACTGGATGAGAATTACCTATGCACTAGAAATAAAATACAGAAACATGAAAAAGCAATTTCTTATGGTTTTTAATTGTCAAAACAATATGATTGATTTTGAGAAAAAAATGAAAGATTTTTCAATTGTGTATATATCTAAAATTACTACAGATGAAATTCATAGATTAAAACGAGAATGTTCCATGGCATATGCCGAAGGTAACCCTGAACATTATTATTATAAAATGAGCGAGATTATCACCAAGTCCTATGAAACAATAGATGAATATCTTGAGACAGCTGCCTCAATCATTCTAGACTCCATCAGCGCATATCGTGCACGAAGAAATATAAATAAAACCTCATCATGTGCTAAAGGGTATAAAGAAAGAACTGTCATAAATACCATACCTCTTGTCACTAAAAACAACACCAATGAACCAAAATGGTTAGCCACACTGAAAAGTGAAGCACAGCCTCCTAAGCAAGGCCTTGAATACTCTAATACTCAAAAACTTATCGGCGTTAAAGTATTAAAATGGTGGAATCAACATCAAAACGCAAGAAAACAGTCATCAACAGCGCTTAAGAATACAAACTCACAACAGCAAGAAATCCTAATGCAGGCATGCCTGTATTTTCTTGGAGAAATAAATACAGAAATACCTCTAATATTCTTTCAAACATTTGGAACTCCTGAATACTGGATGATTTTGCTGGGTTACTGTGAAAATGCCCAACTTGATATTAAGGCACTAGAAAACGAATTCAACATTAATAAAAACATTATAAACTCTGATGAAAAACAACTTAAGTATCATGACTATGTTAAAAATCCTTACCCTCAAGATGTCAATCAATTAAAAAAATGGGTTTCTACCCATAGAAATAATATATTAACCAAGAATGATCTTCGACAGTTAATACAGCTAGTTCATGCAATAAAAGATGAGCCTGCTCTTCTATCTGAACTTCTTAGATTGGCAGCTATATGGCATGATGATATCATGATGTCCTTTCTAACCCCTTTTATAAAAGACATAGAAGAAGATAACCTCTACCTGACATTATATATAACAAAGTCAGATCCAGTTCGCATTCACCAGTCGTTGTGTGTTACAGCTCGTATGCCAGAAACTTCATTGTTTATCATTCATAAACTATTAGATAAAAGAACATCACAATGGCTGATAGACCAAATAATTAAATCTAACACAATCTCTCATGATCTTGTCATGAAAATACCCTCAGAATATTCAGCCGTTTTTAATGTAGAAACAAATAGTGGAAACTATAGTAGTGATCAAATGGATTGGATATATAAACTATTAAATAATATGTTGAACTCAACAATAACTTCATATTCGTTTTTACTTAACTTAATACAATCATTTTCAGGTTCATATCATACAACAAGAAAAAAAGCATTATATGCAAAATTATTCAATTCAGTATCCCCCCTTCAATTATTAAAGTTGCCCCATCTTAAAGACAGTCATCGAGAAGAAATAATACACTTTTATTTAGATATAGATATTCATGGCCCAGAAGGATTATACCGTGAAATAACGAAGCATGATATTTCCATTCAAACTCAAAAAAACATTGTGTTATGTGCCATAAAAATGCTTAATTCATCACCTAGTGAAAAGTTAATGAAATTTTTAAAACTAACTACAAAGACAATATCAACCACCGATGGTCATCAATTTACACAATTTGGTTTTAATATTCTATACAATAACAACCCAAAAAATGCATCATATCTGCAAAAACTATCACTATTTTCAGGATCAATATCATTTAAAAATATAGAACACATAGAGAAGGGTCCGACAATCAAAAAATTAAATAACCTACAAATAAGAAGTCTAGCCAATAGCTGTCTGAAAAAAATTCCGATAAGCATTGAAGAAATTCTAAGTAAAAAAAGTTCTTTAAAGGCATCTAAGCACCCTGATAATCTAATTGAAAGTAGTTGGTGTATATTATCCTAAAATGAGTTCTATGACAGTTACAATTTTACTCAACCTTGTTATGAAACCTTAATTTAGATTTAATCTTTGCTTCACCTTAAAAGTATACTATGAATATAAATTTCAAATAATCGTGTGAGTTAAAACCTACTAATATAAATTATCTCAATAAAGTTTACATCAAAATATTATTTTTGTAACTTATTGATCCACTCACTGATGATAGGAAATAAATGATGGTAATCATTGAGAACCCATTGAGATCTAATCGAAGCAGCGAGCTCTACACCCTCAATGGTTTGGTTATTCATGGCTTCGATAGCCTTAGAGAATGAACCGGTTTGTTGATATAACTTTCCAAACTTACCATTACGCCCTCCCGCAGCTGTTACCCATAAATCTCCTATACCTGCTAGCTGATATGCGGTTGAAAACTGTCCGCCTCTGTTAACAATAAGGCTCGATAACTCACTTAAAATATTAGTCAGCAAAGCTGCTTGTTGGCTATTACTTATGGATGCACCTAAAGCAATGGAATAAATATTTTTAAAGGCTGCTGCCCATGATACCCCGACGATATCCAACGAGGGTTTAAACTGAACATTTAAATGACTTAACACAGGAGCCAAATCATAAGCATTAGACCCAGCAAGCACCAATTCTAAAGGAGAACTATTATGCTTTAGGTCTGCGGCAATGCAGGGGCCTGCAACTTGACAAAATAAGGATGGGTTAATGTTTAACTCATTCGCTGCATAATCTGTCAGGGTTGAAATTGTATTTTTGCTAACAACCAAACCCTTCGTTACAATTAAAACATGGTGTGCTTTAATATGGGCTAATTTCTTAACGGCCCAATCAAAACCTATTAATGATACCGAAACAATGACAAGATCATAAGATTTATCCTTCAAGTCCCGCTCATGAATTAAGTTAGCTGAACCTGGCAGCAAAGGTGCTTTAAAAGGTATGCCTTCGGGATTAACACAGTCTACTTGAGCTTGAGTCGATCTTGAGATGTGATGAAGGAAAGCTTCCCCCATCACACCAAGGCCTAATATTAAGACACTTTTGAGCGAACTCATTTAATGCTTCTGTTCTTCTTCCTGATTAGATAGCTTATCTTTCATCAGATCCCCAAACGTTGCTGATGCAATGGGTTGAGAAGATGATTGATGCGCCTTTTTGCCTTTAGTTGCTTTAATCTGCTTAGTGGTTAATTGAATCATGAAGTTTTTAGGTTCTGTATTGGCCACTGTGCTTTGGATTTTTGAACCTACTTCAAGTTCAGCCTCACTAAACTCATCACGCTTAATACTTCCTTGCAAACCATGAGGAAGATCAAGAACGACTCTTTTCGAATCTACTGCATTAATAGTACCGTTAACGACCGTATTAATAGGATGATCAATAAAGAACTCTTCAAAAGGATCTGCTTCAATTTGCTTCATACCTAATGAAATACGCTCACGTTCAGAGTCAATGCTTAAAATAACTGCTTTGACTTCTTGGCCTTTCTTGAAAGTTCTTATAGCAACTTCACCCGCTTGATTCCAAGCTATATCATTAATATGAACCAAACCATCAATCTCACCTTCAAGGCCTAAGAATATACCAAAGTCAGTAATGGATTTAACTTTTGCTGCAATAACCTCATCCATAGAATGATTGTTTTCAAACTCTTTCCATGGGTTAGGTTTGCATTGCTTAATCCCTAATGATATACGACGTCTTGTTTCCTCAATATCTAATACCATGACCTCTACTTCTTGATCAATTTGAACCACTTTGCTTGGGTGAATGTTTTTATTAGTCCAATCTAGTTCAGACATGTGAACCAAACCTTCTATGCCATCATCAATTTCTACAAAACAACCATATTCTGTGGTATTGTTTACTTTTCCAATGAGACGAGTTCCAACAGGGAATCGTTTAACCATGTCACTCCAAGGATCACCTGAAAGTTGTTTTAGACCGAGTGAAACACGTTGTTTTTCCTTATCAAAGCTCAATACCTTGACTGTAATTTCTTCACCAACTTGAATCATATCACTGGGGTGTTTAACTCGCTTCCAGGACATATCAGTAATATGCAATAACCCGTCTAAACCACCTAAATCGATAAATGCACCATAGTCTGTGAGGTTTTTGACAATACCTCTTAATTCTGCACCTTCTTCAATGGCTTGTAATACTTCAGCTCGACCTTCTTTATTACTCTCTTCAATAAGGGCTCGACGTGATACGACAACATTGTTACGCTTCTTATCCATTTTTACAATTTTGAATTCCATGGTCTGTTGTTCAAGCTGATTCATATCTTTAACTGGCTTCATATCAACCTGAGACCCAGGTAAAAATGCTCTCATTCCTTCTAGATCTACGGTAAACCCACCTTTAACACGCTCAGTAATGGTTCCCATAACAGGCGTGGCATCATTTTTTGCTCGTTCTAGTGAGCTCCATTGTTCAATACGTATAGCTTTTTCACGTGATAAACAAGTTTCACCTAACCCGTTATCAATGGTTTCAATCATCACGGTGACTTGATCACCTATATTATAAGAGAATTCATCTTTATCATTTAAAAATTCTTTAAGGGGTATAATAGATTCAGATTTAAGAGTTGTATTGACCAATACATACTCGGGGCCTACTTTTTCAATGGTGGCCTTAATTAAACTGCCTGATTTAAGGTTATCAAATTGAAGACTTTTATCTAATAAAGATCCATAGTCTTGGCTGGTCAATGTCGTCATGGTTAATCCTGTTTGGTTCATAAAATAAAATCAAAAGATTTTAGCTCAATTGAGCTCTTTCACATCACTTTTTGTACAAGCAAGTGGATGATATCATCAATGCTTAATTGATCCGTAGACACAACATAAGCATCCTCTACTTGTACCAAAGGTGCTGCAGCTCGGTTCATATCTTGACCGTCCCGAGCTTTAAGCTCACTCATAATGGAAGGTATCGTAGCACTTATTCCATTATCTATCAACTGTTTGTGCCTTCTTTTTGCTCTAACTTCCAACGAGGCTGTTAAATAGACCTTCAACGTGGCATTCTTGAAGACTACACTTGCCATATCTCTACCCTCAGCAACCAAGCCAGGAGCCCTTAAGCAGTCTCTTTGAATGCTTAATAATGAATCCCTTACTCCATTGTTTTTCGCTAATTCTGAGGCTTTTTTTGCTACCTTGGGATCCATTAATACTGAAGTAATGTCGTCATTCTTATAATCAACTGTTAATCCGTTCTCTCGAGTGTATGAAAATTTTAAGTTTTTGGCATCTTTTTTTGGATTTAATACGCCTGAGCCTTGTTCTTGTTGCCATGCATACCATCGATACAAACAGCCACTAGGCAAATAGTTCCACTGTAATTTAAGAGCAAGTTCACCCGCAATGGTACTTTTTCCTGTACCTCCCATGCCATCAATGCAAACACACAAAGCATGATTATCCATATCTTTTTCCATAATAATCTAAAAACTCAACCAATGAATCCACTGACTCTGGCTTCACTGAATTATACAAGCTAATACGAACACCACCTCGAATCTTATGGCCTTTCAGGCCCATAAAACCTTCTTTTTCAGAGACGCTAATAAAGTGATCCCTCGAGGCACCCTCAATCAAATCAAAAACAATGCTAACTCTCGAGCGCCACCTTGGGTCAACTAGATTAGAATAGATAGGATGTTGATCGAGTTTATGGTATAACTTTTCTGAAAAATTTTTAACTTTGGCCTCATAAAAAGGCACCCCTCCATTTCTTTCATACCATTCAAGCATGGCATACAAGGTGTACCAAGCTATAATACAAGGCGTAACGTGCAAAGAATTCTGTTGATAAGCCTGGCGATAACTAAAAATATCTTCTCGGTCCTTCATCAGCAGTGATTTTTTTACCACAACAATACAGGATCCTGATATTCCAAGATTTTTCTGACTACTTGCAAAAACAACATCATGAGCAGCCCAATCGACTTTTCGCGTGAATATATTTGAGGTCATATCTGCTATTAGTTTCATATTGCCGGGAGGAGCTTTGAATTCAACACCCTCAATGGTTTCATTATCAGTATAAAACGTCCACCGTGAGTCCTTGTCACTGGTAATGGTTGAACATTCACTTTTATCGAAGCAGTCAACGTTCAACCAATTTCTAGCTGCCTCACTCGCCATGGTTGACCAATGGCCACTAATGATATAATTGACATCCTGGGTGTGCTGGCGAAGAAACATGGCACACTGATTAAATTGATAGCGTGCGCCAGCTGGAATGATTAACATAACGTGACTGTCGGGAAGGTCAAACATTGATTTGAAAAGTTTTTGAATACTTTCAGCAACATCATGAAAAGAGCTGTGAGTATGAGAAATATTTAATATACTTTGTTTTGCAGGAGACCAATACTGAATAGCCTCTACTACTTGCTGCTGAACCTGACTTGGAAGTTCGGCTTGTGCTGCACTAAAGTTCATCTTAATGATTAATTGGCTTCATTATCAACCTCAGGAAGGTCTTCGTCAGCGGTTATATATTCTTGCTTGATGGGTTCTATTTGAGCCAATACCTCGCCAGAATTAAGCCTCATCAAGCGGACACCTTGTGTGCTTCTACCCAACAAACTAATCTCTGCTGCATGGATTCTTACCAAGGTTCCTTTGTTGGAGATCAAAAACAACTCATCACTTTCTTCTATCACTGCTGCAGCTGTTAACAACCCTACCTTGTCATTGGTAATCATTGCGGTGATACCTTGACCACCTCTGCCTGTCTTACGGTATTGTGATAACTGCGTTCTTTTTCCATACCCATTTTTTGATGCGGTTAGAATGGTCCCTTCACCACTCGTTATAATAGCGGAAATAAGCTTTTGATCATCTTTAAGCCTCATTCCAATGACTCCTCTGGCAGTTCGTCCCATAGATCTGACCAACTCTTCCTCGAACCTAATAACCTTACCCGCTGTAGAGAACAAAAAGACATTATCACTACGCCGAATGATCTGAGCGGATAATAAAGCATCACCCTCATCTAATTCAATCGCATTAATCCCTGTTGATCTTGGTCTAGAATAATGGCTTAACGAAGACTTTTTGACAATACCATTAACGGTAGCAAAAAACAGGTATTTATCTTCATCAAAATTATTAATGGGCAGTATCGCTGCTAACTCTTCTCCTTCTGCAAAATTCAAAAAGTTAACAATGGGCCTTCCTTTAGATTGACGTGACACCATAGGAAGTTGATGAACTTGTAGCCAATAAACTCGACCAAAATTGGTAAAACATAAAAGTGTATCGTGTAACTTTGTTGTCATAATAAACTTCACTCGATCAGTCTCTTTTAACTGACCTGAAGCCTTACCTTTACCCCCACGATGCTGGGCTTGATACGTATCTAGCATTTGGGTCTTGATATAACTTTCTTGAGTGACAATAACCGTCACAGGGTCATTAGGGATTAAATCAAGATCATCTAGGTTTTCGTAATCAGTTTGAATATCTGTTTTTCTATCATCAGAAAAGTTATTTTTAATCTCTAGCAACTCTTGCTGTATAACTTCCATCAACCTTACATAATTATTGATAATCTCAAGAAGCTCATAAATTAATTTAATAACAGCCTGGTACTCATCAAGTACTTTATCACGCTCCAACCCAGTTAATCGATGTAACTTAAGGTCAAGAATAGCCTGTGCCTGTAGACTTGACAACCGATAAAAACCACCCTCAACAGGCCCAAAAGTTTCTTCTACTTCTGCAGGCTTTGCATCAGCTGCATCTTCATAAGGGAGATTGAAAGTTTGCATTGACCAATCTTTACTGATCAAGGCTTCTTTAGCCGCCTGAGGATTCGCAGAACCTTTAATGATTTTTATAATTTCATCGATATTAGCAATGGCTACAGCCAACCCCTCTAAGATATGGGCTCGAGTTCTTGCTTTAGCCAACTCGTATAAAGTTCTTCTTCTAACCACTTCTCTTCGATGCTTAATAAAGCACTCTATGAATTCCTTAAGGTTATGGCATTTAGGTATATTGCCCTGCAAAGCAACCATGTTAATACCAAAAACAGTCTGCAACTGAGTAAGCATATATAAACGATTCAATAGAACTTCAGCATTTTCACCTCGTTTAACCTCGATGACCATTCTCATACCGTTTCTATCTGACTCGTCCCTTAAACCAGTAATGCCCTCTATTTTTTTCTCTTTAACCAACCAACCAATTTTCTCAAGCAACCTTGCCTTGTTAACCATATAAGGGAGTTCATCAACAATGATGGCCTCTTTTTTTGATTTGTCTGTTTCAATGTGGACTTTAGCCCGAACATAAATCTTACCTCGCCCAGTTTTATAGGCCTGAATAATACCTTGTCGACCATTAATAATTCCGCCCGTTGGAAAATCAGGGCCGGTGACGTGCTCCATGAGGCCAGCCACATCAATATCTTCATCATCGATATAGGCTAAACACGCATTCATAATTTCTGTGATATTATGCGGGGGAATGTTGGTTGCCATGCCGACAGCAATCCCTGTTGATCCATTGATCAGTAAGTTAGGAACACGGGTTGGTAACACTGTAGGTTCTGTTTCAGAGTTATCATAGTTGGGTCTAAAATCCACAGTATCTTTATCAATATCAATCAGCAATTGATGAGCTAATTTAGCCATTCTGATTTCAGTGTATCGAAAAGCTGCAGCAGAATCCCCGTCAACAGATCCAAAGTTACCTTGCCCATCAATAAGAACATACCTCAATGAGAAGGTTTGTGCCAATCGAACAATGGCATCATACACAGCAGTATCACCGTGCGGATGATATTTACCTACCACATCCCCGATAATTCTTGCAGACTTTTTATAGGGTTTATTGTATTCATTTCCCAAACCATACATAGCAAATAATATTCTACGCTGAACATGTTTTAACCCATCTCTAATATCTGGCAGAGCTCTTCCGACAATGACACTCATCGCATAATCTAAATACGATCTTTTTAACTCAGTTTCAATATGGATAAATTCACAATCATTTTGTATATCAGTCATTCTAGTATCTCAATCTATTCAGCACTGACAATATAACACATTAAATGCGTAAAAACTAATGAATTTCGCTATTATTGTCCACGTTTAAACCAAGCATCCATCTGCTTTTGATTAAGCTGAATCCATGTCGGCCTGCCATGGTTGCATTGACCGCTATTATCCGTATTTTCGATGCTTCTTAGCAGTGTATTCATTTCAGTTAAGCTTAAACTTCTGTTCGCTCTTATAGCAGAGTGGCACGCCATAGAGCTCAATAATTTTTGAACCCTGAGAGTGATTTCTTGTACTTCATCAGTTTCCATTAAATCATTGACAATCGTTTCAAATAACTCCGTAGTATTCACACGGCCCAGCATGCCTGGAGTTGCTGAAATAATAGCACAATCTCCCTCCACTCTAAAAGAAAACCCCAAAGCATCAATGATACCTGAATATAACTGAACACAAGCCTTTTGATGTTCATCAAGCTCACATTTTGAGTCTAGTAACGAAGATTGTTTTTCAATCCCCGTTGTTGAATAATGCATTTTTAGCTTCTCGTAGACAATACGCTCATGAGCTGCATGCATATCAACCACAACCAACCCAAGTGCATTTGCAGATAAAACATATATCCCATGAACCTGCGCTATAGCATGACCCAGCGGCATATCAAACGTTGGCGACTGATCAGCATTATTCATCACAGCAACATCGATATTTTCTTCAGCCTCTAATTGTCGAGAAGAAGACTCAACCAAGGGCTCCTTAGCATTCTGAACGAATGAATATTCAACCTTAGAGGAGGTCAACTGTCGATCCGCGGGGGGCATAGAAAATGATGATGAACCCAGTGAAGGCTGCCGAGTAAATTGCTGAGATTGCTGAGGAAGAACATGATGTCCTGATTGAGGTTGGGTTACATCATGCCGAGTCATTGCCTCAACACGATCAACTGGCCTATCCTTAGCCAAAGCATCTTTAATACTTTTATAAACGAGCTGACAGATTCCCTGATGATCAGCAAACCTAACTAACTCCTTGCTAGGATGAACATTAACATCAACCTCTTTCGGGTCCAGGGAAAAAAACATGACATAAGCCGGGAAGCGCTGTTGATACATAACATCCTGATAGGCCCTGCGTACGGCAGAAAAAATAGCTTTATCCTTGATGGGTCTTTCATTTAGAAAAATATACTGCATGTCTCCTTGTGAGCGAGAAAAGGTCGGCAACCCTATTAAACCTGAAACTTTGACTCCTTTATAGTCATCTTCAATATGAATTGAAGCCTCCGCAAAAGGCTGTCCAATGACCGCTGCAACCCGCTCCTTAAGACTAGAGCATGCCTGGTATATTCTCGGTTTTTGTGCATCTTTTTTTAATGTTATTTTAATCGATGAATAAGCCATAGCGGTCCGCTTAATAACATCATCAATGGCCTGCCACTCTGATCTATCTGATTTTAAAAACCGTCTTCTGGCCGGTGTGTTATAAAATAGATCCCTAATCTCTACCGAGGTGCCTACCTTTCGTTGACTGGGCTCAATAATCGTCGACTCTAAATCTTCACCATCCTGCTTGAGAACCCAACCGTGATCCTGGCCCTTTGCACACGAACTAATTCGAAACCTCGAAACAGCTGAAATACTTGCCAACGCCTCTCCCCTGAAACCAAATGTCTGAATACGTTGTAAATCATCAATTGTACTCACCTTACTGGTGGCATGCCTTAGTATTGTTTTGGGCAATTGATCCTTGGCAATCCCCTCCCCATTATCTTCAATAATCATACACTCACGACCTGAATCTCGCAGGGTCAAAACAATATCTGTTGCACCAGAGTCTATAGAATTTTCCAAACATTCTTTAATAACAGAGCTTGGTCGATCAACCACCTCGCCCGCAGCGATTTGATTGGCAACCAACGAAGATAATATATTAATTTCATTCATGTTTTGGAACCTTAATGATTTGACTAATAGAAATAGTATTGGATGATAAATGATTGATGGACCTCAAATCGCTTGTTGACACACCGTACCTTTTACTGAGCTGGTAGAGGGTTTCACTTTTCGCAACTTTATGTAAAAAATAAGATAATTTTTTAGCTTGTTGTGATGATACTCCTGAGTGACCTTTATGTTTTGAACTTGACTTAATCGCGTCTGCAATAGTTCCAGCAATCAAGTGTTGGTAGGACTTGTCTTGCAGATACCGAGCCTCGCGTTCATTGGATATAAACCCTGTTTCAATCAGAATAGCCGGAGTAGCCGGAGATTTCAGCACAATAAATGCAGCTTGCTCTACATGAGGGCTATGCAATGTTGAAACATTACCCAAGCCTTGTAATACTCTAGAACCTATCGTAATGCTCTTTTTATTCGTTGCCTTTTGACTAAGATCAAAAATAAGGTTCTGAAGGTCTTTGTTTTTAATCTCAACATCCCCCACTTCCATCGTAAATGATTTATTCTCACGTGCAGCCAACCAACTCGCCGTTGCACTGGTAGATCCTTTTTCAGATAGAGCATAAACAGAAATACCCTTGGCCTGTTTATTAATAAAAGCATCTGCATGAATTGAAACAAATAAGTCTGCAGAATATTGACTTGAATACCTTAACCTCTCTCGTAAAGTTACGGTTTTGTCATGAGTTCTGGTTAAAATAGCCCGAATCCCCTCCATTTTATTTAACTGTTTAGCCAACAACCGACCTATAGCTAAAGTGATTTCTTTTTCGGTCACCCCATCATTTGAGGTTGCACCAGGATCTGAGCCTCCGTGCCCAGGATCAATGACGACAATATAAGGTCGATTCGTCGTGGCTTTTTGAATGACTGGCTGACTTTCATGTGACACTATCAATTTGTATTGACCCTTTTTATCGTATTGCAATTGATGACTTGAATAATTGATAATTTTGAGAATTAAATTCATTTTGTTATCTGAAAATTTCATGGATTGAATCGAACAATTTGGTTTACTGCATTGTTTAAGATTTAAGTTATTAAAAGAACTTGAAGCAGTAATATTAAGAACTCCTAAACCTGAATTGAAGTAAGTTTTAGCATAAGATGTTCGAGTCAGTGAAAATTCAACAACACTCTCATTATTTGCCGAAGAAACCATCCATAGTAATCCGTACAGTACAAATATCCATCTCATGTATTAACACCTCCACATAACACCAACGATTGATTAACCCTCTGATAATCATGAATAGTATCAATACCTGCTTGAACTTCTACTTTGGATTTCTCGGCAAAAACAGGGATCCCTTGATCAATAAAACTTAATTGCTCCAACGACTCTTGTTGAGAAAGAACGCTTTCTTTATTATGATAGTAGGACTTTAACGCCCATGCTCGGTAAGCATATAGACCGATATGCATTCGATATAATTTCTGTTGGGCTACACTTCGATTCATATTTGGAATGAGACTACGACTAAAATAAATGACACGATTATTATGGGTCGTTACCAACTTAACTCTATTTGGATCAGCAGCACAAGAGATATCTAAAGGAGACCATAAGGTTGCAACACCTGCCTCTTGATTAGACTGAAGCATATGAATGACCTGATCAACTGCTTTGGTCTCGATAAAGGGTTCGTCCCCCTGTATATTGACAATAATATCATTATCATTCATTTGATTTCGAATGAGCCACGAAGCTATTCTATGTGTGCCACTGGAACAATCTTTATCTGACAACTCCACCGGAACATGATATTTATCACAGACGTCCTTGATAGCTAAATCCTCACACAAAACAAACCGACGAAATGCTGAGATATTTTTTATTTCATGAAAAACTTTGATTACCATTGGAGTGTTACCAATGGGTAAAAGAACTTTACGAGGCAACCGTTTTGACTTTAATCGACAGGGTATAATCAGTAATATTTTTTGATTAGAAGCATCTGTAGACTTAATGTTTTCGCGCTGCATGCGAATTCCCGGTAAGTAGTGTCAATTCATTTAAACCAAAAACTGTTTTACACCTATCTGCGTAAAAGCACACCAGAAATATTATATTAATTTATACCGCATCAATCAAACTGAATTTTGATTTTTTAAGGGCATATTCCGACAGGTATCGGGACGGCTGGATTTGAACCAGCGACCTCTTGCGCCCCATGCAAGTGCGCTACCAAGCTGCGCCACGCCCCGAAAAAATTATCTAGTTTCAGGCACTTCAACATCATCAGAAAAACTATTCAACAATGTCCCTAACGAAACTAATACATCATTGAGCTCTTCCTGAATGCGTCCTGTAGAAACATGAGCATTTATTTTAAAATTATTGTGCTTGACAGCTTGGCCTGCAGCTTTAACCGTCAACCCTTTCTCAATAATAAGAAACTTTAACTTCTCTATGATCTTGACCTGCTTTTCATCATAAAAGCGCCGGCCTTCAACATACAGAGGCTTGAGAGCATCCACCTCAACTTCCCAGTACCTTAGTGTATAAGTTTTCAGATTATACTGCTTACAAACCTTACCAATTGTTAAATAACGTCCCTTGTTAGTCTTTGTCATGCTAATCCTTTGTTTCGTTTTCCTTGATGGCTTTAGCAATATGTGCTTTGAGCTTATTGCCAGCTTTAAATGTCACAACACGGCGTTCAGATATAGGTACTTCTTTACCGGTCTTAGGATTTCTTCCTGGTCGTTGACTTTTATCAATCAAATTAAAATTTCCAAAGCCAGACAGCTTAACAGGTTCTCCTGCCTCTAACGTAGAAGAGACAACTTGAAAAAAGTTTTCAATAATTTTCTCAACTTCACCTCTTGTTAAGCCAATTTCTTTATTAAGCTTTTCTGTAAGATCAGCCTTTGTCAATGTGGTCATGTATACCTCTCACTGTTATGTTTAACTCAGATTGTAAATCTTCAATTAATTTATCCCTATAACGATTAGCGATTTCATCCTTCATTGTCTTCTCAGGATGATTGAAGATCATAGCTATCGAAAGAGACTTAATATCCTTACGATTACAATCATTAACAGAATATATATCAAATAATGAATGACATTTCAAGGAAATTTTATCATTTTTATCAATTACTCCTTGAATTTGAGCATAAGTTATGGTTTTCGGCACATCAAAAGTGACATCTCTTCTTATTGAGGGAAACCCGCTTGGAATTAATAACGCATCATTAAAGTTTTTTTCACAGACATCTAAGCGACTAAGTTCAAACAATCCAACAGGCTCGACTATGCCAAATTGACGCATCAAATGCGGGCACAACATGCCGCACTTCCCAACAACCTCTCCGTTAATCTTAATCAACGCACTAACCCCGTCTTGGAGCCCCTTAATTTTAGAAGGTAACCATTCTATTACGGATGGGGGAATGTGCCTTAACAAATTCTCAACATCTTTTTTTATCTGAAAAAAATCACACGAGGAATTGACACCTTTCATCCAGTTATCAGCGTCTGATGAGCCAGACAACAACCCAGCTATTGACCTTGGCTGAGAATCTGCGTCACACCCATAAAAAACTCGAGAAGCCTCAAAAATACGAAGATAAGAATGCTGGCGAGATAAATTTCTTTGAGCAATCATTAACAATGAAGGCCATAATGAAGCCCTCATAACAGATAAGTCTTCTGACATTGGGTTAGTCAGTTTAATTGGGTCTCGCTCAGAGAATAACTTATATTTTTCCTCTGATATGAATGAATAACTAACCATTTCATTATAACCCGCCGACACTAGCCTTTCTGAAAAGTCATTAGATAATGAGCCATTAAGATCCGTACTTAATGGGACCTTAATAAACTTACTACCTTCTGTATCTGGCTGATTGTAACCCTGAAAACGTAAAATCTCTTCTAACATATCCACCGGATAATTTACATCGTTCCTATAGCCGGGAGGCACAACCAACCATGCGGGCTTGTCAAACTGCCATTTAAACCCTAAAGCTGTCATAGTAGACTCGATAACCTCATTAGAAAAATCGTACCCCAGCATTTTCTTAACATACTTTGAATCAAATCTAATAGGCTTACTTGCATCAACAGGTAAATCATGTGAGAAAAAATAATCAACGTTGCAATCAAAATTATCTTGTAACACACACAATAAACGCTGCATAGAATCACCGACAGCATCCCAATCGACACCCCTTTCAAATCGAAAAGAGGAGTCAGTTGTTAGGTTAATTCTTCTCAACGTCTTAGCAATCTGTCGAGAACAAAAATGTGCTGCCTCTAGAAAGATCTGTTGGGTATCCTCAGTGACAGCTGAATCCAATGAACCCATTATACCCGCCAAGGCTTTAACCTTACCTGTTTGATCAACAATCACCAGGTCCCCACACTCCACCTTAATCTCTTGCCCCTGTATTCCCATGAAGATCGATGATTTATCTGCTTCTTTAACAATCAGAGGCAATTGAATTAAACCCAAATCAAAGGCATGAAAAGGTTGCCCAATCTCATGTGTTACATAATTAAGAACATCAACAACAGGACTAACAGAATGAATGCCCATCACATAATTTTTTGACAAAACCTTAGGTGAGGGTTCTGACTGATTAAGCTGACTAATAATTGCCCCTGTGTATGCGCGACACAAGGAGGTCTCTAAGGTGAACTTATGCTCCTTTGACACAGACACATCAGCAACTTTCAATGAGGCATAAGCCTGTTTAGTTTTAGCTGCGAACTCACGAACAATCCCTCTTAACGACAAACAATCACCCCTGTTGGGTGTTATTTCCGATTCTATGCCAGATTCTTCCACCCCGAAGTATCGGTAAAAGGAATCTCCAACAACCGCATCTTGTGGCAGTGCAAGCAGCCCAGAACTATAACAGCTCCAACCAAGATCTTCAGCAGAACATAGCATTCCTTCAGAAGCTACACCCCTGATCTTTGATCTTTTAATTTTTAACTTAGGAAGTTTTGCTCCGTGTGTAGCTGCCGGAACTTTCATCCCAGGGGCAACCGAAGGACACCCACAAACAATAGTCAAAACACTCTCACCAATATCAACTTCACAGACTTTTAGGCGGTCTGCATCAGGGTGGGGCTTGGTACTTAAAACTTCGGCAATAATGACACGATCATCCGACAAAGAACTCATATCAAACGCCATAGATTCAAGGCCAAGATTCGTTAATACCTCAGCAAAATCATGATGTTTTGCATCAACATTGAATAGCTCTAAAAACCATTCCTTACAATACTTAATCGACACGGGTTATCTCTAGCTCTTTAAACTGATTAATAAATTCAATATCATTGTCAAAAAACAACCTAAGATCCTTAACTCCATAGCGAAGCATAGCCATCCTATCAATCCCTATTCCAAAAGCATAGCCTTGATACTTGTCAGGATCAATGCCAGACTCTTTGAGCACATTGGGATGAACCATCCCACAACCCATGACCTCTAACCAGTCATTATTGAAGATAATATCCATTTCGGCAGAAGGCTCTGTGAAAGGGAAATAAGAAGGCCTAAACTTGGTGCGTATAGATCGACCAAAAAAAAGCTCAACAAAGTTATGAAGTGTTCGTTTTAAATCGAGAAAACTTGACCCTTCATCGACAACCAGACCCTCAACTTGATGAAACATAGGAGAGTGTGTTGGATCAGAATCACAACGATAAACCCTACCTGGCGTTATAATTCTAATGGGGGGTGATGTTGACTGCATGACCCTCACCTGTACAGGAGATGTGTGTGTTCTTAATACATGCTCTCCGTCAAGATAAAAAGTATCTTGCATAGCTCTAGCGGGGTGGTCTTTTGGAAAATTCAAGGCAGAAAAATTATGATAATCATCTTCTATTTCCGGACCATCAACAACCGAAAAACCCATATGTGATTCAAAAATATATTCAATAAACTTCCGGGTGAGCGTTATTGGGTGATGAGACCCCAATTTTTGCTGGACAGGGAGTGTCACATCTACAGCTTGTAAGCTGGGGTTGTTTTTTAGAGCAGAGATAGCAACATCATGCAACCTATCCAAAACAACTTGATGCAAGGAAGCCTTAATCTCACTAAGTTTTTTACCCACCAACTGTCTTTCCGATGCAGGTAAATCTTTAATACTTGATATATTTTTGTGAAGATTACTTTTTTTACCTAGATACGAAGATTTAATTTGATAGACATCATTTTCAGTCATCGCTTTGTCAAGATCACTCTTGCAGGAATCAACTATAGTATCTAGATCCATACCGGTCTCAGATTAGGCCATAACCTCATTAACAATCTTCTTGAAAGTACCCATATCAGTATACGCTAATTCAGCAAGCATTTTTCTATCGATATCAATACCTGAAGTAAGAAATTTACCCATAAACTTAGAGTAACTATACCCTAACTGTCTAAGAGCAGCATTAATACGAACAATCCATAACGATCTAAAATCACGTTTCTTTGCCCTGCGATCTCTGTAAGCATATTGCCCAGCTTTAGTCACAGCCTGATTAGCCACCTTAAATGAGCGACTGCGAGCGCCATAATAACCTTTAGCCTGCTTTAATATCTTTTTGTGCCGCTTGCGAGAAGCCACACTGTGTTTAACTCTAGACATGTATCACCTTTTACTTCAGCATATCGCTGACTCTATCAAAATCCGCTGCACTAATTTGCCCAGAAGCTCTTCTCTCAACTTTAGCACGTGTTGATTTCTTCGTTAGAATGTGATTACGATTAGATCGCCTAAACTTAATACCATTCTTTGTCCTTCTAAATCGCTTTGCAGCGCCTTTATGTGTCTTTGCCTTATGCATAGTCACCAACCTCAAAAATATAGGCTATTTTGCATGTAATTAATGACAATGTCAACTGAAAAAGCCTCGATATCTACAAAAAATCAAAATATATACTGTTATTATAGAATCACTTACTTTTAGGGCTTAATATCATCACCATTTGACGCCCTTCATGCTTAGGCATTGCATCAACTTGTGTAATATCAGAAAGCTCCTCCATCAACCGATTCAACATATCAGCACCAAGATCCTTACTGGTAAGCTCCCGCCTAAACCTGAACCTCATAACCACCCTAACCTTGTGACCAGACTCGATAAACTCTCTGATTCGCTTAACTTTGATATTGTAATCACCCACATCAGTTACCGGTCTGAACTTAATTTCTTTGACCTTGGTTTTCTTTTGCTGCTTTTTAAGGTCTTTACGTTGCTGAAAGACATATCGACCATAATCCATGGCCTTACAAACGGGGGGCTCAGTTTGTGGTGAAACCTCAACCAAATCTAAACCAAGATCCTTACACATGTTGCGTGCTTCTTGAGTTTTTATAACACCGTGCTGCTCTCCTTCTGGCCCAATAAACCGAACCATGGGAACCCTTACGTATTGATTAATCCTTAACCCTGGATTATTTCTGCTCTTATTAATAACTTTTTACTCCTATAATGTATTTAACTTTGTCATTAGCTCGCTTAATACTAAACCCGTCCACTGCTTTCCATCATGCCTTCTCAAGGTATATGTATTATTCAGTTTCTCTTCTTTCCCACAGATAATAGAATAAGGAACTTTAGCTTTAGTGTGCTCCCTTATTTTATAACCAATGGTTTCAGACCT
Organism: Gammaproteobacteria bacterium; assembly: GCA_036012865.1. Lineage (GTDB taxonomy): Bacteria > Pseudomonadota > Gammaproteobacteria > Comchoanobacterales > Comchoanobacteraceae > DASCQC01. Next base: position 74,437 of record DASCQC010000026.1, read on the forward strand.
AACATCTAACTGCGCCCTGAATTTACTCGCCAAAAGCCCTGAATGTAGCTGAGAAACATAGTCAGCTTGATCATCCACGATGTTCATGCAGACTACCTGAACAGGCACGATATTCATCGGTAACCAGCCGGCTGTCTGTTCAAGCAAAATACCAATAAAACGCTCTAAAGAACCTAATATAGCTCGATGCAACATCACTGGCTGTTGCTTATGACTCATGGAGTCGACATAGCTAGCACCTAAACGCTCAGGCATGGAAAAGTCTAACTGAATGGTACCACATTGCCATACCCTGTTGAGACAGTCTTTTAATGAAAATTCGAGTTTAGGGCCGTAGAATGCGCCCTCACCTTCTGCTAGCTCCCAATCAATACCTTTTGCTTTAATAACTTCCAGCAAGGTCGTTTCAGAATGGTCCCAGACCTCATCTGAACCCACTCGCTCCTCAGGCCTTGTCGAAAACTTAATTAAAATATGATGAAATCCGAACAGCGCATAAAGCTCCTTAACTTGATCAATGAAGGTGCTAACCTCATCATGAATTTGTTCTTGTGTACAAAAAATATGCCCATCATCTTGCACAAAACTTCTAACCCTCATCAACCCATGCAAAGTTCCACTAGGCTCATAGCGGTGAACATGACCAAACTCAGCAATCCGAAGTGGCAATTCTTTATAGCTTCGAAGCTTCTCTTTAAAAATTAGAACATGGCAAGGACAATTCATAGGCTTTAAAGCATAATTCTGCTTATCAGACTCCAAAGTAAACATGTTCTCTTGGAACTTATCCCAATGACCCGACTGCTCCCAAAGCCCTTGATTGACTAACTGGGGGGTGTTAACTTCACGATAGCCTGCATCTTCATAGTGTTGACGCATGATTTTTTCTAACTGCTTGTAGAGAGTCCAACCCCGTTGATGCCAAAAGACCATGCCAGGTGACTCAGGATAGAAATGAAATAAGTCCATGGACAAGCCTAACTTTCGATGATCCCTTTTTTCTGCTTCCGCCAAATTGTTCAAATACTCAGTCAAAGCCTCTTTCGAACCCCACGCAGTTCCGTATATTCTTTGAAGCTTTTGTCCACTTGCATCGCCACGCCAGTAAGCCCCTGAAAGCTTGGTTAATTTGAAGGCCCCTAGATAAGAGGTAGAAGGGACATGAGGACCCCGACACAAATCTATAAAGTCACTTTGTTCATACAAGGTAATATCTTCTCCATCAGGGAGGTCCGAGACAATCTCTACTTTAAATGCCTCACCTTGCTCACTAAAAATCTTTTGACCCTTTTCTCGACTGATAACATGCCTTACAATGGGAATATTCTTTTTAATTAACTGCCTCATTCTTTTATCAATTTTAACCATATCTTCTGGTGTAAAAGATTCCTCACGATAAAAATCATAATAGAAGCCATCTTCTATCACAGGGCCTATTGTTACTTGAGTTTCAGGGTATAATTGCTTGACCGCATGAGCCAACAAATGGGCAGTGGAATGCCTAATAATCTCAAGACCCTCATCATCCTCAGACATGACCCATTCTACTTTAGATCCTTTTATCTCAACCGACCGCAGGTCTTTTATTTCACCATCTATTTTAACAGCCACACACTGTTTTTTTAAACCTTCTTTTTTAGCCACAGCAAGCATAAGATCAGCATCACTTACACTCATGTGCACTCCAAAATAATTTAGCTAATTTAACCATTTATCCTCCAAATTTGGTAGGCGCGAGTGGAATTGAACCACCGACTCCCACCATGTCAAGGTGATGCTCTACCACTGAGCTACGCGCCTGTATAGCCAAAAGATAGCAAATACATTCTAAATTTGCAAGCATCTTCATACATCTAACGATTGTTTAAACCCCCACCTTAATAGTGGAATGAAAAACACTAAAAGTATCCACATAGATCCAAACAATAACTCAAGGCTCATTTTAATAGAGCCCTGTATATCCACCATTAAAAACCCGCCTAATGCCATCAAATGCAAAGGAAACGCTAAAAGAACCCCCATCATTAAAGCAATCCAATTGCTTTTAGTTTCAAAACCTATTAAAACCCTAATCACCATACTCAACATACACCAAATAACCTGAGCTATCATACAGATTGAAAAGATATGGACAAAACCATGACCCATATAACTAAACTCAACCCATGAGAATAGCAGACTAAACAACATCACATAGGTAAAAACATGAACGAAGAACAACACCAAAAACTGAGTACTGAATGACAGTGGGGCAACCAAAATCAACCACTGAAACCCTTTTTGATTGATTGTGGTTATCAATTGATCCAGCACAACCCACTGAACCAGCGATAAAACCAACCAATTAAAAACATAACGACTTCCAACATCAACTTGCAAAGCAATAAAATTGATTAACAGATTGGAACCCAAGATCATTGTCAAACCCAGCAACAAGTAATAGGGACACTCTCGCAATACCTGGCATGATTGTAACACACCCCATTTTAACCATCTATTATTCAATGTGGCACCTCAACAACTGCATTAGCATGCCAGGGATAGGGCCACAAATGGCCAGCCTCAATCACACACCCCTGTTGATTGATGTGATCCTTGACCGCATCAGCAAGCAATTTAATGCCAACACCATCAAGCCCCAAAGAGGGCTCATCCAAAACCCATAGCTTATGAGAACTAAAACTTAACTGAGACAGCATCAACCGTTGTTGCTGCCCTCTTGATAACTGAGAAACATTGAGTCTAAAGCAATGATGAATACCCCACCTATCAGCAACATCTTTGATAGAATCAGAAGACAAATAAAGACACTTCAACCAAGACAAACATTCATCAACTCGTTGAACCGATTTAAAGCAAAACACTGAGGGAATGTATAAAGAGTCCTTAAAGTTACGACGACATTGTCCCTCATGGGATAATTTTCCTATGATAATCTCGAGCAACGTTGTTTTTCCACAACCATTCGGCCCCGATAGCCATACATGATCACCACTTTCACATTGAAAGCTCATCGGCCTGCAAGGCCAAGGGTGAGTCTGCCTAATCTTGTAGACAGCGTCTAACTCTATCATTGTGTTCGCTTTACAATACCTATTGACGGTGTATAATAATCGATTATTCTAGACTGGATATTAGATAATGGCAAGTTTTCAAAAGGAAATTAACTCTACCAACCTACTCTTTACATCCATCAGCTGCATGGTTGGTTCAGGTTGGCTTCTTAGCTCATATTATGCCTCAAGCATCGCAGGAACCGGAGCACTTGCCGCATGGTTGATCGGCGGAATCATGATCTTGTTTATTGCCTACTGTTTTGCCGAACTTGCCATCTTGCTTCCTTTTTCAGGAGGCATAGCCCGATATTCTGAAATCACTCACGGGAAACTAGCCAGCTTTTTGATTGGATGGGGAGCCTGGCTATCATGCGTCGCTGCAGCCCCTACAGAAGTTGAAGCGGTTCTTAGGTATTTATCTGACATCTACCCCAACCTGGTAAACCCCATCAATAACGACATCCATTTAAGCTTAAATGGCTCACTTGTTGCGATAGTCATTCTGGCTGTTTTCACAGTCATCAACCTCAAGGGGATAAGACTACTTATCAAATACAATCGAATACTGGCAATATGGAAACTTGCCATACCCACTATTGTTATTATATTACTCTTACCTCACACTCAACCTAGTGTTGTTTTTGAAGGGCATCAGCCCTGGGATTGGCCCGATGTGTTTCAAGCTCTAGCTGAAATTGTCGTTTTCTCATTCTTAGGTTTTAGAGAAGCAACCTCACTGGCAGCCGAAACAAAAAACCCGCGTAAATCTATGCCCATTGCCATTGTCGGATCAGTATTAATTTGCACCGTGCTTTATATGGGCCTACAGTATGTTTTTTTAGGTCATAATTTTACGGTATCATCGCTTATCAATGAACATTCCAACGGACCCTTTACTCAACTTGCTATAAAACTCGGCTTAACCTGGCTTGCCTTTATCATTTATGTTGACGTCATGATTAACCCTTGTGGAGCAGCCCTAATGTATACAGCAACAACATCTAGACTTACCTATGCAATGAGCAAAATGAAATGCGCTCCAGAAAGGTTTTCTGCATTAAACATTCATGGGGTTCCTCATTACTCCCTACTGTTTAATTTTATTGTGGGGATCATACTCATGCTTGCTCTGCCTGGTTGGAAAATGATTGTCAAATTTCAAGCCATGTGCATGCTATTTGCCTACCTAACAGGCCCTCTTGTTTACCTTGCTGTTAAAACTACAATGAACTCAACACCCAATAACAGATTATGGCCCCACCGTATTTATACCTTCATAACGTTATTCATCTGCAACATCTTAATGTATTGGTCAGGGTGGGACACCATACAATCAATTGACGCCTCGCTTATCATTGGCAGCCTCATATATTATGGGTATGCCTACTATCATCAACACCCCGTCAATGAAAGCATGCAAGCACTCTGGATAGTGCCTCATATTATCTTAATATCTGTCATCAGTTATTATGGCAATTATGAAGGCGGTCATCACTTACTTCCTCACGGCGTTGACGCCCTATGCATTGCAGGAGTTAGCATTATCACAATGATAACTGCAAAAGCCTGCCAATACCCTGACGAACAAATTAAACTCAACCTGAAAACCTTGATCAAGCAGGGTTAAATCAAAAGCCAACCTTAAGCTACGCGCATTGTACATAAAATGCCAAATTGACAGTAATACACTTATTATGGATGCAAAAGACGTATTTTCAAGAAAAATGTTATTATATTAGTTTACTTCGACGACAAATTGCAATTTATTGTTTTTATTCATAAGGTTGTGGCCATTTTCTCCAATTAATTATCCGGTAAATCAAACCTATTTTATTCATCAATACAAACGAAGTGAAGTTAATAGCCTTGACACAGCAGATAGATCACTGGTATAACACTATAACATTTCTGGATATAGCAGTCCTTTAACCACACAATAGGGGTAAATTATGAGCATGAATCGCAAGGCTATGACTAAAGCCATTAAAGAGTCTACAGGCTGTTCACAAAAAGCAGTTGAAGAAGTTCTCAATTCTTTCATTGAAAACTTAACAACGGAACTAAGCAACGGCGGCGGATTTAGCTGGGTTGGCTTTGGTAGCTTTACTGTAAGAGAGTCTAAAGAGCGTCAAGGTCGTAAACCTTCCACTGGCGAAGTTATTACGATACCTGCATCAAAACGAGTTAAATTTACTGCAGGTAAAGCTCTAAAAGATGCTGTTAATGCACGAGAATCAATTAACGCGTAATTAATATATTACATAGGAGTGGTAGTTCAGATGGTTAGAATACCGGCCTGTCACGCCGGGGGTCGCGGGTTCGAACCCCGTCCACTCCGCCATCTTTCTTAATTCATTATGATTGTATCATTTAGAAAAAAGTTAAAAGGACCTTTTGCTGTTGTACTTGTTGTTTTCATCGCATTCATTATTGGTATGTGGGGAATTGAAAACTACCTGATCAAATCTGACCGTAAGCAAGACATTCAACGAGGGGAAATTTCAGTTAGTAAAGCTGAAGTTGATCAATTATATCAATCATACTATAGAGTTATCCAGCCGGAACAAAGAGCCGACCCGGAATTCTTAATCAAACTAAAGTCAGACATTACTGAAGCAATAGCCCAAAAAAAGGCCTATGAAATATACTTTTCCAAAAAAGGTTATGAAGTATCTCCATACGTTGTCCTAGCCACCCTATCTAATCGCTTAGGGTTTGATACAAATAAGGGGTTAAATCAAATTCAACAATGGCTTAAGGATAAAAAGATGGAGTCAAGAAATAGTATCCAAGAAACCCATCAACAAATTATTAGCCAAATGGTCTTCACTTCAATTCATTCATCCACACCCAATGACCTTGTGAATAAGCAACTGATACAGCTACAAAATCACCATATTAGAAGTTTTTTTATTAAACAAATTAATGCCAATCAATCCAAATACAGCCCAACCGATATTGAAATCAAAGACTATTATCAGTCTCATGCTGATTCATTTGTAACCCCCGAATCTATAGATATTAATTACATTCATATAGCCGCACCAACACCCAACAAGCCCGATATTAAAACTCTTGAAACCTATTATAATGACAATAAACATGTCTTTAGAACACCCTCTGCACAAAAGCAGTATCAAGCCATTGTCTCTAAAACCAATGCTAGTAATGTAGCCTCTAAAGAAGATATTCAGAAATTAAAGCAAGAATTTATCAGCTTCGATAACGCCAATACCTTTGAAAAATTCATCAAAGACTCCAAAATAGCCATCATTTTTCAAGAGAACATCAAGCCGATTATTAACGAAAAGGATATTTCAGAAAAGGGGAGTCTTTCGACCCAAAATCATGGTACTAATCAACTAATCTTAGTCAAAAACGATGAACTTATCTACACAACACCTAGCTTCAAACAAATCCAACCTAGAATCTTACAACACTATCTTGAAGAAAAGTCAAAAAAACAATCCATCACCCTTCATGAAAAAATCAATGAGTTATCATTTACTCACCCAGATTCGCTTCAACCCATCAAATCCCATAATCAAGCAAAGATCCATTCTCAGAAAAACTTAGTGAAAGATGGAAAATTTCCAGGGGCACTTAATAATGAAAAAGTGAAAAAAGAGCTATTCTCTGACGATGTTTATCTCAAGTCTTTTAACAGCCCGGCTATTTTATTATCTGACAACAGTATCTTTGTCTTTCGCATTGAGAAAAAACACCCATCAACTCAGCTTTCCATCAACAAGTCTCGTAAGGAAATCATGAGCAAACTAATTCAACTGGATAATGAGAAACAAGCCAACCTTCTGTTAAGTCAACTAAGGTCAGCACAAACCCAAAAAGGGTTCAACCATTTCAGCGCTTCCTTTGATAAACCCATTCCAAAGTTCAAGCCCATATGGTCCAAAATATGGCAAATGCGTGTAGGTGAATCGAATATATTTCATAACAATGGCTCATTTTACATTGTCAAAGTCGACAGCATCAGCCCCTCAAAAAAACTCGATAAAACAAGCCTAGACAATATTGACATCAGTAATTTCTCTCTGGCTCTCTATCAACAAAGTATTTTAAGTGATTACCTTAAATCCAATTGAAGATCTAGTATTAATCTCGATTAATAATCAATGGTTACAACTCATAAAAAATCGGCAATGCATTTTCTCTTGTCACATAAATTCTGCAAAAAACGGAGTTGGTCAATTAATGGGAAGTGAAAAAACTCCCTTGGGTTGGCATCAAGTATCAGATGTTATTGGCAATGGCGACCCTATCAATACTGTTTTCGCCTCTCGCCAACCAACCGGTGAAATTTTTAACCAGGAACTGTTTAAAAATAACCCAGATAGGGACTGGATACTCACACGAATCATCCGCTTAATAGGTCTTGAAATGGGTCATAACCTCGGCGGTGATGTTGACACCTACAACCGTTACATATATTTGCATGGAACACCCGATAATGCCAGCTTTGAACAACCCTCCTCTCATGGGTGTATTCGATTAAGAAACCTCGATATTATATCACTGTGCCAACAGATTAATACCCAGACAAAGGTTTGGATCTATGAATAAATATACCCTTGATCAAAAAACAGGTGTTCTTCTCATCAATCTCGGAACACCTGATCATCCCACATATTTCAGTGTTATGCGCTTTCTGCGAGAATTTCTATCGGATAACAAAGTTATTAGACTTCCAAAACTATTATGGTACCCCCTATTGTATGGTTTTATACTGCCATTTAGATCAAGAGCAACCTCCAAAAAATACCGCGCCATTTGGACCAACGAAGGCTCCCCTCTTCTTTTACACTCAATCCATCAAGTTAACCTTTTAAAAGAAAAGTTAGACCCTATGAAATTTCAAGTTGAATTGGGGATGCGGTATGGCAACCCAAGACTACAAGACGCTTTACAAAAACTTAACAGCCCTCATATTAATAAAATTATTGTTATCCCCCTTTTTCCTCAGTACTCATCAAGCACAACGGGAACTTGTTTCAAAGCCGTAACTAAAACCCTATCAAAATGGATGTACATTCCTGAAATTCATTTCATTCACCAATTCTGTTCAAATGACAATTATATACAGGCAATGACAGATCAAATATCATCACACCCTGATTTTAATTCAAAAAACTACACCCTATTCTCCTATCACGGACTTCCTTCATCATTTTTAGATGAAGGAGATCCCTACTATTGCTTTTGCTGTAAAACGACTCGTCTTATTACCGAGAAGCTGAAGATTGATAAAGATAAGTTTGAAACCTGTTTCCAATCTAGGTTTGGGTATAACTCCTGGTTAAAACCCTACGCGACTGAAAGAATAACCGCATTGGCAAAATCCGGTTATAAAAACATTAACATTGTTTGCCCATCATTTGTATCAGATTGTCTAGAAACGAATGAAGAAATAGCCCTTGAGTTAAAACAATTATTTATGAAGAATGGGGGGGAGCAATTCAATGTAATTCGTTCACTAAATCAACATGAAAAATTTATTGGGATGTTGAAAAAATATACTGAAAAATAAAACACAAGAACTATTCCCTTTAGAAAAAAAACATGATAACATTAGAATACTAAAAGGAGTAATAGGTCTCTATGTTAAGGATAGCAGTCATCACAGTTGCACTCATAAGCAGCAATGTATTAGGCCACAGTTATGTTAATAAAACGACAATAACTGCGTTAAAAAACAGTGAGTTACTTAAAGCAGATAAACATGCGCTCAAATCAGCCTACTACAATTTAAAAAAATCATACTCTGGTTTATTACCTGAAGTTACCTATAGTCTTCAACATGGCTACGATTTTTACAAGGCGTTTAATGCTCTTGCCAATGACCCAAAAAAGAAACTTACGAAATCGACGCATACATTCACACTGGATCAACACTTATTTGATGGCGGAAAAACCGAAGCCCGTACATTAAAAGCAAAGCAAACCTACTTAAAAAGCATGGTAGAGTTCAAGATAGCAGAATCGAAAACCATTAAATCATTTCTAAAAGATTATGGAAGAGCCTACTATGCCTATAAATACCACTCTTTAGCTCAACAAAAATATGCATTCAGCCAAGACTACTACGAGTCAGAGTCTAAAAAACATAAAGCTGGATTGGTGTCTAAAGTAAAGTCTTTGACAGCCAAAAAAACAATGGAGACTAACCTCTTTGATGTCATGAAAGAATCAAGAAACCTCAATGAGAAACGAAGAATAATAAGAGATACGACCAAACTTTATAACATTAAATTAATAAAGCCTAGGCTCAACTTAAAAACCTATTCAATCAGCGAAATGAAGAAAAGTATCAAACAACAAAACTTAGAAACCAAACTATCGAAAATCAAGGCTGAAATCAAAAAGTTATCCAGATCAGAATCCATGGCTAATCTATATTCGCCTGAGATTGATATCATAGGCAAACATGTTTATGACAAAAATGCCTCAGGTGTTGAAGGCTACAGCAGAAATAAATTTATCGGAATATCAGTCCAATACAGCCCGTTTTCTGGTGGCAATGACCTCAATGATTACAAAGCTTCCAAGCAAAATTACCGTGAAGCCTATAACGTTTACTTGGATAAACTATCCTCATCAAAACGTAAGTTATCAAACCTTTATTACGAGCTTATAGATGCTCAACAAGAAGTCCAGTTGACCAAGAAGCTTGAAGCAGAATACAAGGACCTAAGTTTAGGGGCTGAAAAAGGATTTAAAGCAGGCAAAGTGACCCCACAAAAACTTTATTTAATACGGCAAAATCACATAAAGTTGACTAAAAACAAATTTAAAGCAGAAGAGAATGCACTGTTAACCAAAATTGAGTTGTTATACGTATTAGGACAACTTAACATCAGTACCATCAAATAGGAGCCATTAATATGACGGATCAAATCAAGGGCGTTCATTTATACAACAGCCTTAAAAACTACTGTGAACTGGTAGGAGTATCATTTGCGGGTGAATCAATATTAGATGGGATTGTTGATTCAAAAAAAGACATCAAGCCATCCATGATACCTGAGATTGGTAAAAGGCTGGCGATTCATTCCGTTATACAAAAGATCAACGCTGAGGATCTTTTAAGGTCTGAAATCAAACATGGCATTATTATTAATAAAGATGAGTCATGCTTTGTATATATGGGAGATAGTAGTGAAGATAAAATCAATATCATAGATAATTCAACACAGCAATTAAGCCCTCTCTCTATCAAAGATTTTAAGAAAAATTACTCTGGTTATTGTATCACACTGGAATATACCGAACTCGCAGACAAGAGAATTGTCAAGTCTGGTGGAGGCAGTCTAAAATCAGGTGAATGGTTTAGGAAAACTATCAAGCTTATATCACATACATTTTCACACATACTAATAGCAACTGTGCTGATTAACATCTTATCATTTTCACTCCCAGTATATATTCTTGGTGTGTACGATAGGGTTATACCTAACTCACAGTACAGTACTCTATATGCATTCTACATCGGAATCATCTTTATCTTCTTAGTCGATTTCTTTATCAAGATGATGCGTTCGTACATTATAGGCCAAGCTGGTGAAGCAGTTGCATCCAGAATGAGTTATAAACTATTCAGTCATACCTTGGGGCTCAAACTTAAAAACCTTGATTATGGTTCAAATGCATTCTTGAAAGCGTATGAAGAATTTACCAATGTTCGTGGTTTTATGGCTACCGTAACGATTGTCGCTCTCATCGATATTCCGTTTTTAACCTTGTACCTACTAGGTTTATATTATTTCGGTGGTACCACGTTATTCTCTGTCGTGTTTGTTGGTATACTGGTTGTATTAGGAATTTCATTTTACACACAACCGATAACCAAAAAATCTAAGAAATCAGCCATTGTTGTTAACCGGACCACCAATTCTATGATGCTTGAATCCATCAACAATATAGAAACGGTCAAGTCACTTGCGGCTGAAAACTACTTCTTAAGAAAAACGCTACAAGTCAAAGCCAGCGCCAATATTTCAGGACTTCATAATTTTATAGCCTCATCAGGCCCTACGTTAGCCGTGACAGTTAACTCCATTGTGGGTGCAAGCGTTGTCTTTGTCGGTTGTCAACTCATTATGCAAGGACAATTAACCATTGGTGCCATGGTAGCCAGTACAATATTAGCAGGTAGAGCTCTCAATATTGCACAAATAAGTGATGTTATCTCAAAATATCACGGCATGACAACAGCACTCGATAACCTCAATACGTTCATGGATTTAGAAAGTGATTATACTCACGGTAGTAACTATCTATACAAAGATAAATACAACGGTGATATTGAATTTAACAATGTATCTTATCAATACCCTACTCGATCAAACAAAGCCGTTGACAACGTATCGCTTAGCATTAAAGCTGGTGAAAATGTAGGCATCATCGGGCACGTTGGTTCAGGTAAAAGTACGCTGGTTAAAATGCTGGTTGATTTCATCGAACCCAACAGTGGCCAAGTCCTCTTAGACGGCAATGATTCAAGCACCTACAACCCACAGAATCTAAGGAGACATGTCCACTACATGAGTGCCAATATATCCTTATTCTATGGAACTCTAACGGATAATATTAGAATCGCGAACCAAAATGCCAGTGATGAACTTATCACCAAAGCAATCGAGATTTCAGGGCTTAATGACATGATTGGTGAATCTCACCAAGGGTTAGGGATGACGATATTAGAAAATGGTTCTAATTTATCCATCGGGCAGAAGCAAGCTATCGCACTTGCTAGGGCCATTGTGACTGACCCAGATGTCTTGATTCTGGATGAACCAACTGCATATATTGACAATATGCAAGGCAGTGAAATTGTCTCTAAACTAATCAAACACCTTAAAGACAAAACGATTATCATGATATCTCATCGAGCTCCACTGTTTCAAGGCTTTGACCGTATAGTCCAAATGTCCAAAGGTAAAATTGTACAAGATGGCAAAGCACAAGATGTCTTGAAGGCTTTAATGAAACAGTCAGCTGCTTTCATTTCCAAACTTAACAACCTAGAATAGGAGATTCTAATGTCAGAAAATGATTTCATACACGATTGTTATGTTAATTCATACAATCGAACCTCACAGCTCTATGGCTTTATCATTAAGACCATTCTTGCCTTGTTCATCTTGATCGTCATTTGGGCTAGCTTCACTACCATACCTCTAAGCAAAGTAGCTCCAGCAGAAATTGGCTACCTTGAAAAAAGCCACAAAATAGAGATATCCAGCCCGAAAGCTGTTAGCAAGATTTTAGTATCATCCGGTGCTATTGTTCAAAAAGATCAACCTTTAATCGAATTCAAAACTCAAGATCTCGATCGAGAGTATAACTCCAATTTGACTAAAATTGCTCACCTTGAAGCTAACTTAGCTCGCCTTAAGGCTCAAGCCTATGATGAAAAAGACCCCATATTCCCTGAATACTTATCAAAGGAATACCCTGAATTAGTTGATGCGCAACGAAAACAGTTTACAGCTACTACCTATATTCTTAAAACTACGATACAGTCTCTTAAACAAAGACATAAACTTAGTCAAAAAGAACTTGAAGCCATCAAACCGTTAGTTGATGATGGCATAGTCGCTTCCCTTCAAGCTGATCAACTAAAACTCAAGATTAATGATATTGAGTTAAGGCTTTCGACTGAGTTGAAAAAACATGAAGAGGAATCTCTTGATGAATACAACGAAGATAAAGAAAAACTTAACAACCTTATCCAGACGAATAAACGCATTGGATATGATATCAATAACTCAGTGTTAAAGTCTCCTATCAAAGGGCTTGTTAAAAATATCACAGCCATATCCATTGGTGAATTTGTTTACCCAACTGAAACCATTATGGAAATCATTCCTCCGACTTCCAGGTTAATCACCACAGCTTATTTAGAGCCAGGTGATCGAGGTTTTATCAATGTAGACCAGCCTGTCACCATCAAAATCGATGCTTATGATGCATCGTTGTACGGGTCTCTTAAAGGTAAAATCATTAAGATTACTACAGATGCTGAATTCAACGAAGATAAGGGTAAAAAGTTATACAAACTAACCATTGCAAGCGATAAAGATTACATTCAACACGGTAATCAAAAGCTTACTATCACACCCGGTATGTCTGCTTTTGCTCATATTAAAACCACGGAAGTTTCATTGTTGACGTATCTATTTCAGCCTGTGTTAAGATCACTTTACACACAATAGTTCAACCCAAGAATCTAATCTAAGAGCAGTCTATATGGCTGCTCTTTCATTTTACCCAGCTAACCCTTCCCATGGGGCGGCCTGATCAATGGCATATAAATGATCAAATTCAATTATTTGACTATTTCCATCACCAAATCCATTAATACCATTTTTAAATTCTAATTCATCCACTACAGTATTGTCTGTTGGATTTGTAAAAGATAATGATGCTTTATTAACAACTCCGCCACTAGCATCGTCCTTATAACTCAGCTCACCACCATCTCTTCCACTACCATCAATCTGTGCTTTAAATGTTGGGGTTGGTCCTGCTTCAAACCCACCTAGATCAAACCCCTGTATTTTATAGATAAGATTCATATCACCAACTCCATCCACACCATTCATTATGATTCCAAGCTTATCTGGGTTATGTTCAATGTAATCATTCGCAGTTGGGGTATACGCAAAATCTGCATCAATCATACTATTTTCTATAAAGTACTTTTCTGTAATAGTATCATAGCCCCCTGCTTTAGATTGTCCTGGTAATATATATATTCCATGATCATGACTTGGATCACCAAGAGGGTTTCCATCATCTGTTACTGAATATGTGAATAGATTATAGCCTGAATAAGGGTCCGATGGATTACTATCTTCACCTGTTCGAGTTGTCACCGTTATATTATCATTGTCATTATGAGTAAAGATATTCGCTCGACCAGTCCATAGGGATATATCAGCAGTAATAGTATCTGCTGCTTCCGTTCCATTGATGATTAATGGAGAACTACCATCAATTTTAATGCCATCAACGGTTGGACTTTCAACTCCACTATTTGCTTTAATATCGTTCAAATATTCAGCGGTAATATCAACTTTTTTGAATGCCATAAAACCATTTAACCCATATTGAGCTTCTGCTATTACCAAATCAGTGTGATCTCCCTCTATATTAATCGTAATTTCAGGTGCTGCATCCGTATCTGTGTTTATAAATAGCTTGTATCGGGTTGCATATGCACTTCTGTCCACAAAAAGTTCATATTCTCCTCCCCCTGCTTGTAATGCATCACCTTCAAATACTTTGGTTGTGTTATTAAATTGCGTATCACCCACTAACCTGACTGTATTTGCAAAGCCAAATTCAAGTACATCACCACCACTGTTACCAGAAGCATCCACATTCGCCTGAGCGTTAAGTGGTTTAAAATTATTAATAGTATAAGTACCAGCACCTGCGTCAGTTACTTTTACTATTTCAATATATTCACTTCCAGCTACAGATAGGGTATTAGTCCCATCAAGTGTTGCAGTTACAGTGGTTGGTCCATAGTTGGTACCCGCTGTATTACTATTCAAGTAAAAACTATTTGCAAAGCTATTCCGACTCCCTTCAAAATATTCAGCAACGTAAATTTTACTAAATTGAGCTAACAAAGTCTCAAGTCCAGCTGTAGTTCCAGTTAAAGTAAAACCTGCTCCATCAGACAACTTATCTATACCAAAATATTCGACAAAGTTATATTTCACATGAGGCTGAGGGTCCACTCCTGTGTGTGACTCAGGAATAGAATCTGGTTCTAGCCCATCGTAAGGGTGGATATTATACACAATCAAATTATCATAGGTTACTGCAGGAGCATCCACAATGGGTTCACGCATAACTAATTTTGTGGGTTCAACCACTATTGCCTTTTCGACTACTTCAGCTTCTTCTGCCTCTGCTTCTTCTGCCTCTGCTTCAATAACTTCCTCAACTGCAGCTTCCTCTCCCTCTGCAGCAGCTGCTACGCCAGCTGGCGCTGCTCCTGCTCCTGCAACAGCTTTGGCCGCAACAGCTGCTGCTGCCACAGCGACTCCTTTTGCAATTGCTGATACTTTTGCTTTTTGACTGCCTGATTTAGATCTTGATTCCTCACTGTCTTCTTCTCCAAGACCCATTGCCATAGCGGCGGATGCTAACATTTCATCATCGACTGATTGCCCAAACCCACCTTCTGAAGCTGATGCTAACTCATCTTGTTCTTCTCCAGATTCATCGCCCTCTTCCTGGGCTTTAGCATATCTCTCTTTTACCTCTGTTTCAGTCGCATCAGTGGTATTTGCTTCACCTGCCTGAGTATTAGCATTCGCTTGAGTTGAAGGGTTAGAGCTTCTTTGACTATCGCCTGAACCGGGTTTTCCTCTTGCTTTACCATTATTTTCACCACTGGGGTCATCTTCTGGAAAATCTCCTCCACCTAACTCTGCAGCCATGCCTGATTCACCGCCACCACTACTGGATGTTCCAGTTACAGATAACCCCTCTGCATTTACTTTTCCGCCGTAGTCACCTGATAATGAATCATTAGCATTACCAATATCATTTTGTACCTGCGGGGTCTCTGTTCTTAAATTTAATACTTTGTGTGCATTTAATGCTTCGTTTGCCATACAATACCCTTGTTAATGTGTCAATTTAATTATAGTACAATCTTGAATTATTACTGGATTATTTACTTAATAATGATATATTAATGGTAACTTAACAATTTTTTCCCGAGATTAACTGTGACAAACAAATATAATCCTGTGCGAGGATTTCATGACATTGCCCCTGAATCTTCTAAAATACGCGGTTATTTAGCTGATATTTTCTATCAATCTGCTCATTCACTTGGCTTTGACGAAATCCATTTTCCAGTGGTCGAGTCCTTAGATCTTTTCCAGCGCTCTGTAGGCAATAATACTGACATCGTTAACAAAGAAATGTACACACTTGAGGATCGGAATGGAACCCTGCTAGCATTGCGCCCAGAGGGAACAGCGGGTTGTGTTAGAGCTGCACTCGCATTAGGACTTATTCATAATACCGTCCAACGCTTATACTACCAAGGACCTATGTTTCGTTACGAACGCCCTCAAAAAGGAAGGCTCCGTCAATTCCATCAAATAGGACTTGAGACCTTTGGACTTCAATCACCTGTAGCAGAACTTGAACTCATACAACTCATGAACCATATATGGAAACAGTTAGGGATTCATGAAGAAGTACACCTGCATTTAAATTATCTTGGTGGAGCAGAAACTCAAAATAACTACCAAAAAGCCTTAAAGGACTATTTAACACCGCATGCTTCAAACCTTGATGAAGACTCTCAGCAACGATTGAATCACAATGTTCTAAGAATTTTAGATTCTAAAAACACACAAACACAAGAAATATTACTGTCTGCTCCTAAGCTCATAGAATTTTACTCTGATGATGAGCACGATTTGATAGAAAAGACGCTTGAATCATTACATCGGGCACATATTGACGCTGTTTTTGACCCCATGATCGTCCGAGGCTTAGATTACTACACTGGAATAGTCTTTGAGTGGATGACTGATAAGTTAGGAGCACAAGGGACTCTTTGCGCTGGGGGACGCTACGATGGACTTGTTGAGCAACTCGGTGGCAAACCCACACCTGCCGTGGGTCTTTCTGCAGGGGTAGAGCGCATTGAAGCTTTACTGTCTCTTAAAAACAATCCACAACCAGAGACAAATTGTGATCTTTATATTGGTATTAGCGGTGATGATACCTATCACTGGTTATTTCCATACCTCAACCAATTACAAACGCTGAACCTTAACATTCGACAAGGTTCATCACTCTCTGGTATCAAAGCACACTTGAAAGCTGCCAATAAAATTTCGGCTAAATATTGCTTGCTTGCCGGCGAAGATGAACTTTCTCACAATAAAGTCGTGCTAAAGAATATGACTTCAGGGGTACAAATTGACCTTGCTCCTGAGGAGATATTAAACCCATTTAAACCTACACCAAAGGACTCTTTATGAAACAAGTTTTTGACGAAGATACCAATTACCAACAAGAATGGATTGCAGACAACTGGAAAAGCATTCTTGTCTCCGTTCTAATATCACTTTGCATCGTCGGTGTACTTCAATGGTATCAACAGCAGCAGCTGGCTAAATCGCATGAAGCCTCCTTGCGTTATTTTACTTTTATCAACACCCAACATGATCCCAACCTCAAAAGTAACAACCATGATCTAGCTATCTCCATTATCACCGACTTTCCTAAAAGTCCCTATTCTAATTTAGCTCGTTTATTTTTAGCTCAAGACAGTCAGCAGAACAAACAAGAACGCCAAGCCCTGCTCTATTATCAGCAAATTCTAGATTATAGTAGTGATGAGCATTTAAAGGATATTGTTCTTTGGAGAATGGCTAATATTCATTATCATCAATCGTCTTATGATGCCGCCATACAAGATGTCATCAAAATTCAAAGTAAGGCCATCCAAATGGCCGCATCAACCATTCAAGCTAAAGCACTGACCAAACTTAACCGCAAACAAGAAGCTCTCGATGTCATCAATCAACAACTACAAGCCAACCCAAGTGTTAACCAAGCTTTGACCGAAAGCCTTAAGGGACAACTAGAAATGGTCCAATCTGAATTAAACTCCTCTAAACAGCAATTAACCTCATCACTTCACTAAAATGACTATTATTAGCTTAATCGGACGCCCCAATGTCGGCAAATCAAGCCTATTTAATGCCTTGGTAGGAAAACGCCAAGCCATTGTGAGCCCTATATCAGGAGTGACACGAGATAGGCACACTGCCGAGGCCGTAATTCATGACCAAACCTACCTTCTTGTTGATACCGCTGGCCTAACCGATGAAAATAGTACCTTTAATGAAGCCATGAAGGCCCAGTCTGAAATAGCCATGATAACCTCTGATGTTTGTCTGTGGGTCATAGATCACCAAACAGGTTTAAGTTATGAGGATCAAGCCGTATTAAATACCCTTCGAAAACAAGGCATACCCTGTTGGCTAATTGTTAACAAAGTAGATGATCGCAATGAACTTGAATCAGCTAAAGCTGACTATTATTCTACTGGCATGAGCACAATCTTTACCGTCTCATGTAAAAAGAAAAATGGGCTTGAAAGCCTTAAATCATCCATCGCCCAACACTTCCCACCTCAAAGTAAAATAGAGAACAATTCCATTAAAATTGCTCTCATTGGCAAGCCCAATGTTGGTAAGTCCACTTTAGTTAATGCGTGTGTTAGAGAAGATAGGGTCATTGTGTCTGATATCCCGGGTACGACACGGGATAGCGTTGAACTTAACTTCACCTACCAAGATCAAGCGTATACCATCATCGATACAGCCGGTTTAAAGCGAAAAACTAAAATTAATGACACCTTGGATCGATACGCTTCTTTTCGTACGTTAGCTAGCCTTAAAAAGGCTGATGCTGTTATATTTCTAGCAGATGGGACCACCCCACTAAGCGCTCAAGACCAGAAACTTCTTGACCTTGTCGTCACCTATGCCAAACCTTTGGTCATAGCCATTAATAAAACTGACCTAGATTGTGATGAATTTGATGCTGCAGAAGGCCAATTAGACCTTTATAAACACCTTTGGTTTATCCCTAAGATTCGTATCTCTGCCCGTAACAAAAAAGGTATTGGTAGGTTACTTAAAGAAATCAAAGTTGTCTATGATTCATCCACACCTGAGTTATCCACTTCACAACTCACCGAACTGCTTGAAAAAGCATTAGAACAGCATCAACCCCCACTGGTTGGCAATAGACGAATCAAACCCAGATTAGCTCACCCTATTGGTGTTGCACCACCCATCAGAATAGGCATTACAGGCAAACAGCTCAATCGACTACCCAATCACTACAAACAGTACTTGCAAAGCTATTTTCAAAAATCTTTAAAAATTAGTGGAACCTGTGTTGAGATTGAATTCAAACAAGACCTCAACCCTTATTCTAAATGAGACTTCTTGAGGTTATCATCAGATTTTTCCTCAACAACGCTAACACCTTCTACTATGTTTTTATACAATATACCCACGGGCATAAACAACGCTGCTCTAGAAAAAGAAAGACTCATCACTAATTTTATCGGCACAAAGGTTGTTAATACGCCCATCCCCAAATAAAAACCATGTTTATCGATACGGTTTATCATATCTGTTATTTTATCTTTGAGGTATTCCCCTTCTAAATGATAAAGGGAACTTAAACCCTCTATCGTGAATACGTTGAGATGTAATTCACCCAAGGCCCCTAGCAAAATATACCCGACCAAACCTAAATACAGTGATGATGCCAAATAAATCAACCCGGGACCAACCACACACACACTGACAATTGATGACAGTATCAACGACCAAAATAGGCTTAATACACCTTCTGGAGATTGAGCATACACGATGAACTGTTCTTGGTACATCAATAACTTATCTTTGTACTTGTTCACTAACTTTTGAATATCCAACTTACTAATCTCTTATCATTTATCAAGTTTAACCCTAACACGTTTTTAAGGCATGTGTACAGATATTCATTATTGATATGTTTTAATTGTACTCGTAACCTTTTCACTGCCTTTATGACTGACATAGGGACTAATAACGCCCAATGACTTGGATAATAGACCCTGACACAATTTTGCAGAACACGTATAAACTCCTGGGCAACGAGGAATAGCCAACCTTGCAAACTTAAATATAGATACATTGATAATCAAAGCAAACCCCAACTGAAATATATTAGAGGAATTCTTACCTATCTTTTTAATATTATCTATGACTGAACCTCTGGGCATTAAAAATGATCTAAAACTATCAACCCATGTTGAACTGTTTTTGACATTGCCTTTAGATTCAACCTGCCGAATTGCTAATGAAATATTCAACATCATCCCCACGATCAACTGTACGTCGCCTGTCGTTAACAAAGCTGCTGCCATCAACCCCATAAAAGAAAGACACTCTAGACCCTTTATAACATCTGTTAAAGGAGGAAGAATTGTATTGCCTAGTCCTCCCACAAAATTAGTTACTTTACCCCATAACCCCCTAGGAACTGCACACAAAGACCTCATAACATCATGACCACTAGCGACCCATTCACACAATACATTGATGAGTTGTGTTGAAACATCAAAAATAAACTTGAATGTGATTCCAACAGCATTGAAGTCTCTGAATAACAATAAAACAGAACTGATCGCAAGATAATTCATTGGATCAGATAAAAGAGATGAAATAGCTGTTCCATAGATGACCGTATGGGGATAATAGATATTAAATGCAATCAAACCCAAGGAAAGGATAACCATCATGATATGTGAATAATTAACCTCTAATTCACCAGCAGTGTTATAATTTGCGCCCAAAAGGTTATAATTTACCCAGGAAATTAGGTTCATAGGACGCAACCATGCTACTAACCTAGTTGGGTTAAATAACAAACAACTAATATAATAAAATAATGGAACATTGTGCACAATAACATTGGGAAAATTATCGACAGGATTGAATTCCCGAATCTTTTGAGTTGTCTTGACAACTCCTTTTTCATGATCTGTCTTTATCGTAACCTCAGAGGTATTTCCAATCTCTTCAACAAGACTAAATAGTTCTTTGAAGTAATTTTCATACTGACGCCTGGAAACTTCTTTCCTCATCAAATAACATTCTTTTTCAATGACCCTTATCTTTATTTCGATAGCCCTTCTGGCTAAATCTGCTGATTGATAGTTCAAATCAATCAACTTGGTCTCATCGTTATGTTCAGATTCAAGCTTGATGGACTTCTCTCTATGAGCAGTTTGTAATTGCTCCTTAAATTCATTAATTCCTTTTAGGAATTCTTTTATTTTATTATTAGCTATTTGATCTGAGTTTTGGAATTTGTCCTCCCATGATGTAAACAGTTTACCGAGCTCAACAGTACTTGATTTGATGAATTCTGATTCAACCTCGGGAGATATACTACTATAAGTAGACGATATACCTTTCTTAACAGTGTGTGATCGGTATCGGTCCTTAAGCTTATCAATTTCTGTTCTGAATTCTTGTATCTTATTATCAGGCACTTTATCTGAGTTTGTGGATTTTTCCTCCCCTGATGTAACCAGTTTATCAAGCTCATCAATACTTGATTTGATGAAGGATACTTCAAGATTGAGCAACTTCACCCCTTCATCTTCTCTCCAAATAAATTCAGTAAGGGAAGTTGGAGCCTCTTCAAAGGTTTGACTTGATGAAATTATCTCAATATAAGCAGTTTTTAATTGCTTCTTAAGTTCATTCACTTCTGTTCTGAATACTTTTATTTTATTGTTTAACGTCTCTATTGAAAAATCTTGAATTGAATCATAATCCCGACCTTTAGTTTCTTCATCTAGACTCTTTAATTTGCTGTTCAATGCAGCCATTTGCACTTTTGCTTTATCTATTACATCAGTACGCGATCTTATCCACTCTGGTTTAATTGGAGATGTTTCTCCCCCCCCAGCAGCCATTTCTTGTTTAAAACCATCCCAATCTAACAAGACAGGCTGATTTGTTTTATCTCTCCTATTTTCCTCAATGACTAACTTTCTATTAATTTGCTTCAAGGCATTATAATCATCAACAATCTTATCATCGATAGAAAACATTTGAAGACAACGTTCTCTGAATTGATTGTATACATTCAACGAAAGAATAGCATAAGCTACCGATTGTACAGCAGTGACTGGACTAAAGAACAAAAGGGCTGGACTTAATGATAACAGAGTACGCTTAATGCCCTCCATGTTAGCATGCAATAGATTACTCATAACTTCTTTTCCTGAGATTATTTCATCATATCACTCAGCTTTTTATTTTTAAAGATGAATATTTATTATTTGAGTCACTAGGACTAAATAAGGGTTCATTAAAGTATGTTTTATGATCTAAACCCATTAAAAGTTAAGTCTACTCAAGTTACTCATAATCGGAAGGAGATTCTTCTTATTTAATGCCTAGAAACATAGATTCTGCATCATTTTCCTGTTCAATTTTTAGGTTATTAATTCTTTTATCATGAATTTTGATAACCTCACTTTTTAGTAATGCTTGGAGATTATCCTGTGATATTTCAGTACTGCATACGGCTTCTTTTCGATCAAAGAAAATACTCCCAATAGACAACCTAGAAAACACTTTATTAATACTCCTTTTCAATGTAGTCAACAGGGTTCTATTTTGTATTTTAAGAAATAACAAAGCACTTTTTGCTGAATAGAAACCTTGATTTCTTGCAAGGGTCAGCCATTTTTTTGCTTGTTCTAAATTTTTATCAATACCTAGCCCTACTTGATAAGATCTACCTAACAAATACGCCGCTCTCGATGGATCCACATCAATGAGTTTCTCAATGATATAGATATTATCCTCTTGCATGACTTCCACCCCTAGTTGATTATTTTTAAACGAAGCCCAAACAATATCAAATTAACCTAAATCTTTCAAGTGATATTTGATGAAAACCTAGGTTACTATAAATAAACGTTAGAATATCCATAAACACCTAAAATAGTGAGACTAAACTCACTTCATTGTACTATTATCCAGGGTTCAAATCCTGATATATTTCTTTCCTCAAGCACTAGCTCCGCCACCACATCCACCACTACAACTAGCACTAGCAGCAGATTCGCCTTCGGCTTGACCCCCAACCGAAGCCTCTTCGTCTTGCTTAATCCTATCCAGTTCATGCGTCAGATTTTGCATTCCAGGGAACTCTTTGACCACAATCTTAAGCCCTTTATCGGTAATTTGAGCACAAGACCTTAAATTCAATTCTGTTAGGTTCTTACAATGTTTCACCAATGCCTTAAGCCCGTCATCGGTAATTTTACTGTAACTAACATCTAAGCTTCTTAGTTTTTTACAATTCTTAGCCAATGCCACAATCCCTTCATCGGTAATTTTCAAACATACAGGCAAATTCAATTCTGTTAGGTTCTTACAATGTTTCACCAATGCCTTAAGCCCGTCATTGGTAATTTGAGTACAAGACCTTAAATTCAATTTCGTTAGGCTTTCAGGATAGAGGACTAATTCCATAACATCTTTAATATATTTATCAGTAACTTGATCATTTAAACTCAAATTCCTGAGATATTGACATTGGGCTGCTAGATTCAACCTAAGATTTCTTCCAATCAAGGGATCAACTGGACCTAATTTTAGTGTCTGTAAAGCTCTAAGTTTTACTAATAATCTATTTTCAATAACTTTTGGAATACCCTCATGATATATTGATAAATCAAGACTTCCTGTAAGTAAAGATAGTTCTACCCATGAGCGCATTGTTTTAAATAGAAAGTTTGTCTTATCGGTCATATTAACCAAAAATCCACCAATATAATTCCTCAAATCAGCACTTAGATGCATTATTGAAACAGGTCGTATGTCCTCTATGGAGTCATTTGTAAAGTCACCGAACTCTTCCTCAAAACCAAAGATATTTTTTATCAAATGTTCACAATACTTTTTTTTCCTGTTTACCCAATCTTCCATTTTTATAACCCGTTATTAATACTTTTCATTTAAAGCATACCACAAGAAGCGGTAATTATCAATAACTTACCGTCATATTTTCCAATCCAGCACACCTTTAACCACAATCTTAAGTCCTTTGTCGGTAATATGCCAACAACCCACCAAATCCAAGTTCATTACGTTTCTAAGATAGCGTGCCAATGCCCTCAATTCTGAAAAATGATTGTTTTTTTAACACCACCCCTAACATAGGGGTGGTATATCCATGTTTAAGAAGTTAACTATCGCTAGAATTATTTTGTAGAATTCATTGTAGGTTTCAAAAAATCATCACTGAGTAATTTTGGTGCCATTGGAGTTAATAGCGAGACAGCTGGTTTTAAAAATTTAGACGATATATTCAAGAATTCACTGGATATTTTAGTATTAATCAGGGGTGTAAAAGCTCCGATTAAAACACTCGCTATGGATTTCTTAAAGGCAGGACTGTTGAAATCTTTTAAACTATTATACGATTCTAGATTGTCATTCCAAATAAAGTTACGGACATTGTGGAAAACGTCAGAAACTGTTTGAGTTTGTTGCCATTGAAATGATTCTAACCGTATCATATTCATGAGTGAATAAATCATAGAAACAGCCACCAATGCATTACCAGTTATACCAGTTAAATATTGAAATGATAAAATGATTACTGTGGAAATATAAGTAACCATCTCAACACCTCTAGCCATTTTCATACCTGGATCAATCTTTTGATGGATGTATTTTGCAACCGCATTGCTATCATGAAAGAAACCTAAAACAACAGGTAATACCAGTGCAATGAAAGGGCTAGCTAACCCAAGTAATGGGCTAAATGTAGGATAATTGGTTGCTAGAAACCATGATAAAACAAGTACTGCGCTGATAGTATACAAAGTTTTATTAAATTGATTATTACGCTCATACACCTTGGGCATTACCATACTATCAATAAATTCAACAAAGGTTATTGGATCTTTATATAGTAGACTTCTAACCCTATCTCTGAACTCAAGATAAAGTCGACCACCCATTTGGACACACCCGAATAAAAGCAACGGCTTCATCAGTAATAACGAAATATTGAAAAGAAGAGGTGGTAGGATAAAGATAGTTTGATTAAAAACAGCATAAGCAACAACAAAGGGTAAAAATCGTGAGGTCAGGTCAAAGCACATATTACCGAGTGCTTTTAGTCGTACATATAATGACATGATCAAATACTCCATTCGATTATCTAAAAGTAATACTTTTATTGCCTTACCGTCAAGCATTAAGTAGGATAAATCTCACGCAAAACTAAGATATCCGCCAAAAACATATAAGGGATTTATTAAAACTCGAAAAAAAATAGCCATATATATCATAAATTCAATCCCATAGAGAAATATTTTTCAAATATTCTATAGGCTTGATTGTTTTATTCATTCACATGCAGGCACGCCTGAATGTGGGATATCAACCCATGTGGTTGCATGCTATTAACGCAACTCCGGGTATTTTAATCATTTCAAAGATCAAGCTAAGACTTTTTCAACCATCTCACCGATTTTTGCAGGAGAATCTACAATAGATACACCAGCAGCTTGCAGTGCCTTATATTTTTCTTGTGCAGTTCCTTTTCCACCCGAAATGATAGCTCCTGCATGACCCATTCTCTTACCCTTAGGAGCAGTAACTCCTGCAATATAGGAGACAACAGGTTTAGTAACATTGTCTCTAATGTACTCTGCAGCCTCTTCTTCGGCAGAACCACCAATCTCTCCGACCATAACAATAGCCTTGGTTTGATTATCCTTTTCAAACATTTCTAATACATCTATAAAATTAGTTCCTGGTAATGGGTCTCCTCCAATCCCCACGCAAGTACTTTGCCCTAAACCAATAGCGGTAGTTTGATTGACAGCCTCATAGGTTAAGGTACCTGAACGTGAAACGATTCCCACACATCCTTTTTTATGAATATTTCCTGGCATAATACCAATTTTACATTCCCCAGGTGTGATAACCCCAGGACAATTGGGTCCAATCATCCTTACGTTATTTTCTCTTAAAACTCTTTTAACAACCAACATATCTTGTACCGGAATACCCTCTGTAATGCAGATGATTAATTTCACACCTGATCTGGCTGCTTCAATAATTGAATCTTTGCAGAAAGGTGCTGGAACATAAATCACAGCAGCATCAGCTAGCGTTTTATTCACAGCATCTTCTACGGTATCAAAGACTGGCAAACCTAAATGCACCTGACCACCTTTACCGGGAGTGACTCCCCCAACTAAGTTAGTACCATAGGATATAGCTTGCTCAGAATGTAACGTGCCTTGACTACCCGTAAACCCTAGTGTTAATACCTTAGTATTTTTATTAATTAAAATACTCATTATATCCCCTCTTCAATTTTTGCTAATTTTACTGACAATTCAGCAGCCTCTTGAAATGAATTTGCAGGTGTTACGTTCAATCCGCTATCTTTCAATTTCTTACGGCCAAGCTCTGCATTATGCCCTTCTAAGCGTACAATGACGGGCAGGTTAGTCGCAACATCTGCCAATGCACCAATAATGCCATCTGCAATCAAATCACAACGTACAATTCCACCAAAGATATTAACCAATACGGACTTAACACTGTCATCGGATAGGATGATTTTAAAAGCCTCTGCAACTCTTTCTTTGGTTGCACCTCCACCGACATCCAAGAAGTTTGCTGGCTGCCCTCCATTAAGTTTGATCAGATCCATCGTAGCCATAGCTAAACCCGCACCATTAACCATACAACCAATAGAACCCTTAAGAGCAATATAGTTAAGCTCCCACTGTTTGGCATGATTCTCCCTCTCATCTTCCTGACTGGGGTCTCTCATCTCCTTAAGTCTAGGTTGTCTAAACATGGCATTATCATCCACACTAATTTTACCATCTAAACAAATCAACTCTCCTTTTGAATTCACAACCAAAGGGTTAACTTCCACCATACTCAAGTCCATTTCAATGAACATTTTGATCATTTGAACTATAATATGACTGAATTGCTTAATTTGAGATCCTTTTAATTCAAGAGCAACGGCAAGTTTTCTGGATTGATAGGGCAAAACTCCAATTAAAGGGTCCACGTAAATTCTACTTATCTTTTCGGGAGTTTCCTCAGCAACAGCCTCAATATCAACACCCCCTTCAGTCGAAGCCATAACAACAATTTTTTCAGTTGAGCGATCCACCATAACACTTAAGTATAACTCTCGACTTATTTGGCACGGCTCCTCAATTAAAACATGATGAACCGGCTGACCTTCTTCAGTGGTCTGGTAAGTAACAAGTCTCGATCCGATCAGTTGCTTAACAACTTCAGCCAATGCAGGTTTATTATCAACTAATCTAACCCCGCCAGCTTTACCTCGCCCCCCCGCATGAACTTGTGCTTTAACCACACACCGTTCCAGTCCAAGTTTTGAATAAGCTGAAATAGCTTCATCGACACTAGTTGCCATTTCACCATCAGGAACCGGTAAATTATAACTTCTAAATAGCGTATCTTTTGTTTGAAACTCATGCAATTGCATATAAAACCTCTCTATAAATCTAACAACATTCTGGAAGGATCCTCCAAAATTTCTTTAACCATAACCAAAAACCTAACTGATTGTGCGCCATCTATAATACGATGATCGTAGGATAATGCAAGATACATCATAGGTCTAATTTTAATTTCATCATTTTCAACCACCGCTCTTTTAACGATATTGTGCATACCTAGAATTGCGCTTTGAGGTGGGTTTAAGATCGGCGTTGATAACATCGACCCAAAAACGCCTCCATTACTGATGGTAAACGTCCCCCCTGTCATGTCATCCAACGTTAATTTTCCCTCTTTAGCTTTAACACCATACTTACCTATCTCACTTTCAATTGCGGCCATAGACTTTGATTCTGCATTGCGTAAAACAGGGACAACCAACCCTTTAGGTGAGGAAACAGCAATTCCGACATCTTGATAATTATGATAGATAATTTCACTGCCCTCTAGGGAAGCATTAACCTCTGGAAATTCCTGTAAAGCACAACAACAAGCCCTAACAAAAAATGACATAAATCCTAACTTTACCCCATGTTTTTTTTCAAATGAAGCTTTATAACGTTGCCTTAAGTCCATCACAACCTGCATATTGACTTCATTAAAAGTCGTGAGAATAGCCGCTGTTTGTTGTGCTTCTACCAACCTTTTAGCAATGGTTGAACGCAATCTTGACATGGGCACACGCTCATCATGGCGGTCACCCATAGATTGAGCTAATGAGATGACATCCTCTTTAGTGACTGTTCCTTTCGGGCCGCTGGTGGTTAATCCTTGGTTATCTACCGACAATTCATGCATCATTCTTCGAACGGCAGGACCTGTTTTAGGTTCTGCCGTGCTGGCATCAGAAACAACCTCTTCTTGCTTCTGTTCTTTCGGTTGAGAAGCACTCTCGGGTAGTTGCTCAGTCACTTTAGTCTCTGAACTAACCTTGCCAGCATCATAACCACCCAACACCTCACCAGAAGTTACTTGAGACCCCATTGGAGACTTAATCTCTACAAGCTTACCATCACATGGAGCAGGAACTTCTAGCATGATCTTATCCGTTTCAAGATCCACTAACAGCTCTCCCTCGGTAAAGCTATCACCCACAGCTTTATGCCAGACAGCTACCGTAGCATCAGTAACTGACTCTGGTAAATTTGGAACTTTTATTTCTGAACTCATTGAATTATCTCCTTTTACATCGACTCAAACAAAGCTTGTTGAACAATATTGTGTTGCTCAACAACATGCTCTTTAAAATACCCACTTGCAGGAGAAGCTGACTCAGATCTTCCCACATACTCAACCCCCTTAGTACTCGGAGTGGCTTTCATTAATTTATGCCTAATCATCAACCAAGCCCCTTGATTAAAAGGTTCTTCTTGGCACCAAATAAATTGTGCTTTGGCATGTTTTTCAAGACAAGCAGTTAAGGCCTCCGCAGGAAACGGATACAACTGCTCAATCCTCACGATGATAATATGCTCTAAACGTTTATCTTTCCACTCTTTTAACAAATCATAATAAATTTTTCCTGAACACATAATCACTCGCTTGACTGCCCTTTTAGATTCAGGTCTAGTGACAAGTATACTCTCAAAACCTCCTTGGGTTAAGTCATCCAGGCTACTAACAGCTTCAGGATTTCTTAGCATGCTCTTGGGGGTAAAAATAATAAGTGGACAACGAACAGATTGCAATACCTGTGAGCGAAGTAAGTGAAACATCTGGCCCGGAGTTGAGGGCACACATACTCGAACATTGTTTTGCGCACATAACTGTAAATATCTCTCCATTCTTGCAGATGAGTGCTCAGGCCCCTGTCCCTCATACCCATGCGGCAATAATAACACCAACCCTGACATGCGCTGCCATTTTTGCCAGGCAGAACTGATGAATTGATCCATAATTATTTGTGCACCGTTTGCAAAATCACCAAATTGCGCCTCCCAAATAACTAACGTATCTGGATAAGCTTCCGAATAACCGTATTCAAATCCCAATGCAGCATATTCTGATAAAACTGAGTTATAAACTTGAAAACTGTCGCCATACTTTTCTTTTAATGGGTAATAAGCTTGGCCTGTATTCTGATCAAAATACCCTGCATGCCGATGGAAAAAGGTTCCACGAATAACATCTTGGCCCGCCATTCTGATATGATAACCAGCATCCAATAAACTCGCATAGGCTACCATTTCAGCAAAACCCCAGTTCATTGGCTGTGCTCCAGATGCCATTTCACGCCTTTGTTCCAACATCATTTTGATTTGCTTTTGTAATTCAAAACCTTCGGGCAAAGAGTTTACTTCATTGATTAATACCAATATTTTTTTCTTGCTAACAGGTTTTATCTCAGGATGGTTATGATCAAAGTGCGAGTATTTTTGCCACATCGGTTCACGATTGGAGTTATGTTTAAAGCTATTTTCAATTAAGCTAGACCCTTGGGTTATTTTCTCTTTAATATCATTGGTCGCCTTTTCAAGAAGGCCCTGATCGATGCCTTTCGACCTTAACTTTTCCAAGTAGATTTTATGATAGCCCGGATATTTTCGAATGGCTTGATACATGATTGGCTGTGTCGCTGATGGCTCATCAGCCTCATTATGACCATACTTTCTGTAACCAATTAAATCGATAAAAACGTCTTTTTTAAACTTATTCCGATATTCAATAGCAAGCTTAGCAACCTTTGTTACGGCATCAACATCACTTGCATTCACATGAAAAACAGGGGCTTTGATAACCTTTGCAACCTCTGATGAATACTCTCCACTCTTATAATCCCCGGGATCGGTTGAAAACCCAACCTGATTATTAACAATAATATGTATCAACCCCTGAACATTATAAGCTGGCACGTAACTCATGTTAATACACTCATACACAACGCCCTGCCCACAAATCGCAGAATCGCCATGGATAATTATTCCCAGTGCGTCATGAATGCTTTCTTCGCCCTTACGATCCTTTCTAGCTCTTACTCCACCCATAACAACAGGACCAATGGCTTCAAGATGCGAGGGATTATAAGCCAAAGATATATGTACTTTTCTTCCTTTAATCAGTCGACCAGAGGAGCATCCCAAATGGTATTTGACATCACCCGAATAACTTAAATCTATGCCCTTGCCTTCGAATAATCCAGTAACCTTAGAAAACGGCAGGCCAAGCGTATTGACCATGATATTAAGCCTTCCTCGATGAGCCATTCCTATGACAACATCTTCGCAGCCCCCTAAAGCAGCTCCCTCAATAATAACATCTAACGCAGGAATTAAACTTTCACAACCTTCCAGTGAAAAACGCTTCTGGCCAACAAATCGAACCCCTAAACTTTGTTCAAATAACTCAGCTCTCACAAGGCCATGAAACCTACTCAAGTAATCTTCATGAGTCAGCAGCTCTGGTGTAGACTCAATGTGATCTATCAGCCAGTTTTTTTCATCCATATCATCCAAATGCATGAACTCATAACCGACTGAGCCACAATAGATATCTTTTAGATGACTGCTTTTCTTGCACTGACCTCCCATGGATTCTAAATAGGAATCAGATCGCTTCCACAGCCCCAAAGGATCCAAGTTAGAGACCCTATGGCCCCGTTGACGATAGATATCTTCAAAACAAGGAACAACTTTCTCTTCCATTTTAGACGCCGAATGAGATAATCGAATACTTTCCCTAACCAACTGATGTGATTGAATTCCTTCATCATATTTTTTGTATTTTTCAAACTTTTTTTGCCAATACGAATCCACCAAAGTAGCGTCTTTTAGATACAACTCATACATATGCTCAAGATAAGCTGCATTATGACCCGCAAAAGCAGAGACTTTTAACGTTTCCTGATAACTCGCAGTCATGATTGCTCCTTCATCATCTCCTGACGTATATTACTAATTGCTTCCGTTGGGTTCAATGCTTTTGGACAAACTGTTGCGCAATTCATAATACTTCGACATCGGTACAATCTAAACAGACCCTCCAAATCTTTTAAACGCTCAGTTTTGATAGCATCCCTTGAATCTAAGATGAATCGACAAGCAGCTAACAAACCCGCAGGTCCGACAAACTTATCTGGATTCCACCAATAAGATGGGCACGATGATGTACAACATGCACATAAAATGCATTCGTACAAACCATCTAATTTATCCCGATCAGATTTATGCTGGATATGCTCTTTATCACCTTCAATTTTTTTCGATACCATATAAGGTTTCACTGAATGAAGTTGTTTGTAAAAGTTAGTCAAATCAACAATTAGGTCCCTAACAACAGGCATACCAGGCAAAGGCCTCAAAGCTACTTTATCGGGTAAA
Organism: Gammaproteobacteria bacterium; assembly: GCA_036012865.1. GTDB lineage: Bacteria > Pseudomonadota > Gammaproteobacteria > Comchoanobacterales > Comchoanobacteraceae > DASCQC01. The sequence goes on from DASCQC010000026.1 coordinate 105,982, forward strand.
GATTTTAATAACGTTGTACAAGCTAAACCGTTGGTACCATTAATGTTCATGCCATCTGAACCACAAACACCCTCTCCACAAGAACGCCTAAAGGATAAGGTTGGATCTTGAGACTTTATATGCTCTAACGCATCTAATAGCATAGCGCCATGAACCTCTGTTAAATCGATTTCATAGGCCTTCATATACGGATTATTATCGGTGCTTGGGTTATATCTATAAATATTTAATATCATTAGTGCTCTCTAGGTTTAAGTTCTACTGACTTAGTTTTCTTAGGCTGCATATTAACAGAGCGTAAGTGATAATGACCATCGGTGTAAGTTAGTAAGTGCTTATGCCAATTATCATCATCTCTATTAGGGTAGTCTACTCTGCTGTGAGCTCCCCTACTCTCCTTTCTTGTTAATGCTCCCAAAGCAGAGGTATAGGCGCAACTCATCAAATTGTCTAACTCAAAAGCCTCTATTCTTGCCGTATTAAAAACATGGCTGTGATCTTCTAGTTTGACATCAGCTAACGCTTCTTTGTGAGCACTTAATTTATCAAAACCCTCTTTCATCACATCTTCTGTTCGAAAAACCCCGAAATGCTGTTGCATAATCTCTTGCATTTTCCGACGGTATTCGGCAACAGACAAGCCCGCTCTCTTTTGGCTCCCCCAAGAAACATATCTTTGCATCGCCCGATCTATGTCATCCTTACTAACAGACACATCCTCGACACCTAAAGACAGGGATTCGTTCATATGCTTTCCTGCTGAACGGCCAAACACCACAATATCTAATAGTGAATTAGCCCCTAAGCGGTTTGCCCCATGAACAATCGAAGCACATTCACCTGCCGCGTATAACCCTTTGACTATTTGGTCTTCACCCTTGTTATCTTGTGATATGACCTGAGCAAAACGATTCGTCGGAATACCTCCCATCATATAGTGACATGTTGGGACAACGGGAATGGGCTCTTTAGAAGGATCAACGCCTGCAAATGTTTTCGATAGCTCTGTAATACCCGGCAATTTGTTTACAAAGACGTCCAGATCAAGGTGGTCTAATTTTAATAAAACGTGATCCTTCTTAGGACCACAACCACGCCCTTCTCTGATCTCAATCATTGAGCACCTTGAAACCACATCACGGCATGATAAGTCACCCAAATGCGGCGCGTGTCGGGGCATGTATCGCTCACCTTCTGAGTTAATCAAATAACCGCCCTCACCTCTTGATCCTTCAGTGATCAACACTCCTGACCCATAAATACCCGTTGGGTGAAACTGCCACATCTCCATATCTTGCAAGGGTAACCCTGCTCTAGCAACCATACCCAATCCATCCCCCGTACAAGTGTAGGCATTGGTTGTGGATTGATAAATATGCCCCGCACCTCCAGTAGCAAGCAAGGTAACATTAGATTTTAGATAATATAACTCGCCTGTTTCAATACAAATTGCAAACACACCAACGACAACATCATTACTCATCACCAAATCAATGGCATACCATTCGTTTAAAAAGTTAGTCTCTGCAGCTACATTTTGTTGGTATAATGTATGCAATAACGCATGCCCTGTCCTATCGGCAGCACAACAAGTCCGGTGAGCTAATTCACCCCCATAATCACGCGTCTGTCCTCCAAAGGCTCTTTGATAAATTTTACCTTCATTGTTCCGACTAAAAGGGACCCCCATTCGTTCAAGCTCAACAACAGTTTGAGGGGCTTGTTCACACATATACTCAATGGCGTCTTGATCTCCTAAAAAATCTGAACCCATAATCGTATCATACATATGCCAACGCCAATCATCGGAACCATCAGCATTACCCATGGCTGCATTAATGCCTCCTTGAGCAGCAACAGTATGAGACCTGGTTGGAAAAACTTTAGAAATAACTGCTGTTTTGTACCCACTACCAGAAAGTTGCAGGGCACACCTAAGGCCAGCACCCCCACCCCCAACAACCAGGGCATCGAATGTTTTTATTTTATAATTCATACCCAGCTCCACATCCAATAAACAACCCCAAGACACAGGGCCAATAACAACCCATGAACAACACCTAGCAAGCCCATTTGTAGCCAACGAAACTTAACATAATCAGTTAACACAACCCACCAGCCAATGGCCACATGAACAGCTAAGCTAGCCGCCATTAAAACAGTTAGTATGCGCATCCAAAAACTCAACATAAAAGTATGCCACTGAGAATACTCAGCCCCTGGATGTGACCACCAAAACCAGGTAAAGCAACACCCGAAAAGTAAAATAAATACCGTACTAACCCGCTGCAACCACCAATCTCTAAGGCCTGGCTTTTTTAATAAATTCATAATTCAAGCTCCAAAAAAGATTCTATAGGTAATCGCAATCACAAATAAAAACCAAGCAACCAAGGTTATCAAGGCACTCTTTTGAACAGCTAATAGATGATGATTTCCTGTCACATCATGCCAAATGTGCCTTACGCCTGCAAAAAGATGATAAAAGAATGCTGAAAAGACACCCCATGAAAAGAATTGACCCAACCAGGAGCCTAAACAATTTTGCCAAATCGCAAACCCCTCTTGAGTTCTCAAAGCATCATAATAAATATACATCAAAATAGGCAATGAAAGAATTAACACAACCCCGGAAATTCTATGAAGAATGGATACCAGTGCAGTAACCGGCAAAGATAGCTGAAAAACATTTAAAAAGACTGGTCGTTTATCGTTAAACATGACGTATTGCATCCAAAATATGAGCCATAATAGCACACCTAAGATATAAAAAACAAAACCCTAAGACCTATAATTCAATAAGACACAAATAAAACATTTATTAACAATAAAATAAATTTTAATTCAAACTAACCAGAGGCATCACATTAGCAAATTTAAAAGTCTATTTTTACTCAAAAATTTGATTTAATGGCTACTACTATATATCACATTTTTCTTCCTCAACTCTCATCAACTGAAATGGGCACCTAATCCAAATAAGCCCATTAAAATATTGACCTAGATCCATAAATATTATACAGTTTATAGATAGTCACAAGGATTGTGCCAATGAATCGCCCACCCTACAAACCGGCGTCCCCATACTTTTCATCGGGACCCTGTAAAAAACACCCTAACTGGTCACTCAACTCGCTCAAAGATTCTTGCATTCAGCGGTCCCACCGATCTGATGATGCCAGGAAAAAATTAAGATTAATTATCGATGAAAGTAAAGCCCTCTTAAACATCCCCGATAACTATGAAATGATTATTACGCCAGGTTCAGATACCGGAGCCTTTGAGCTAGCCTTGTGGAACATGCTTGGGGTCAAATCAGTGGATGTCTTCATATGGGACTACTTTTCTAAAGAATGGGCCAACAGCCTCTCTCAACTTCCTAAACTAAAAGTTAACCCATATCGTGCAGATTATGGCTACCTACCCAACCTAGAGCAGGCCAACAAAGATCACGATATTATCTTTTGCTGGAATGGCACCACATCCGGAGTCAAAGTTCCTCATTGCGACTGGGTCAGCAACCATCGCTCTGGACTTACCTTTTGTGATGCCACATCCGCAATATTCGCTTATGAGCTTGACTGGCAAAAATTAGACGTGACAACTTTTTCATGGCAAAAGTCGCTCGGCAGCGAATCTCAACACGGAATGTTAATCTTAAGCCCAAAAGCGATCCAAAGATTACTGACTTACACGCCTGAATGGCCAATTCCTAAAATATTTAGGTTAGTCAAGAACAATCAATTTATAGAAGGATTATTTCAAGGAAATACGATTAACACACCCTCCTTATTAGCCACAGAAGATTATTTATCTGCCCTCAATTGGGCCAAATCAATTGGTGGAATCAAAACCTTAAATCAGAGAACCCAAAACAACCTCGATGTCGTTATATCCTGGGTAAATAATACGGATTGGATTGAATTATTAGCAACAGAACGACCCATCACATCATCAACCTCTATATGCTTGAAAATCATCGACCCTGACTTCACCCAACTAGCCCTTACTCAACAACAGGCTACACTCGCCAACTTTCTTAAGCTACTTCACTGCAACCATGTAGCTTATGACATCAACTCTCACCGAGATACCCCTAATGGGCTGAGAATTTGGGGTGGCCCCACCATCGAAACATCCTGCCTAGAAGCCTTATTCCCCTGGTTGGAATGGGCCTATCATCAAACGACAATAAAACGGAGCTTCTAAACATGTATTCAGCACTCATAACAGACAACCCAAGCCCGATACTTGTAAAAAAATTAAATGACTATGGCATTGAAACAACATCTTACCCCACCCTAACTCACCATGAACTCAAAGACTGTATTCACCTATACGATGCACTCGTGATAAGATCAGCTACCAAAATATCTGAAGATGTACTGATTAACGCCTCAAAGTTAAAAGTTATTGGTCGAGCAGGTGTTGGTTTAGACAACATTAATCAACAAGCCACAAACAAACTCAGCATCACTGTCATCAACACCCCCACAGCAAGCTCAAGAACAACCGCTGAATTTAATATAGGGCTTTTATTCTCCCTGGCCAGAAAAATACCCCAAGCTCATTTAAGCATTCATGATAATCAATGGAACAGAAGTCAGTTTACGGGTTGTGAAATCTACGGTAAAACCCTAGGAATTATTGGCTTTGGAAACATTGGATCGATAGTGTGTGAGTTAGCCTCCTCATTAGGGCTTAATGTACTGGCGTTTGACCCCTTCGTCTCAGAAAGCATCATACAAAGCAAGGGCGGGAAAAAAGCAAGTTTTGACACCGTCATCCAATCATCTGACTTTATCTCCTTACACACAACACTGAACTCAAAAACAGAAGGAATGATCAATCGGAAAATATTCAAGAAGATGAAGAATTCAGCACAAATCATCAACGGTTCTCGGGGAAAAATAATGAATGAAGAAGACCTAATTGATGCCTTAAAAACTGGGGAAATCCAAGGAGCCGCCCTGGACGTCTTCGCCAATGAACCTCACATTAATAAAAAGCTACTCAACCTTCCTGGGATAATTTTAACACCTCACCTAGGAGCCTCTTCTTTAGAAGCTCAACATAACATATCTTTACATCTTGCCCAAAAAGTTCATGACAGCCTATTGAACTGGAAACCTGCTTAAGTGCTATAAAGCTCAATTAAATGGAGGCGGCGGGATTCGAACCCGCGTCCGCTAATACTCCACCTTCAGCTCTACATGTTTATCCCAATTAAAAATGTCGTGAAGCAACCACAACCAGGAAAGCTATTACTTCACCAAGCTTACTGAAGTCTTGTTTCAAAAAGGCAAGCACTCTCTAAAACCAGCTTGTGAGCTCTTACCCTCGATCAATCCCGCACAAGCATGGGATTGGCGAAGGACATTATGCAGCAGCTAAAGCTGGTGCAAATGCGTAGTCTTTTTCGTTTGCGACTATATATTGTATGATAAGTTTAACGAGCAACATCATAAAACTCGACATGCACCTTGGGTTTCGCTATCACCGTCGAAGCCATAGTCGCCCCCAGATAAAAGAATTATATCAAATCAACAGTTATAAATAAAGACAATGTTTAATCTATAGAATGCCATCAGTTTATCTTCACAACGAAGATCAGTGATTCACCTAATTCATGGTTTTGCCAGCCTAGCCACTAACCGACTCATGAATTCTATACTCACCCCTAACACGATGATACGCTCAACAGAGATGATAGACCCCATTCCAAACCACCCTTGCGTTAAGGCCTCTAAACCTCCCAGCCCCATCAAAATAGCCAGCCAACCTGCCACTCGCATCTGCCACCTAACATCAACACTATAATACGACCTACATTGATCCCACGGCAAACCTAATAAATAAAGCTGCTTGATATCCTGCAATCTCTGAAAATGCTGATAACCCTGCACCTGAACCAATAAGAGCATCGACATGGTTAAAAACAAGATTAACAAGAATTGAATGGAATAAGTTGCATAATCAATCCACCTCTTAGTTAAATGTATATACTGATCCACATCAATCAAGGTAACCCCAGGGTAGTGCTGTATAAAATCAACCAAATACCCTCGGTCTATATCTTTAATATAAAAACTTGAAATGTATTTTTTTTGAAACCCATTCAAACTGTTTTTTTGTAGGATAAAATAATAATTAGGCTTAAAACTATCCCACTTAACTTGACGCACTTGAACAATTTCTATCAGGTAGCTCTTCCCCTGAGCCTCCATGGTTACCTGATCACCTAACCTTAGTTTCAAACGCTTAGCTAAACCCTCTTCAATGGACGCTGCTATAGATCCCGATAAGCCAAGCTCACCGTCTTGAGTAAAACCAATATCCGTTACATTTAACTCTCGATTAAGTGATTCATCTTGTCGAATTGACTCTTCAAAATATTCATCAACCTCATGCCCATTAACCTTGATAATCTTTGAACGCACAACCGAATCCCACTCACTATTTACCCCATGAGCCTTTAACCTAGCCCTAGCTGAAACCACTTCATCAGCAGTCAAATTAATAGCAAAGTAATTGGGCGTGTTTTCTGGAAGACTAAGCCGCCATTGATCTAACATAGTCAAACCCAAAGAACCGATAACGATTGCGCAAGCAATCACAGTTGACAATGAAAGGGTTTGTATTGTCACCTGGGATCTATATTTCAGCAAGCGGCCGCTCAGCCAATAACTAAGTGGTTTTACCCAATAAAGCTTCTGAGTTAGTTTAATCAGCAATAAAACAATCAACCTACAAAATAGATACAGTAAAACAACACCCATCACCACCAACACCATAGCGCTGGCTGCAATATTTTGTAAAAAAGCAATGATGACAAACATAACCCCAGCTAAAATGGCTCCAGCAAGCTTAACCCTATTCTGCCCCATGCTTAGATAACCCACAAAAAACATGAGTATTAACCACAACAACAAAAGAATGAATAGATGAGAACCTACCTCAACCATCCCCCTCAGCAAACCCGTGAATCCAAACCCATGGCTCACAACAAAACAGATTAAGAAAGCCATAAACAACCCAAACATCACACTGATAACAACCCTAGGTAAAAAATGAATAGATATCTCCTTAACCCACCTATAAGGTGGAACACCCAAACACCTTAATATGGCAAAGGTTGGACCAAAGACTTGATACCAGTAGGCCACTGCTGACCTAATCATCCAAGCAACCATAAAAAGACCCAACCAACCTATCAAGTTGAAATATTGGCTCATTTGTGAAATTAATTGACCCTGCCTTGTTAAATCTCCAGGAGAATATATTCTTTCTGAAACCTTCAATGGAGGCATGCTTTTTATCAAACTATCAACATTAGTCCCCGTTAAATGTAAATAATAACGAGCTCTTGAACCAAGCCCTATAATCCCCATAGATTTAACATCTTCTAAATGAATAATAACCCTTGGCGCTAATGACCACCCATCCACTCCCAAATTGGGCGCTTGTTTTATAAACCCTTTGACGATCATCTGTGTTTTTCCCAAATAGACCGTCTGATTTTCTATGAGACCTAAGTGAAGCATCAATGACTCATCACACCAAACCTCACCTGGTTGAACCGACTCAACACAACCTTGATTTGAACACAATGCCAGCCTACCAATCATTGGATAACCTTCTGTAACAGCTGATATTGAAACCAATGAAAAATCTTCCTTAGCTTGCAACATTCCATTAAAACGAACTGTCTTGAGAGATCTCATCTGATATTGATCAGCCAAATCCACCCACGTTTGGGGAACACCCTCCTGGCTACTCAATACCAAATTAGCACCCAATTCTGTAGATTTGGCAACCTCAAACAATTGGGATGCCCCATAACTAGAAAAATTAATTAGGCCAACGATAAATGAACACATCAAAAAGCTCATCAATAAAAATGTGTAATGACCCTTGGTTTCGTGATTCATAAAAATACGATAAAGCATTCTCGACAACCTCCTTATTGATGTCACATTAACAATAAACCGCCTGAAAATAAACTTTAATATACGCAAAACATCCACAATAAAGCATAGCAAAACTGCATGAGACTGCGTCAATCTATCAACTCACCACTAAAAACTAAACAGCCCTCAAAAGGCGATTATAATCATAATGAAGGTCATTCAGTAGGTTATATATTACAAAATGCATAAATAATTGACATTTAAGGTTGATTTTTACATGAATTCATAATATAAACTATCTTAAGTTTTTAAATAATCGATCAAGGTTGTTTTTAAATTTTAGGTTTTCTGAATACCCAGCAAACCTGCTAACTTACTACTAGAGGAAAATTTTATGGCCACAGGCACAGTTAAATGGTTCAACCCTAATAAAGGTTTTGGTTTTATTACTCCAGATGATGGAGACAATGATGTATTTGTTCATATCTCAGCCCTTAAAAAGGCAGACATTCATCGATTAGATGAAGGTCAAAAAATCAAGTATGAAGTTGTTTCAAATCACGGCAAAAATGCTGCAGACAACCTCGAAACTATTGATTAATAGATTCTCAGATACACAAAACACCAACGAAAGCTCATCGGATCGATTCACTGAATAACCGTTGCGTTCATAGCTGGTGTTTTGTAAGTCTATATAAAATTAAATTTCAGACACAAAAATTATAATTATTATCTAAATGATACCAGGTATTAATTGTAAGCATCAGTTTTCACCTATTTCAAAATAGCCTGAATAGTACTACCTTTAAATGATCAATAAAGCTATAGTAAAAAGAAATTCAATGCAGGCTATTCTATGACAAAAATTCTAACCTTAACACTAACTATTATCATGTGCGCTCACGCGTATTCTTGCAACCTATTACTGGTTGGTGACAGTTTAAGCACAGGGTACGGACTTAAAACCAATAAGTCTTGGGTTAAGTATTTAGAAAAGGAACTTAATAATCATCAACCCCCATTTGCACTAAATAATGTTAGCATCAGTGGAATGACCTCCAAAGAAGCCAGTCACTCAATTTCATCATGGCTCAAAGAATACCAACCCTCCATTATTGTCATTGAGCTGGGGGGCAATGATGTATTACAAGGAGTCCACCCTAAAATTATTAAATCAAACATTGAAAATATAATTGTAAAAAGTGCCCAATATGGGTGTGTGGTTTTACTTGAAATCCCTCATCCCCAACACTACCCTATTGAATATATTACTCAAATCAAAAACCTCTCCAAGACACTTGCCCATAAACACAAGATCAACTATATACCCAGCTTTTTCAAAAATATAAACCAAAAAGATTTTTTTCAAAATGATGGCATCCACCCCAATGAAAAAGCTCAACCCCTCTTATTTAACAATGTTTGGAGCGAATTAAGCCTCATGCTTATCAATTGTCAAAGCAAGATAAAAAACTAAACCTTATTACCTTTACCCTGAAAAAAAGCCATGCGACCCAATACTTTATCCTTCAAAACAAAAGAGTGATAAATCACTGCAGCTATGTGCAACAGCAGTAAAGTCAATAACCCGTAATTTAATAAAAAATGAACTTTATTCAATACGTCCGCTAATGATTTAGACTCATCTACCGGCAATGCAACTACCCCCAACAAAGGCAGTCTTGGGTGATACCCAGCATAACTAGACATCAACCAACCTGAAAGGGGTATGGCAACCATCATGACATAGATTGAATAATGAGTTATTTTTGCAGCTCTTTTTTGCCACAGGGGAAAGTTTGCTAAACTAGGAACTGTTGTCAGCAAACGATTGATCAACCTTACTACAACAAGCATTAAAAGAATTAATCCTAGAGTCTTATGCCTTCCATATAAAATAAACTTGAAGGGCTTATCAGCGCGCTGCATAAGGTAACCCAATGCAATCTGGTATAAAAAAACACCTGCCATCAACCAATGTAAAACTCTAGAAAAAAAAGAGTATTGTGTTTCGTTCAACTACTCATCCTTAATCTGATAATAGGTTTCTCCCTTACCCAACATGCCTAACTTTTCACGAGCATATTCTTCAATGGCCTGATCTGACTGAAGATATTGTATCTCTTTTTCCATTTTTTCATTATGATATAATAACTCAACCTTTTTCTCATTTTGTAAAAAAAGGAAATGTTTGAGCTGGCGATATCTATGAATACCATTATCATTCCACATACGTGACTGCATAGCAACAATCCCCATAACCTGGATGGCAATAACAATAATAATTCCCTTAGATAACTGGCTATTCACTTAATTATATTAGCCCTTATGAGATTGTAAATGCAAGTCAAACAAGGCATTAACCTTGGTAAATTGTGCCCGTTGGTCTAATTTTTCAATTTCTAACAGCCGATTGTATTTTGCTGTGCGCTCAGATCGACAGGTTGACCCCGTTTTAATTTGGGAAACTTGCATACCCACACAAATATCCGCTATAGCAATATCCTCGGTATCACCCGAACGATGCGAAAGCATAGACTGCCACCCACAATTCTTGGTAACATTGATCGCACTGATAGCTTCAGACAAGGTACCAACTTGGTTGGGTTTAATTAAAACAGCATTGGCTAATTTTAAATCGATACCTTCACCTATTCGCTTATGATTGGTAACAAACAAATCATCCCCAATACACTGAACCTTGCTACCTAAACTCTTAACCATCTGTTGCCAACCGCTCCAATCATCTTCAGCAAAACCATCCTCTATAGATACAATGGGGTATTTCTCCACCCAGCCGGATATCACACTCAACCATTCATCGGCATCATAAAAAGTGCCTTGATGACAATATTTACCTTTTCGATACAACTCATTTGCAGCACAATCAAGAGCAAAACACACATGCTCACCCAGTTTATAGCGCGAACCTTCTATGACTTTCGTCAAAAGATCTAAGGCTTCGTCAACCGAACTGATATTGGGAGCAATCCCCCCCTCATCGCCAACAGTAGTTGCCACACCCTGACTGGAGAGATGTTGTTTTAAAAGAGCAAAGAGCTCACTTGCACACCTAATAGAATCAGCAAAGCTATCAAAGCCAAAAGGTACAATCATAACCTCCTGGATTTCCAACTTATTATTTGCGTGAGCCCCCCCATTAATCACATTGACAAATGGAATAGGTAATTTAACGTCATCACTATCTTTTAATAAACTCTTATAAAAATCATTTTGATCCACTAATGAGCTTAATTTGGCATAAGCCAATGAAATCGCCAACAGTGAGTTGGCCCCAAGCCTTGACTTATTTGTTGTGCCATCTATCTCGATGAGTTGTTGATCAAACAAACTCTGTTCTCCCAACTCAAAACCTAATAAATGAGGTATTAACTCCTTATCCAACGCACTAATAACTTCGGCAACTCCCAGGCCCAGGTATCTATCTGAATGGCTATCCCTCAGCTCTAAAGCCTCATAAGAACCGCACGAAGCTCCAGATGGAGATGTTGCCTGGGCAACATGACCCTGCATAGAATACATAATACAACGAATCGTTGGCCTCCCCCTTGAGTCCAACACTTCAACACATACAATATTTTTTATTTTATTCATAAGCCTTTTCACTAGCCTGTTTTCTATTTAACTTATCTAACTCAACTAACTCCTTAAGTAACGAATACATCTTATCTAGTGGCCATGCATTAGGGCCATCACTTAACGCCCTCTCTGGAGAAGGGTGTGTTTCCATAAAAAGACCATCAACACCACATGTCACAGCAGCTTTAGCCAAATAAGGAACATACTGTCTTTGACCCGAAGAAACCCCTCCTCCAGCTCCAGGAAGCTGAACAGAGTGCGTAGCATCAAACACGACAGGAGCCATTGAACGCATGACCGATAGACCTCGAAAATCCACAACAAGGTTATGATAACCAAAAGACGAGCCTCTCTCACAAAGCCAAATATCATGGGAAGCATACTCTTTTGCCTTTTCATAGACAAAACGCATATCCTCGGGGGCTAAAAACTGCCCTTTCTTAATATTAACAACTTTGCCTGTTTTTGCTGCCGCCGTAATCAAATCAGTTTGTCTGCATAAAAAGGCCGGTATTTGAATAACATCAACAACTTCTGCTATTTCATTGAGCCCCTCAACCTCATGAACATCCGTAACCACTGGGAGGTTAAACTGCTGTTTTACTTCTTGTAAAATTGCCAACCCTTTCTCTTTACCAACCCCCCTAAAACTAGAAAGTGATGTTCGATTCGCCTTGTCGAAAGAAGCTTTAAACACCAAAGGGATATCTAATAACTCAGCCCATTCTTTCAATTGACCCGCGATCTCATGCACCAGGGCACGTGACTCAATAACACAGGGGCCAGCGATAAGAAAAAACCTTGAAAGATCTTGCGTGCGATTAACTAACCAATTCATTTAATTTCCTTTCTTTATATTCCATTGCCGCCTGTATATAGGATTTAAATAACGGGTGACACTCTCTTGGCTTTGAGAGAAATTCAGGGTGAAACTGACAACCAATAAACCAAGGGTGACCCTCAATCTCGACAATGTCTATTAAATCATTTTCTGAAACTCCAGATACCTTAAAACTGGAATCATTAAAATTACTTATAAACATAGGATTAAACTCATACCGATGCCTATGTCTCTCCTCCACCTTCTCTTTTCCATAAAAGTTTGCCGCATTGGAACCCTTCTTGATCGTTGTTGTCTGCAATCCTAAACGCATCGTTCCCCCTAAATCCATCCCCTTTTGCCAATCTGATATGGTTGCTATGACAGGGTGCTCAGCTTTAACATCAAATTCTGTGCTGTTGGCATTCAACCCTAGAACATTACAGGCATATTCAATAACACAAACCTGCATACCTAAACAAATACCAAAATAAGGAACATGCTTTTCTCTGGCATACTTAGCTGCCATCACCTTTCCATCAATACCTCTTTCACCAAAACCCCCTGGAATTAAAATAGCATCGCATTCATCTAAGGTTGATATATTGTCTATTAAATTTTCTGAATTGATATATCGAATATCAATTTTACAACAGTGAAAAATACCGGCATGTACCAATGCTTCGGCAATAGATTTGTAAGCATCCTCTAGGTTAGTATACTTACCAACCAAACCAATAATGACTGAGCCATCAGGATTTAGGTAGTTATGAACCACTGCCTTCCAATCACCTAGATCATGGTGCTTATATTCTAAATTCAAATTTTTTGCGACTAATTCACCAATTTTTTGTTGCTTCAAAAGTAATGGGATTTCATAGATACACTTAACATCTTCAAGTGTAGCTACTTTGTCTTTATCCACATTGGTAAATAAGGCTATTTTTTCTTTTAGCGAAGGAGCTAAGGGTTGAGCTGATCGACACCAAATCAAATCAGGCTGAATTCCTATTGATCGAAGCTCTTTAACAGAGTGTTGTGTCGGTTTAGTTTTCATTTCTCCTGAAGCTTCAATGTACGGCACCAGGGTCAAATGTATAAACATAGTACGGTCCATACCATATTTCACTCTCATTTGACGAATAGCCTCTAGAAAAGGCAGGGATTCAATATCACCAATCGTACCCCCCACTTCAACCAAAGCAACATCAGAACCTTCAGCTCCCCTCAAAATCCATTCTTCAATCTGATTAGTGATATGTGGAATGACTTGAATCGTTGCCCCTAAATAATCTCCTTTACGCTCCTTTCTTGTAACCTCAGCGTATACTTTACCTGAAGTAAAATTATTATATTTTTTCATTCTTACTTTAGTGAAACGTTCATAGTGACCTAAATCTAGATCTGTTTCTGAGCCATCATCAGTGACATAAACCTCTCCATGCTGATAAGGACTCATGGTTCCTGGGTCTATATTGATGTAAGGGTCTAATTTAATAAAGGTGACATTAACACCATAGGCCTCTAGCAATGAGCCCAATGATGAAGAGGCTATGCCTTTGCCCAGTGATGATACAACACCCCCTGTGATGAATATAAACTTCGCCATACTTACCCTATCATTAAAATCAAGAAAAATTGTAACAAAAAATACTGTCAAATGGCTAGATATTCATAGGTTTTTTTACATTAATCTTATTAAACGCCTCAACCCAGACAAATCTTGGCCAATAAATAAACGTTGTGGGTCTCAAAATATTCTCCACAACGCAGTAAATACGTTTTATATTTCCGCTATTCAACTGCAATCCCAACAGAACATTACCTTGGGATACTTTAAACCAATAACAGCGATTATCAAGACCTCTAATCAGGAAAGAATCCAATTGAATAGCCACATAACTTGGGCAATAAATATCCCACACACCCTGCAACAGCTCTTGCCTATCCACTATTGCCCCACAAGGCAAATCACAGGCCTCTCTAGGCCTTCTCCCCCACAAGGCAAATGAATATCCACGACCCGGCTGATAAACCCATAAAAAAGCTTGCTCATGATTAAACCTTGATGAATATAATTGCTTTTGATGATAATACTTAATAATTTGCATAAACCCTCCTAACATGAGCTTAAAACACCATTATAGAGAACATAAGGAGTACATGTCACGGGTTTAAATAACCACACGCTACCCTCCACAACCACATATAAAGTCGAAATGACTGATAATATTGATTTTTTTAAATAAAAATGTTATAATGAGTCATGAATATTAAAGAGCTAAATAACCTACTTAAAAACAATCAATCATTCTTGAATTTATCTCATCAACAACTCAATGATGAATGTGCCACAATGATTGCTCAACACTTAGAAAAAAATGATTGCAAAACTGTCTACTTAAACCTAAGCAATAACTGTATTTTGTCAGGTGGCGCACAACACATATCTACCGCCATATCCACACCCAAATGCCCACTAAAGTCACTTAATCTTAACAATAATTTTATAGGACCCCAAGGAGCCATTGCCCTTGCCCAAGCCCTTATCCATTCAAAACTAAAATCACTAAAACTTGAAAATAATTTTATTGGCCCATCTGGAGCCATTGCCTTTATGAGCGCCTTTAAAAACCAAGAATGCTCACTCAAATATTTATACTTGAAATTTAATCATATCGGCCCCCATATCTTTCACTCCATCTTGATTGCTCTGCAATCTACACCGATCAATACCTTTATCCAGTTCTAATCATGGTAATACTCTTATTAAATCACACCTACCTCATTCTCTAACATTATTCTTATATATAGGTTGAATAAAGGCTACTCGCTACTTAGACTAGAGCAAGGAGGAGTCCGTATGCTCAATGAAACTTTATATTCCATTTTAGCTGCCTTAACTTTATGTGTTGCTGCAGCCACCTTAATCAATACTTTATTAGCTCACCAAACCATCAAAGAAAATCAAAAGACCTTACTCCATCTATTAACATTAAGAGAACAAAGTATTAACAACACCCATGAAAAAATAAGATCCTTACAGCAATCCACCAACGAATTCTTAAACCTCCATAAAAAAAACCAAGAAAACCTCGAACTAAAGCTGTCTCAATCCATTGAAAAGAATATTCGACAAATTATGCAGTCCAGTCGTGAACAGCTTTTTATTCAACTCAGACAACATCAAAGCCACACCAATGATTCATTAACAGCTTTACAAAAGAACATAGATGCCCACCTTAAATCTATCAGTGGACAAGTTGATCAACGGTTATCTAAAGGGTTTGAAAAATCTCATGAAGTCTTTGGCGACGTCATTAAGCGTCTCATTTTGATTGACAAAGCACAAGAACGCATCGCAGAACTTTCAACCCATGTTACTGACTTACAAAGTGTATTAACAGATAAAAAATCAAGGGGCGCTTTTGGTGAAACCCAATTAATAACCCTAGTTCGTAATGTCATTCCTGAAAAACATTTCAAACTACAAGCAACCTTATCAAACGGCAAAAGAGTAGACTGCCTACTAACCATGCCACAGCCTACTGGAGACATCCCTATTGACGCTAAGTTTCCTTTAGAAAACTATCGAAATTACATTAAAGCCCAAAATACAACCGATAAACATAAAGCACTTACCACGTTCAAACAGGATGTAAAAAAGCATATTCAAGATATTGCAGACCGGTACTATATTCCAGGAGAAACATCCGAAGGAGCTATCATGTACGTCCCTGCAGAAGCTGTGTTTGCTGAGATTCATGCTGAACTCACAGATGTTGTGGAGTTTGCCCATTCACTCAAAGTCTGGATAGCTTCCCCCACAACCATGATGGCCATATTAAATACGGCGCTCTCTGTACTCAAAGATCAAGCTACCCGTAACCACATGGACACGATGAAATATCATTTAAAAATGTTAAGCCAAGATTTTGGTCGCTTTCAAAAACGCATGGATAAACTTGCCAACCACATTGGGCAAGCTAATGATGATGTTGGACAGGTACACACCTCTTCTAAAAAACTTACCCAGAGATTTCAAGACATTGAAAGCTTGAAAATAAGCGCCCCCTCTAAAGAACCCTCCGCTGAATTGGAAGTATAACAACAGCATTAGATAGCTTGAATTCAAAAAAAGAAAACCTCCCACCTACCCATACCTTGACATAAAATCACTCTTATGTTACATTTTTCAGCAACTAGGGTATAACTTATAAACCTTTAAAGCCCTTGTTAACAAAACAGCCCACCTATGTTGATTTATATCAAGCGCTATTTTATAATCTATGCTTATGACCACACCGTCACTAACCGAGGATATTTAATCATGGCAATGTCAATTAGCAACATCTCCAATGAAAAAACCAAACACGCTGAACCATCTAGTAACCAGGATGAGTCTACATGGTTCAAACTCCTACGAAAGACGATCACAATTGTAGTGCTTCTGTGGGCAATGACATACTTTATTCCGTTTCTTTCTGTTTCAGGTTTTTTTCAGTATTGCTCCATGGGGTTTATGGCCATGAGCCTTACCTTTGGCCTTAGTCAGGACAATAAGAAAGCTCCTCTTTCAAAAGCAACCTATGATGATAATGGTGATTTAAAATCTCAGTTTCCTCTAGGAATTAAACACCCCGTATCACTTTTCCTTCTGCTTGGACTGATCAGTTGTTTATGCAGCCTAGCAGCCAATGAAGTTTATACTACTGCCTCTATTTGGGCCTTACCCGCCGTACTATTATTAGGCACATCAGTGGTCTCAAGCTTTTACATTCTCTACCTATCCTGTCGTTATTTTATGCACATAGTATCAGATTTTGACAACCCATCAGGCCTTGAAGATCAAATCATCTCAGGAATTGCATTCAGCACAATAGTTTATGAATTTTCAACCATTCTTATGCATTTTTTGGCAATATACTTTACTGGCTTAACTGGAATTCATGCAGCCATGACGAAAGACATCGTTTTCTACGCCCTAAAATTTGTTGAAGTCATATGCTTCTCTTCACGTGCCTATGATAACCTCAGCGCTGATAGCATCTGGTCATCCATGAAAGAAATCTATCAAGACATTATGAACGTCCTACCTATCAACACCATTAAAGAAGCTATGTATAAATCAAACACTGAAATCACTTCCGAGCCCAGCAACAAAAATGCCGTAGACACGCTAAACTCAGCAGGAATATTAGCTGGAAACTTTGCTGGGCAAGTCATAAACCAACAATCAGCGTTAAGTGATAAGCCTCATGCCATCGAGGACGGTGACGGTCATAGTAGGGTTAAAAGATTAGATAATTAAATGATTAGACCCTTAAAAAAAGGCCCATTCCTTGAAGTAGAAATGAGCCTTAGAACAAATAAAATAATTGAATTAGGAAATAGTCTCTTTCTTAGCTGGAATAGGCTTTTTAGAAGCCGCTAATATACTCTGTGGGGTTTTAAACCTAGCCATTTTACAATGCATTGATTTGGCCTTAACCTGAACAGCTTCATAAGAGCCCTTTAATCGTGCAAACTCTTTTGACTCAGGCGAATTCTTACCGTCCATCGTTAAAAAGATAAAAGGTGTTAATACAGCCCCTGCAGTGGCTTTAGCAATGTCTTTACGTGCTTTAGTACGCAAACTTCCATGCATTTTATTTAGCTTTGTACAAAGCCTATTATTTTCAACCATCAACTGCTGACAATTTTGGTTTTTATAAGTTGAAACCGATACATAACTAGCTGAAATATCATCCGGATCTTCGGCACACCCAGCCAACACACTCAACGATAAAGCAAGCCCGGCACTGACCATTAAACCTTTATTAAAACTCATTCACATTCTCCATAAATATTGAAAATATTTAACTAAAATTTATAACTTAATTTATCTGTTCTAAGCAAATAAATTTTTTAGCTAAACTCTTGCGCGCCCGGAAGGATTCGAACCTCCGACCGCCTGGTTCGTAGCCAGGTACTCTATCCAGCTGAGCTACGGGCGCTTGGAATTATCTTATCAACCCTGTTAAGGGGATGCAATAAAATTACTTGGTTTATGTTCTCATTCAATGTATATTTACATTCATGATCGAATTAATTGAGCCCTTTATTATCTTCAGCAACACCTCTACCATCATGATTTGGTTGTGGTTAATGGTATTTTATGACAACCCTCAATCAACCTTAAGAGCTACTTACTTACTGATGTCCGTTATTATCATCAATGTATGGCTCAAAGCTCTATTTCATATCTCACTGCCTTATGCGAGTTCCACCTTCGCTTTTCCAAGTGGTCACATGCATGCATCAACCGCTGTATATGGTTACCTTGCCTACTGCTCGAAATCCTACATTCAAAAAATCCCTCTAGCCGCCATTATCTTAGCTATCGGTCTTGCCGAAATCCAATTAGGCTACCATAATACCCTGGATATCTTAGGGGGCTTTGCCTTTGCAGCACTTCACATCACCACCTACCACGCCTCAATCTCTGCCTACTCAGAACGTCTTGTCATGGTATATTTATTCATACTATGCACATTCGTCGTCATCTTGCATGCCCATGAAACCCCTTATATCTTAAGTTGCTGGGGTGTTATGTTAGCTCAAACCTTAGCAGCACTCCTTCCTATCAATCAACCGAAACGCAGCTCTTTACTTAATAAGACCCTGGGTCTTTTAGGGTCTGCTCTTGTAGGCTCATGCTGCTATCTAATTTACCTAACCTACATGCCAATGCCACCATCATTCGAAACCCTATTTTACACCGCGGTAGTATTGTCTTGCATCTACCTCCCACTTGGGCTCACCCATAGCATCAACTCATACCAGGAAAAATCATGACGACAAAGATTAACAAGTCCCCCCAAGTTTGGATCATTATTGCTATGGTCATTCTTCCCAATCTGTCAGAGAGTATATACAGCCCCATTTTACCTGATATTTCTAAAGCCTTTAACATTTCGGAATCCCTAGCAGAAACCACTTTAACATTGTACTTATTTGGTTACGCCTTCGGCATGTTATTATGGGGATCCCTTTCCGATAGAATAGGACGAAAACCGTCCCTTTTAATTGGCTTTTCAACCTATACCCTAGGCTGCATTGGATGCTACCTTGCAACCACCATAGACACACTTCTACTTTCACGCATTGTTCAAGCCTTTGGTGGAAGTGCAGGGTCCGTTATTGGCTACGCCATCTCCAGAGATGCCTTCACCTTAAATAGACGCTCCAGTGTGTTTTCTCTCATTGGAAGCTCGCTTGCTATAGCCCCTGCTCTTGGACCTATTGCAGGAGGACTGCTTGACCAATATTTTGGCTGGTTCTCCATCTTTCCTGTGCTAATAGGCCTAGCTGTTTTCATGTGCCTTAGCATTTTAACCCTATTACCCGAAACACGCCCTGACACTATCGAAAAACAAACTAAACTCTTACAAGGCTTTTCAATTCTATTAACCAACCCCAAAACCCTCGCATGCGCATTCTTAACTGGGTGCTCCATATCCGTTGGCTTTTGCTACTTCCAAGAAAGCCCTTTTTACTTCAAACATATTTTACACCTTAGTCCCTCACTGCATGGACTCATGTTTATATTTATTGCAGCAGCTTGGTTTATTGGGGGCCAAATATCTCACCAACTGGCAACTCGTTCTCTATGCCCAAGAACCATTATTCAATACGGGTGTAGAACGAGCATTATAGGATCAAGCATCTTGCTTGTAAGCTTATTTACCGGACTATTAATCCACCCTAACATCTGGCTCGCTTGCGGCGCATTAATGCTCAGTACCTTCGTGATTATGGCGGGTCTGGGCCTCGTTATTCCTAATTCAATTGCCTTAGGCCTTGAGCCGTACCAAAAAATAGCAGGGACAGCCTCATCTATTTATGGGTTTATCTATTATGGTATCTGCACCATCATCACTCTGATCATGAGCTTCATTCATGACGGAACTGAATACCCGCTGCCCATATTCTTCTTTACGTTGTGCTTTTCAGTAGCCTTAGTCTTTGACATACTCAAACGTTATGAAAAGAAATTTGATCCCACCACATCTTAATTTGATAAAAGAACTCTAATGATGGCAGATGATATTCTACTGCAAGACACAGCACACCTCATAACAGGGTCTTGCAAAACTGTTCGACAATAAAACCTATCAATTAATGCTTAGTAGGCTGTGTACCAACTGAATAGCACGCCATATTACATGCGTTAATAATATTGAAAAGACCTAAGATATCGTTAGGGTTGTTCTTAGCATCGTAAATATATTCATCGGGCAAAGGTTTCTTCATATTACTACCCGCCCAAGAAAGTACTTTTTTCTTAAGCCCCTGACAGGCCTTGTGTTGTTTCAAATCACAAAACTCCTTGATGCCTGTAGTGTATACATCCACCCAATAACCCAGGTTAGTAATCTTAACTTTAGGAGCCAATGTTGACTCTCCTAAGAAAAAGCCCAAAGCATTTTCTTCACTAATCTCAAGTTTACCTTTTAATTTAGATTGGTACTTAGATATGACATCAAAAGATATTTTACCCTTTTGAGCACTCGATAGTTTGAACCTAGCTGAGCTCATTAATTGACTATTATTCAGAACCCTACCAAGAGACCCCCAAGAAACCAGCAACCTTTGAGCTAATAACAACTGAGAGCTTTTATTGCTAGGTATATACAAATATTTTAGAGGGGGTTCTGATTGGCTGGGCATAAAGTAATCTTTGAAATGATGCGAACCCATTACCTTCAATTCTAAATTATTGAATAAATCTATATCTGTTGCACTCATGTCATACTGATCAAACCAATCATCAAAAAATTCATATGAAATATACGTATCAGGCAACTGCTTAAAGTCAAAAAAAGAATAGGGATAAGGAAAATTTACATAAAGTTGTAGGTGCTCCAAAGAGGAATTCCAATGTAAGTTTAGTTTACTTTTTACACCAAAGGGCTTAGTCATAATCCCCTCAAATGAACCCTCCTTCAACACCTTATTCATCTCAGGTGAGAAGCTTATATCCAAATCATAATCTAATGTCCAGGGTTGACATTTCTCAAATATCGATGGCAGTGTATTCTCCCCAAAGACCGAAGAATAATCAGGGATTGTACACATAGAAAATGGCTCGGTATCAAAATGAATGGTATTTCTATCTGAGTATTGATCTGTTCTAAAATGCATCTGAATAGGTGTTTTGATAATATTCTTAGTATGGTTTTCAGACTTAAAAAAGAAAGGGTTGATCTTTACCGTTAAGTACTTAATACTTTCACCCTTAATAATATCTTCAAGCCCACCTTTTTCATGCGCCATTAATTTCCATAACAGGGCATGATGGAACCCTATTTCAAAATTCACATACTCAAGAGAATTTTTCTTGCTGCCAAGGGTCCGAAGAGATGCAAGTGAAGGAAGAATCATATTTTCAGAGGTCATTTGATTACCACCCGTCCCTTGAAATTTAATGATTACTTTATTAGCAACAAGATTCCACTCTGAAATCAATTTACCTTTAATCTCAATATCACTAGGGACTTCACCAAGGCCATTGAAAAAATAAAGCCCCGGCTTTAACTTAACATTCTCTAAGGTCATGCGGTATTTAAACGGGAAACCACTTAAATATAACTGGTAGTTTTTGGACGGAATTGATAGGTAATGACCCGTTCTATTATTTAAGTTTTCTATCATTGAAATATAATATCTCTTAATTAACATCCCAGCAGACAACCAAACACCAATGTAAACCAACAACATTAATAAAAGTGCTCCAGCAAAAATCCTTTTGAACATTTTAATTTCCTCTTACAAACCCCATAGTCATTATTGTACCATTATTCCATTTAATAGACTATTTAATTATTTCAACTCCAGTAATATAATACTTATATCATTATTTTTTACGACAGTATTTGCTAAGGTATGCATAATTTAGTATTTTAGGGTTATCTCCGGTGATTGATGACAATCTATTGAGTGCATTATACCTAGGAATGAAGCATGACTCGCCCGCTTATACCAACATTAATCAATCTGTTAATACTTATTCCCTTCATCGGGTTGGCTGACTTAATACCCACACCCATTGTAGAAATCTCACAAGACAATCTAATTCAATATGCACTAATCATGACTGTTTTCTATACAGGGACCTACAGTCAATTATTTTTGAGCCCCACCAAACCGTCTATACTAATCCTATGCTTTATTATTTCTTTAGGTTTATGGCTTCTTAATATTCAAAACTTCTTCCCTATTAGCCTTTGTGTTTTTATCCCCTATCTTTTCTTCATTATTTTTGACTACAAAGCCTACCATCATGACATCATATCTATCAATTACTTTATTTTTAAATGCATCATTAATATCAGTATTACTTTATGCCTTGTCACCTTCATCATCAATAATTTTGACCGTTATGAATTCTTTCAAACCCAGCCATTACAACACCATCAATCCCCGAAAGACACCCCCAAAAAAGCAATTAATAACGATAATACCAATCAATCATTGAAGCGCTCATGAGAATCCGGTTAATATTAACCATAGCTTTACTGATCATTCTACAAAACTCATCCATTATGGCTAATCAAATAACCGCACATAACTTCACCCTTCCTTTATTAAATGGAAATGAATTAAACCTTGCTTCAATGAAAGGCAGAGTCATTCTTGTCATAAATACCGCATCTCAATGTGGGTTTGTATCTCAGCTAAAACCCTTAGAAAATATGTATCAAAAATACAAGCCTTATGGGCTCGAGGTTATTGCCATTCCCTCTAATGAATTTAGACAACAAGAACCCCTATCCAATGAACAACTTAAAAACTTCTTTTTTAATCAACATAAAGTCACTTTTACGGTCACTCAAAAATTAACAGTCCACGGCGAAAATTCCAAGCCATTTATGAAGTGGCTCAACAAAGAAGCCGGTATGCTAGGTCAAGCCAAATGGAACTTTTATAAATATATCATCGATAAAGATGGTCAATTGATTGACTGGTTTAGTAGCTTAACGCCTCCAGACTCACCAAAAATAATCAAGGTCATAGAAAAAGAACTTGGTTATACAAAATAATCATCACTACAACCTCTCCTGTCACTATCTACTGATAGTCACAGAAAACGTTAGATTCTGTTAGAAATTAATGATCTGTCCATCAACTCCTCAAAACAAAAGAAGTCATACTCATCATGGTTAAAATATTATTTATAATTATTTCTGGCGGAGAGAGAGGGATTCGAACCCTCGATGAGTTATTCACCCATACTCCCTTAGCAGGGGAGCGCCTTCAACCACTCGGCCACCTCTCCAATCACAGTAAATTTTATCACTGGATTGATTTATAATCAATCACCAAGATCAATTGAATCATCTTTTCTTTCTTGTGCGGACTGCTCTGATTGAATACGCTGATAAATTTCTTCACGATGGACGGACACAGTCTTGGGTGCATCTACACCAATCCTAACCTGATGACCACGCACACCAAGAACAGTTACCTTAACATCATCGCCAATGATGAGGGTTTCACCAACTCTTCTGGTCAAAATTAACATTTCCTTCTCCGTATTGTTCGCTAAAAACACATCTTTTACGTTATTATGATGATAAATTCAATCAAAATGTGTTTTAAATAACTTTATTTACCATCCATATCTAATTATAGAACAAAATCAATTGTTTTTTCAAGTTTTTTAGAAAAAAATATTATTTAACGTAGGATATTGACTGCAATTCAACTAAGACTTATATTTATAAGATTTAAATCAACACCTAAGAAACCATAAGATCTAACCTATTTAGCTGGTAAGCTTCAACCAAAGAACGCACACCCAACTCAATATATTTAGCATGAATAATCATTGAAATATTGATTTCAGAAGTACTCATCATCTCAATATTAATTCCATCCTTTGCTAACACAGCCAGTACTGAAGACACAACCCCGGCCCTTGATTTCATTCCAATCCCGACCACTGAAAGCTTAGCCAGATCTTTACGACAAGATAAAACACCACCCAATGAACTCACGATGGGTGAAATAACACTCATAGCATCAGAACAATCCTGCTTAGACAAAGTGAAGCTCATTGAGCATTTATTTTCTTCACTCGAAATACTCTGAATAACCATATCAATCTTAACACCGGCCCTTCCTAATGGCTCAAGTATCTTATAGGCTACCCCTTTTTCATTAGGTAAATCCTCAATCGCTATCTGAGCCTGTTCATTGTGATGAGCTACCGCTCTAATATTTGGGTGTGACATTAAATTTTCCTCTGCAACAATGTAAGTTCCATCACCTGGTTTGATCGAAGATAAAACCTGAAGCGTGACACTCTTCTTACATGCTAATTCAACTGAATTAAACTGTAATACTTGAGAACCTAAACTTGATAAATCTAACATTTCTTCATAACTGAGCTCCTTAAGAACACCCACATCAGCAACCATAGCAGGGTCCGCCCCACAGACACCCTCTACATCAGTGTAGATCTGACACTTCTCGGCCCCTAAGGATGAAGCCAAAGCTACTGCAGTAGTATCTGACCCCCCTCGATGTAAGATAGCAATCTCATCATCGTCGTTAACCCCTTGGAACCCCGTAACAACGGGTACAACACCCCTAGTTAATACTTGATTTAACTTGGAAACAGCCACACCCTCTATCGAGGTATTAACGTATGACTCCCCTGTTCTAATCGGAACCTGCCAACCCTGAAAGGACTGAGCCGGACACCCTAAACGATTTAAACTCATACTCAATAATGATGCAGCTACCTGCTCTCCAGTAGCTAATAAAGCTGCAAGCTCTCGCCCACCTGACTCGGAACCCATTTGACTTAATTGATTCAAACGTTCTGTTTCCCCATACATTGCAGAAACCACAACGCATACCTTAGATGATTGATAAGATTCTGCAATAATTTTAGCAGCGTTATCGATTCTCTCACTATTGGCCAAAGAACTACCACCAAACTTTTTAACCAAAAGCTCAGTCTTCATTGCTTTTTACCCAATCAGTTAATAGCTTTTTGACACCTTCCACCTGAAGCTGTGTATCTAAAACACCCTGAGCCAGGGTATCCTTACCCCCACCACGTCCACCACTGAAGTTGATTAAAACATTCAATATTTCTTTAGCAGAATATAACCCCTTGAGCGAATGACTAATCGTACATAAAACATTATATTTTTTATCCTTAGCACTCATTAAAATGATCACTCTATCCCCATTAAAGCTTCGTATTTTATCAGCATACATTCTTAATAAACCAGGTTCAGCTTCTACTTTTCTTACCAACCATCCTATGCGGTTAAAAACAGTCTCTTCTTTAATCCAGTCTTCAACTCCCTCTGATTTTTCTACACGAGATTTTTTTAAGCCTTTAATCTCTTCTTTCATCTGCTTAAATTTATCCAATAAACCCTCTTCTTTAACACTCATAGATGTCGTTAAATCGGAGATAATTGCCCTACTTTTCTGAAACCTAGCTAGGGCCTCTAACGCAGTGATTGCCTCAATCCTTCTAATACCCGCAGACACACTGGACTCAGATACAATAGAAAAGAAACCAATATCACCAGTAAAATCTACATGAGTACCTCCACAAAGCTCTGTAGAAATAGGTCCAAAACTAACCACCCTAACGTTCTCATCATACTTTTCACCAAAAAGAGCAATGGCTCCTGAATCTTTCGCCTGCTCAAGTGACATGGTCTGAGTTTTTCTTTCAAAATTCCTCTGAACCCAATGATTAACAACAACCTCAATTTTATTCAATTGATCTTTAGTTAACGCCTTAGGACAACTAAAATCAAACCTTAGCTTACCGGCATCTACCAATGAGCCCTTTTGTACTAAGTGATCACCCAGTTCTAATCTTAATGCTGCATGTAAAAGATGCGTTGCACTATGGTTACGCACAATAGCCTGACGATCATCAATCACCGCTCGAATAGATTCCCCTGTTGTTAGAACACCCTCCTCAACACGACCATAATGCACAATACTTTGGGAACTTTTTTGTGTTTCAGTCACTCTCATCAGCCCTGCTGGACCATAGATCCAACCACAATCCCCCACTTGTCCACCAGATTCTGCGTAAAACGGAGTTTGATCTAGAACAACAGCGACATCTTGACCCGCCTCAACAGAACCTTCCCCCTCATTCATAGCTATGATTGTCGCAACGACCTCACTTTGATCATAGCCTAAAAACTCTGATTCTGGCAGATGTCGATAAGACTCCAACTCAACTGTTTTAAACTTTTGACTCTTTTGTGATCGACTTTTTTGATCTTGTAAACACTTCTGAAAACCCTCCTCATCAATATCGACATCTCTCTCTTTAGCCATCATTGCCGTCAAATCAATAGGAAAGCCATAAGTATCATATAGTTTAAACACCTTATCTCCAGAGAGAGTATCGGTTGTTAACTCCTGCATATACTTATCAAACCATAACATTCCTTGTTCAATTGTTCGGTAAAAAGAGACCTCTTCTGATAGAATAATGTCTTTAATTCTATCACCATCATTCACAAGTTGAGGGCATACTTCTTGATAAAGATGAATGCAATCATCAACTAATTGATGTAGAAAAGGATCCTTTTGACCACACTGATAACCATACCTTACAGCTCGTCGTAATATTCTTCTTAAAACATACCCCCGTCCTTCATTGCTTGGGTAAACAAAATCTGCCAATAAAAAGCAAATGGCTCTTATATGATCTGAAATAACTTGACCCGCGACTCTACTCCATTGAACAGTTGAAAATCTAGAAAACAATTGATTTTGTAGGTATTGAAAATGATCGATATCATAATTGGAATGAACTCCTTGCATAACCGCAGCAATACGCTCTAAACCCATGCCCGTATCTACTGAAGGCTTAGGCAATGGCTGCAAACCGTTGTTATCACGATTGTATTGCATAAATACCATATTCCATATTTCTACAAACCGGTCTCCATCCTGATCTTCTGATCCAGGAGGCCCTCCTGCAACATCAGGCCCATGATCAAAAAATATTTCTGAACACGGCCCGCATGGCCCCGTATCGCCCATCGACCAGAAGTTGTCTATTTCTCCGCATCGGATAATTTTATCTTCAGGAAAACCTACCTTATCTTTCCATATATTGTATGCCTCGTCATCATCCTTATAAACCGTCACCCACAACTTATCTTTAGGTAACTTTAAATGCAACGTTAAAAACTCCCACGCATAATGTATCGCTTGCTCTTTAAAATAATCTCCAAAGCTGAAATTTCCCAACATCTCAAAAAAGGTATGATGCCTTGCTGTGTGACCAACATTTTCAAGATCATTATGTTTACCACCTGCTCTTAGGCACCTTTGCGAACTTACCGCGCAATTGTAAGCAAGGCTATCATTGCCTAAAAATACATCCTTGAACTGAACCATTCCTGCATTGGTGAATAATAAACTTTGGTCTTTACCTTGAGGAACTAAGGGACTAGACTCGACATGCTTGTGCCCCCTTTCCTCGAAATATTTAATGAATAACTTTCGTATTTTATTGACTTCCATCTTCACCCCTTATTAACACGATGACTCAAAAGCATCTTCCTTATAATCAAAACCTCTTTGCCATAATTTTTTTAGCTTAGCAGGTTCATCCAAATGACTCAGCTTATTTAAATAACGATCTCTACCTGAAGCAAACTCAAAATCTAATAAACTTATGGCTGCATCAATAAATATGTCAGAAACACCCTCTTCCCTAAGCTCCAGTGCAACTCGATTAGGCCCAAAACCCGATGAACAACGATGCCGAGCATAACAGTCTGCATACCTCTGATCACTTAAACTACCTTCATTTTCCAACTTATCTAAAACAATGTCTAAAGACTCACCTCGAAAACCTCTCTGCAGCAATTTTCGCCTTAGCCCTAACTTAGAATGCTCACGATTGGATAATAATGTTAAAGCTTTCTTGTAGATTTCTTGTGATTGTTTATCAAGCATCCTCTTCTATAGGTTTAGTTTGTGAACGCGAAGGTATCATAATGTCTTTAATCTTGGCCTCAATTTCAGCTGCTAGTTTTGGATTTTCACATAAATATTCCCGCGCTTTATCTTTACCTTGACCTAAACGCTGACCTGAATAACTGTACCAAGCTCCTGACTTTTCGACAATATTATTCTTAACCCCTAAATCAATTATTTCACCTTCTCTCGAGATACCTAAACTATATAATATATCAAATTCAGCTTGTCTAAATGGGGGTGCCACCTTATTTTTAACAACTTTGACTCGAGTTTCATTCCCATATATCTCATCACCTCTTTTTAAAGCGCCAATTCGTCTGATATCCAGGCGAACCGAAGAATAAAACTTAAGGGCATTACCTCCAGTCGTTGTTTCAGGGTTTCCAAACATAACCCCAATTTTCATACGAATTTGATTAATGAAAATAACCAAGCAATTTGACCTTTTAATATTGGACGTTAGCTTTCTTAAGGCTTGTGACATTAATCTGGCCTGCAAACCAACATGCTGATCTCCCATATCACCTTCTATCTCATTTTTAGGGGTTAGTGCAGCCACTGAATCTATCACAACTAAATCAACTCCCCCTGACCTAACAAGCATATCAGTAATTTCTAAAGCTTGCTCTCCTGTATCCGGTTGAGAGACTAATAGATCATCAACATTAACACCTAACTTCTCAGCATAAGTGGGATCAAGCGCATGTTCTGCATCGATAAAAGCAGCTTGACCTCCTGCTTTCTGACATGATGCTATAGCATGTAAAGTCAACGTTGTTTTACCCGATGATTCTGGCCCATAAATTTCTGCTATACGCCCTTTTGGAAAACCCAAAATACCTAGAGCAATATCTAGCCCCAATGAACCCGTTGATATAACCTCAATCTCTTGGTTTGTTCTATCCTCTCCTAAGCGCATTACAGAGCCTTTTCCAAATTGTCGATCAATTTGGCTCAGCGCTATCTCTAAAGCTTTTTTGCGATTATCACTCATACCTCTACCCCATTATTAAACTAATCATTGTAGTAGACTAACAGACTATAAGGATAAAATGAAGATTGTTTTTTTCTCTTTCACTCAGCAATCATCAAGCATCTATTAGCCATGTTTTTAAAGTAACTTATTTTCAATATCTTGAGAATAAATACAATTCATTATTAATATTGACGATACACTTATTGATCAACAATAGATATCTTCAATGGTTATTTGACTCAGGCACTCCACGAGGTAATGATTGGGAGCCTTCACTCGCTTCATGTCCCCTTTTCTTTTCATCCAAAAACAAGGCCAACTCCTGCAGCTCTTTATTGGGAATATAGACCCCTGAAGAACAAGCACTGATAATATCAGGGTATGTATTATTGATTACATCATAGCTGATATCCTGGAGCATGGCACAACATGCCCCTGCATATCTATTTTGATAGAGCATTTTTACCATATCGGCCTTCATGATTTTATGGATAACTTCCTCATGAAAATCTTTTCGCCTTTTCTGATTATCGCCCACTTTAGTCTGATACCAAGCTTTGACCTGTTCGTAATTAAAATCTTGAGGGATTCTCAAACTATCTTTGATCAATACATTTTGACAAATCATTGTCACAACATCTTCTTTTAGAACAAGACCCTTCTGCCATAATGGGTCACTATTATCATTTAAAAAAATTTTTGCTCTAATATGGCTACCCATAAAATGGATGGTCTTCTGAATAATATCTGAAGTACGCTCAAAACCTTGAAGTTTATGATTCCATATTAAGTCTAACAGTATTTTCTTGAATACAAATACAAACTCTTTAGCATCAAGCTTATCAAAAATTATTTCCCTGATTCCACTATCTGAAAATAATGTAAATCCTTGAGTCGATCTTTTGATTAATGACAACAAATATTTCTGATTCAAAAGAATGGATTGCACACAACATTGACTCATTTCACCTAGCACTGCTTTAAGGGTTTTTAAATTTTTAAAAGATTGTTGTAAGGCTTCTAAAATACTCTGGTTTGAAAATATAAACTCAATACTGACGTGGTCCATATTCTTGACTAAATGATGCAATAACATCTCTTCGTTATTCTCTATAATAAGCTCAATGATTGATTGTTTATGATTCATGTTTTGATGACTCACCATACAAGCAAACTCATATTGAGCATGGGAACAATTAAAAGAAGCCTGAATAAAAATAAGAAAATTTCTATATAAAAATTTGACACCAGAATGGCGACTATTCATAAGCGACACGACTGCTTTTTGCACCATAGGAACAATATATCTAGGCCGATTAGACAACTGTGTAACAAGGTATTTCAATTGAGTATCATAATGCTGATAAAGTGGTCGGAATGATTCTTTATTAATCATGATCGGACAATGCATTAAACACACAACTTCTGAGCTTTGAAAAAAATCATCATCGAGGTTCTTGTGGGCCCAATCATTCAGGTAAAATATCACTTCAATCTGAATATTATTTTTTGGTTTCAAATTCATTTTTTTAACAATATCCGAAAGCAGAGCAAGTGCGGCTTTATAAACGCTGTTTGCATTCTGAAAATTTACAAATAATTCAATATAATCTCTAGCTTTACTACAAGCCTTATCATCATAAAACCATTCTTTAATATCTCTAGAAAAGAATAAAAACACTGTCTGATAACACTTTGAGTCAATGTCATCTTGTTCATTTTTGTTTATCTCTGATGCTTTCAAAACAACCTCATTGTAATTGACAATAATAGAACTTAATAGCAGGCATTGTATATTATCGTCAATTGATACAAAATTTCAATAAAATAGTCATATAATCAACAAACAGATAACCATTAACTAGACAACTTAATCATAACCTATACCAACCCAATCTATCTAGAATGAAGACACTCCAATTAAATGTCTTTGGTTAGTCTCATTTCATGACATGCCCTTGAATACGACCCTAACAGAAAGAATCATCGTAAGATTTAATTCATGGGTTATATATTGATTGCTTATATGATATAAATATTGAACACAAACCTAGAGGTAACGATGAACCAAAAACTTGGTGAAAGCCTAAATCAATTAATACCATCCAAAAAAGCAGCAGTTTGCACCGTAGAATCATGCACTGGAGGGTTAATTGCGTCAACAATAACCTCAACTCCCGGCGTCTCGAGCTGGTACTGGGGAGGGTGGATTACCTATAATAATCAAGCTAAAATAAATTTAGGCGTCCCCAAAAACTTACTCGATAAATCAGGCGCTGTGAGCAAAGAGTGCTGCAAATCAATGCTGCTTAATGCCTTCAAAAAATCCTCATGCACTCACATTCTTGCAACAACAGGAGTGGCTGGGCCCAGTGGTGGTAGTAAAGAAAAACCTGTCGGCACTATCTTTATTGGTATTCTGACTCCTCAGCATATGAAAATACATTCCTACCTTTTAACAGGCAATCGAGAATCCATTCAAAAGCAAACCACAACTCATGCACTCAACCTTCTTATTAAGGAGTTACGCAATGACTGAAAAACAAACCCCAATGATGCAACAGTACTGGAAAATAAAAAATGAAAATAGCGAACACCTATTATTGTATCGACTCGGTGATTTCTATGAACTGTTCCACGATGATGCCATCGAAGCTTCTAAACTATTAAACATAACACTAACTCAACGAGGCAAATCAGGTGGACAAGCCATCCCTATGGCCGGAATCCCCCATCATGCTGCTAATAATTACATATCCAAACTTGTCAACGCAGGAAAAACAGTAGCCATATGTGAACAAATTGGTGACCCTAAAACCTCAAAAGGACCGGTTGAAAGACAAGTTGCACAAATTATAACTCCTGGAACATTAACGGATGAACACCTACTGACTGAAAGTAAATCCACATTACTACTTGCTCTTTGTGAATTCAAACAGGTCTGGGGACTTGCTTATTTAGAGCTTAGCAGCGGTCAATTTAAAGTGTTTGAGGTGAATAATCTAAAAGATATCGAACAACAAATCGCTCGCATTCGACCTTCAGAGATATTATACCCAGAAAACATGACTCCACTTGAAACGTGGAAAGACTACTCTCCAACCAAAAGACCCGAATGGGAATTTGACTTCAAAAGTGCTCACACTTTGCTCTTAGAAGAATTTAATACCCAGGATCTTATTGGGTTTGGCTGTCAATCACTAACCAGCGCTGTTTGTGCTGCCGGAGCCCTGCTTAACTACCTTAAACAAACCAAACATACTTCGTTAAAACACTTATCTGGTTTAAGCATTGATAGAATACATGAATTTATTCATATTGAACAGGTTACACGACAACATCTAGAATTAACTTCGGATAAATCATCCTCTCATGCCAACACACTTTGTCATTGCATCGATGGCACCTCTACAACAATGGGCAAACGCTTACTTAACACTTGGATACATCAACCAAGCAATCAATTGAACCTAGTCTCTCAACGCCATCAAGCTGTTGAAGAGCTCATTGAAAAAAATCACTATAAGAAAATACAGTCCGTTCTGAATTCAATCGGTGATCTTGAGAGAATTACTGCCAGAATTGGCTTACATCGCGCCACCCCTCGAGATTTATTAGCCCTAGGACAATCCTTAGAACAACTGCCCAACCTCATCTGTGAAATGCAAAACATCCCTATCTTAGGCCCATTAAGTCACTTAATTGAGCCCCATGATTCCATTTCAAAGGACCTTCTGTCTGCAATACAAAACCCCGCCCCACAGCACACAAGGGATGGTGGTATTTTCAAGACCGGATTTGATGCCGAACTTGATGAACTCATTACCTTAAGCACTCAGTTTAATCAATTTTTAGCAGACCTAGAAGATCGCGAAAAAGCATCAACCTCCATTCCTACGTTAAAAGTTGGGTACAATAGAGTCAGTGGCTTTTATATTGAAATTAGTAAAACCCATTCCAAAAAGGTGCCCGAACATTATATCCGAAGACAAACTCTTAAAAACAACGAACGCTACACTATCGATGAATTAAAACAACTTGAAGATAAGGTCTTGAGCGCCAAAAGCAGGTCAGTTGAACGAGAACAAATGCTATTTGAATCTCTTATTAATGCCCTACAAGATCATTTAGAAAGTTTTAAGAAAAACACGGAAATAATTGCCAAAATAGATATATTGACGGGGTTTGCCTCGATAGCCGTTGAAAGAGATTATATTAGACCAGAACTACAAGACTCAACAGGGATGACTCTCATTGATGCGCGTCACCCAGTTGTCGAACAATCCATAGACAATTTTATTCCCAACACCACTATTCTCAACCCAAAAGAACGACTTCATATCATCACAGGGCCCAATATGGGAGGTAAGTCTACTTACATGCGCCAAGTTGCCTTAATTAACATCATGGCCTTTTGCGGGTGCTTTGTCCCCGCAAGAAAAGCAATACTGGGACCCATCGATCAAATATTTACCCGCATAGGTGCCAATGATGACCTTGCCGGAGGACGCTCCACCTTCATGGTTGAGATGCAAGAAACTGCTAATATATTACATAATGCCACCGATAAGAGCTTGGTCATTCTTGACGAAGTCGGCCGTGGAACCTCAACCTATGACGGGCTATCCCTCGCCTGGTCATCCTGCGAATACCTTGTTAACCATCTTAAATCTTTAACCTTGTTTGCAACCCATTACTTTGAGATGACCCAAATGGATTCTCTCGAAGGCGTATGCAACTATCATATGCAAGCAACTGACAGCCACGGAAAACTTATCTTCATGCATAAGCTTGAAGCTGGTGCTGCTAGTCAAAGTTACGGTATTCATGTTGCCGAATATGCTGGTGTCCCTACTTCTGTTATTCAAAATGCCCAAAGAAAGTTAACAACTTTACAAAAGCAAGATACTACTGATCCAAGGAATCAAGGCAAGCAAACAGCAAAAGCAACTAAAGAAATAAGCAACCCCTTCATTGATGAGCTTAAATCCATTCCACTTGATGAAATGACCCCCAAACAGGTTCATGCTTATTTATACCAGCTCATCGATCGAATATCTGTCGAAACATAATGCTCGACATACTTAATGAGTTTTGTATAAAACTTCCCTGGTCGAGTATCAAAAGTTATAAGCAACTTCTTCAAATCACTGACCCAGTAACATCCATGAAATTTTTCTGTATATCATCAAGCTTCATAATCATGAATATATTGAATTAAATCACTAGCAAGGGGTTTGACATAAAAATATCGATCTTGGCCTGATTCTTTGACCCATGACTCACCCCAATATAAAAAGAATCATCAATAGAAGATAACCCCGGAGCATTGTTGAGTGCCTGCCATTTCTGCAACGTTAAACACATATCCTTTTTACCAGCAACTACTCTGTCAGCGAAAACATCATAAACGCCATAGTAAACGATAACTAAAGTGGTAAAACACTGTTAATACAACTAAAGATTATGAACTTTTTAATTGAGCTTTAATAATAATAGCCAACGATGAAACGGCCAACTATTATTAAATCATATTAATCATCATGCTGCCAATCACCTTCCCAACTCAATATGGGGTATTCTGACGCAATTGCCTCATCCTTAGTAAATTTTTTCACCGCAATGGCCCTGGCATTAACACTGTTAGGCTTTAATTCTGCAAGAGTAAAATCGCTGCCATCAGGTTTAAAAAATGGATCAAACCCAAATCCTTTTCCTTTTGGCTTCACAATAACCCCTTTAACCTGACCTTGGTATACATACACTAGTCCGTCTTCTTTTTGATAAGCTAAAAGAACTGTCCAAACTGCCTTTTTACCTTCAAATTTTGTTAAATTATCAAGAAGCCATCTTACGTTAATACCAACTTCCTCTCCCTCTATCTCTAGGGAAGTGTCCTCTACAATAACATTTTTATCCAACTGTGATGCTTTTTGTATCACGACACGAATAGGTGATGCCACGATCTCTTTGAGATCATGGTTACTAACCTGCAAATCAATACCCTCCTCTTTAAACAAAACCTTGAATTCTTTCAGCTTGTTGGGATTACTGGTATTCAGGTGGTAAATTTTGTGATCTGCCAAAAAATGGCCATTAGAAAAGAAGAAAAACAGTATCAGTATAGTTAATATAAAAATTATATATTTATTGATAGAAAAAAATATCATTTAAAAGCTCCTCTTAAAATATTGTTTTAAAGCTTTAACCTAGACCCTGAAGCTTTGGCTTAGAATTTAAATCGAGCTTTTTCTACTTGAATTTGATGCAAACTGTAGCAGAAAAAGACGCATCACACAACAATCAAGTGCTCAACACTAAATGAGGGGTCTTAATTTTACACCTCTACAATAAAAAGCCATCGCTTAAAAAAGTTAAATAAATAAGATCTATTTATTATAAAACAGTTTCTTATGCAAAAAAATACATATTTCAAATAAACATAACGTTTTTTAAAAACCACATTTATTATATGACTTAAATGAAGAAGAAACCTTCTTATCATCAGCTTCATGCAAACCCTTCACACATAAACTTTTTCTATTTTTGCAAGGTCTGCGAGTTTTGTAAAATTAAGAAAAAAATTAGAAGATACTTTTACTTGATCACTTAATAACACCTGTTTAAAACCATCAAGGCTGATTATTGATATTGACAGCTTATATAACATCTAAAACAAAGCAGAATATATTTTTGAAATTAATTTATTATTCCATTATGATACGATGACTAATTGGCTACATCATGGCGTAAATAGTTCAAGTAAACATCCGTCGGTTTTTTCCACTGATCGTTTGCTATTTCAGCATCAAGAACATATTGAATTAAATCACTCGCAAGGGGTTTTTCATAAAAGAATCGATCTGAACCTGATTCCTTAACCCATGACTCTCCCCAATCAAAAGTAGAATCAATGAACGATGTCATACTATCTCTAGGGATACATAGCCATTGATCCACCGTCAAACATATGTCTTTTTGAGCAGCAGTAACCACGGATTTCTTGACATCATACACACCATAATAAACATAGTTCTGCCTTGCATTCATGGCAATATTTGCCTGTGAAAAGGATACATTTCTTAATTGAGCTTTAACAATAATGGCCAAAGATGAAACAGCAAAAAGAGGGATTTTTAAGGAATATGCCAAGCCTTGAGCAAAACCCAATGCAACCCTTAACCCTGTAAATTGTCCTGGGCCCTGACCCACCAAAACCCCATCAAATGAACCCTTTGAAATACCTGCCTCTATTAACAAGTCATCGAAAGCAGAATACATCATTTCTAGATGCTTTCTGGGCTGATTAAAAGATTTTTCATGCATCCGACCATGAGCATAGATAGCAATAGAGCATTGAGAAGTTGAAGATTCTATAGCCAGTAAGGTTGAGTCGTTCATGCTGTGTGTAATACGATCGATATCAATGAATTATTAAGGGCTGTTGTTCCTTTAGAGTTGATATTACTATAGTTCATTCCACGATACCACATACTGTTCTTAAACAACCTTAAATCAAAGCCTGAAACCCCAGACCAACTGCTATCTATAAGAACCATATTTCCTTTAAAGCAGACGCTTATAGGTGAATACCTAGAACTTACACTTGACTTAAGTTTCACTTGACCACAGCCGCCATTATTCAAGAAGATATCAGCACGTTTAAAATATTCAATTTTATTATTGTTCATTTTGGCTTGGCCTTTGATAAATGACACGGTAACGGACTCATGAGTGCCAAGAGTTATTTTATCATTCGACCTCTTGACATGTCGGCCTTCAGCGATAAGTTTGTTTTTCTGTGAATTACTGAAATTACTCCATTCAGCTTCGCTATAACCTAATGAATTATGAAATTGATAGTCGCAGCCATACAGAAGCACAAGTAAAATCCATAACATTCTAACATACCTTTTAAAATCACTCTATAACATTAACAGCCTGCCTATGTAAAAACAACCGTATTAATAGAATAAGATTAAAGTAAAAGGAAATGGAAGGAGACGGGCTCGTCGTGGGCATCCTTGCCCTAATATTTATTCCTTGACTTACCCCAAACCTCATTCCGTGAGACACATCCCTAGACGAACCTAACAAACACATCCTATGTTTGCTCTGAGCATCCTTGCTCAAGGTTACTTCCATGTAAGCGTCCTTGCTTTACGTTTGGCTTCCTGCCATATAACCATAGTAACAAAACACTGATTAATTGCAATTATCTCAAACAAAATAAAAATAAGGACAATAATACAATACCTTAATGCACGTAACATACATATCGATTATTATCAGATACTTATACACCATATCTACCGAGAATCTAGTACATATCCCATTAACCTATGGGAGATATCTTACGCAATGTAATTCTTATCGCTGGTATTGATTTTCCACAAATTCCCTACCCCCTGTTTGCGTACAAAATTCACATAGATAGCTATATATGTATACTTTTTTTTGACCTTTTCATACCAATCGCTATAATATCCTGAATGGAGACACTCATGTTACTAAAAAACAAATGTGCAATTATTACTGGAATTGCTTCAAATCGATCAATTGCGTACGCCATTGCTAAAACCATGCAGCAACATGGCGCCAATATCATTCTCACCTACCCTAATGAGAATATGAAAACACGGATCATTAAGCTATTTCCCGATATATCTCCAGACATGCTTTTACCTTGTGATGTATCATCCGATGAACAGCTGATGAATTTAAGCTCACTTATCCCTAAAACAATTCAAACGATTGACATCATCATCCACTCAATCGCGTTTGCCCCGCAGGAACAGCTTTCAGGTAAGCTTAGTGAAAACATTAATCGCGCAGGTTTTTTATCAACCCAAGAAGTCAGCGTTTACAGTTTCCCAGCCCTCATTCAATCATTAAGACAATTTCTAAAACCTCAATCTTGTGCACTAACATTAAGCTACATAGGAGCCAAAAGAGCCGTCCCGAACTACAATGTCATGGGAATAGCTAAAGCTGGCCTCGAAGCCAGTGTTCGTTATTTAGCGTATGAACTTGGACCCGAAGGTATTCGAGTTAACTGCATCTCCGCTGGGCCCATTAAGACCCTTGCTGCAGCTGGTATTAAAGGGTTTAGAAACATGCTGAAATACGACCACGATACTTCACCACTACCTGGTAATACTGAAACCCAAGAAGTTGCTGATACCAGCGTATTTCTATGCTCCAATATGGCTGCAGGAATCACTGGTCAGACCTTATACGTCGACCATGGTTTTCATATAACCGCTTTCTCAGGAGCAATGAATGAGTGAACTCATACAAAATTATTTTCTTTTTTTAGCGAAAACTCTCACCATCTTAATATCACTGCTCGTGCTTATAGCCTCTAGAATGGCTTTTTCTCAAAAAGATCAATCCGCGCACACTTTATCCATTAAATCATGGAGCAATGACCACACTAACGATATTTCACTGATCATGAAAACCACCGACCCAAAACAATGCAAAAAATTCACTAAACAGCTTAAAAAGGACCTTAAATCTCTCGATAAAAAACTATTCATTATTGACTTTAATGGAGATATAATGGCCAAAGAAGTAGAAGGATTAAGACGCATTATTGACTGCCTTATTCCCCTGGTAAAAAATCAAGATCAAGTTCTTGTCCGACTTGACAGCAAAGGAGGAAGCGTGCCTCACTACGGGTTGGCTGCTGTGCAACTTTCAAGACTACGTCAAGCCAACATCCCTTTGACTGTCTGTGTTGATAAAATTGCTGCCAGTGGCGGTTACCTAATGGCTGCCTGTGCGAATAAAATCACCGCCAATCCCTTTTCGCTTATAGGTTCCATCGGGGTGGTCATGAACATGCCTAATGTGCACAAACTTCTTAAAAAAAATGACATTGATTTTCATCAGGTCACCGCAGGAAAATATAAGAGAACCCTGACTCCGTTCACACCTGCAACCAAAGAGGCAAGCAATAAAGTTCAGAAAGATTTAGATATGATCCACCACCAATTCAAGCACTTCTTGTCAAAATATCGGCCTCATCTAGATATTGACGCTGTTTCAACTGGCGAACACTGGATTGGCAGTGATGCCATAGGACTTGGGCTCATAGATGAACTTAAATGCAGTGATGACATTATTTTTGAATCTAAATCAACTCATCAAATTTATCATATCACATGCACTAAATCTAAATCTTTTCTTGAAAAAATTGTAGCTCCCATGAGCCAATTATATAGTAAGGGTATGGAATGGTTTCACTTTGACTAAATTTTATTTGGAGGCATAAATTTATGAAAAATCCTATCGATTTCTCTGAATCACTTAAACTAGTTAATCACGATGAAAAACTTGCTCAAGATCTTTTAGCAATGCTGGTTAAAGATCTTCCTGATGTCAAGAAAAGCTTACTCTTTGCAATGGATAAACATGACCTATTAACCTGTCGAAAAATTATTCATAAAACATTAGGAGCTACTTGTTATTGTGGCGTACCTGCCTTAAAAGAAATTCTGCTCATATTCCAAAATGAACACCGAAATGGAAGCCCCATTGAAAAACTATCTCAACGCATTGATGAAATCATTATTGAAATGGATCATGTCATCAATGCTTACCGCGAAATCTATGCAAATGACGATTAAATCAACCCCATGAAATCTGAAGACTTTCAAGAGTATGCTAAAGATTGGTGGGACCCCAATGGCCCCTTATGGACGCTGCATGCAATCAACCCTTTAAGAACCAGCTTTATTCATTCAGTTCTAGGGGATATTGAGAACCTTCATGTTGCTGATATTGGTTGTGGTGCTGGCATATTATGTGAGTCTTTGCACAAAGAAAAGGCTCATATCACAGGCATCGATAGCGCTGATAAATTAATTGACATTGCTGAAGCTCATGCTAAATTAAACAACCTTGATATTAACTACATTTGCAATGATGGTGAATCATTTCTTCAATCATCAAAACAATCTTTTGATGTCATTATTTTATTTGAGCTACTTGAACATCTCCCCGACCCAGAACCCATCATTCATCTTGCTGAACAAAAACTTAAGAAAAATGGGACCTTGTTTATTTCAACCATCAATCGAAATACCCTATCCTTTTTAAGCACTATTATCGGAGCCGAATATCTCCTCAATTGGGTTCCTAAAGGAACTCACCGCTATGACTGGTTCTTGAAGCCCAGTGAAATCATACAATTATGCAACAAAAACAACCTCAAACACATTGACTCAAAAGGCCTTTCATATTACCCTGTAACCCACAGTTTTGCCCTTTCTAATGACATGTTAATAAATTACTTCTTAGCCTTCAAGAGATTCACTTAATGAAATTTATCAAAGACACCTGCCAGAACCAACATTCCATCCAAAAGTACCAGCAAGAACCTTATTTCATACAAATAAAAAACATTCAATACACGAGCCCCCTCCTCATTACACAGGATAATCTGAAGCCCATATCAACCCATTACAATGACAGTGAATTTCTCAAGATAATCGATCAACTCATTCATCAAAATACTTTTGAAATATTACTGATTGGTACAGGCTCTAAATACCTTCCGCCCCACTCCGAATTACTGCTTCTCTGTAACCGCCACAAAATCGGCCTTGAAACCATGTCGACTCACGCAGCCTGTCGCACACATAATATTCTTTTACAAGATAAAAGAACACTGGCCACCATACTAATCCCTTAATCGAGAAGGCTATGAATATTTGCATGCATCAAATCAACACCACCGCTGGAGATGTCAAACTTAATTATGAACTCATTCTACAATCAGTCACCTCATCTAAAGCAACTATACATCTTTTTCCTGAACTATGCCTTTCTGGTTATGGCTGTGAAGACTGGCTCCTCAATGAACAATTCATCGACCAATGTCACCAATATATTGAATTATTAAGACAAAAGCTCCCCAGCAATGCATGGGTGATTATTGGAACACCTTCTCGACAAAACAACCAGATTTATAATTCCGCTATTGTGATTCATAATCAATCTATTATTACTATTGCTAACAAGCAATGCCTCCCCAACCATAGTGTATTTAGCGAAAAAAGATATTTTCATGAGGGCAAAGAGTCTACTTGTATCACAGTTGAGGGTAAAAAATTCTTAATTTTAATATGCTACGATGCGTGGAACCCTGATAAAATTAAGTTACCAAAACAAAAGCGTTTTGATGGGGTTTTAACATTAAATGCCTCTCCCTATTATCAAGGAAGCCTTGATCGACGAGTATCTATTCTTAAAAAACTCAACCAAACACTTAAAGCACCTATTTTCTATTGCAATACCGTAGGAACTCAAGATCAATATGTTTTTGATGGTTCATCCATCGTACTCACAACCAATGGTGCTTTATCCCAGCTGGGCCAACGGTTTAAACAAGATCATATTTACTCTTCTCTCAATGAACAAACAACATCAATCCAAATTGAAGATACTGAAAAGCATATGTATCAAGCCATTGTTCAAAGCATTTCAGATTTCACTGAGAAAAACTCTATCCGTCAAGTAATCATAGGTCTTTCTGGAGGCATTGATTCGGCTTTAACACTGACTTTAGCCCATGATGCCTTAGGACCTCAACGCATTGTCGCTGTGTATATGCCAAGTGAATTTTCATCACCCATAAGTCTTGAAGATGCCCAGACTCTGACCAAAAACCTAACTATTCAACTAACCCATCTACCCATCAACGAACTTATAGACACCTACCAAAAGAGATTAAGCCCCTTGATTCCTTGTGAAAAAGGATCCATAACACATCAAAATCTTCAAGCAAGAATCCGAGCCACCCTACTGATGGCAATGAGCAATCAATCTTCTTCAATAGTCTTAGCCACGAGCAATAAATCTGAAATTTCAACTGGTTATTCCACCCTGTACGGTGACTCTGCTGGTGGATACGCACCCATAAATGACCTTAACAAACATCAGGTATACTTGCTTGCAAAATGGAGAAATTTAGACAAGCTAACCATCCCTAATCGAATCATTGAAAGAGCACCCAGCGCTGAACTAGCACCCGATCAATACGACTCAGATGACCTCCCTCCTTACAGCCAACTAGACCCTTTTATTGACACTTGGATGAGTAACCACCAATTGGCTAAAACAAATCATGCCCTGGGAAAAACCATTGCCAATGCTGAGTTTAAAAGAAAACAGTGCCCCATCGGCCCAAGAGTTAATCGAATATCTTTTGGAAAAGATTGGAGATTTCCTTTAACTCAAAAGATCAACCTTGATCAATGATGTCTTTAGCTCGTTGCCTAATATCTTTCGATACTTTGGGGTAAACCTTCAAGAGATTTCTAGCCCTTTGTATAGCTGCTTTCTTATTATTTTTATTGAGATAAAACTCAGCAATTGCTAAATCGTGAGAAGCCATCAACCCCTCAATTGATGATAGCCGCTGCTTGGCTTTGGAATAATAGTTTGAGTGCTTAAAATTATGCACAATGTATTGATAGTCAAGCTTCGCTGTATTTAGAACCTTTTTATCGTGGTCAGCTTGACCCAGCATAAGGTACTTTCTGTACTTACTTTGATACTTTTTGAAACTATATTCAGCCCTTAGCCAGTAAATTTCATCTGAAGTACGCTCATTGGGATACCTAACCAAATACCTTTCAGAAACATCTAAAAAGCTCTCCTCATCACTAAGTCGTTTATAAATACTCAATAACCGCTTCATCGCTGGTTTAACTTCTTTACTAGCAGGGTAATTAATTTCTATGGCTTCATACATCTGTGCTGATGATTTTAACTGCCCCATTTTATACAAAGATTTGGCTTCTTTAGTTAAATAAGACAAGGGTTTATCTTCATTCTCTGAAACAAGCATATCTGCACACCCTGTTAACAATAATAAACACAACACTAATATCTTCATCAATAGT
Organism: Gammaproteobacteria bacterium; assembly: GCA_036012865.1. GTDB lineage: Bacteria > Pseudomonadota > Gammaproteobacteria > Comchoanobacterales > Comchoanobacteraceae > DASCQC01. The sequence continues at coordinate 149,236 of DASCQC010000026.1, forward strand.
TCTCAACATTTGTTAGTCATGGCATTATAATCATACTATCTACAGAAATAAACCCATGGAGCAGAAATTGACAATATACCTATTCGATTTAGCACCCAGCGACTTAAATCACCGCCTAGATCACTTGGTACAACATCACCTCAAGCAACTGTCTAGAGCTGAAATAAAGAAACTTATTGAAACAGGTCAAGTGTCTGTTGATAACACAACAATAACCAAGGCTAGCACAAACATAACACAAGGCCTTCTCTTAAAAGTTACGTTCAAACCTCAACAAGAAAGCATGGATCTACCCCAAGAGCAACCCTTAAATATTCTCTACGAAGATACTGACATCCTTGTGATTAATAAAGCTGCTGGCATGTTAGTCCACCCCGGTTCTGGTCAAAAAGATGGGACCCTACTAAATGCACTTCTTCATCGCTACCCTGAATCACAGAATCTACCCCGTGCTGGTATTGTTCATCGGCTTGACAAACTCACTTCAGGCGTGTTGATTATCGCCAAAACATACCCCGCTTACTTAAACCTGATTCAAAACTTCAAGCAAAGAACAGTCAGTCGAACCTACCACGCCATTGCTCATGGCGTCATCCATATCCCAAAAATTGTTGAAGAACCCATAGGCAGACACCCTAAAAAAAGGACACTCATGAGCGTTCATGACACAGGATCTTTTGCTAAAACAATTTTTAAACCTATCAAAAAATGGGCCAAAGCAACACTTCTTGAATGTGAATTACACACGGGTAAAACACACCAAATAAGAGTGCATGCAGAATTCATACGACACCCTCTTTATGGCGACCCTCAATACGGTCGACAACACCATTTAATCATTCCTTTCAAACGCCAAGCTCTTCACGCCATTAGACTTCAACTTAAGCACCCCATAAATTCAAACCCGCTCGACTTCAACTGCCCCTACCCTGAAGATTTTCAAAACCTTATTGACCAATTTGACAGACTGGAGGTTAATCAAGATAAATCACCAAAATAAAGCAAGTGTTTTCATCTTCGCCGACCTTATTTTAGTTGGCAAAATTTTTCAACCTGACACAAAAAGCAGATGAGCTGTACTTTAATCATCAATTATGTTACATTGTGGGTCAATCATGGAGTACGTACATGAAAAATATTTTTATCTATGCTCTGCTTCTTATATGGACTTATTCTCCTGCAGACAATTCCCCTTCCTATGTAGACCAAGCGATGCAATCTGTTGTTGGCATTACAGTTCAGCAGTTATCGCCCATCAGCCTACAGCTTAACAAACATCAAGCTTCCGTCTCTGGGCAATCTGGGTCTGGAGTTATACTCAACAAAACTGGGCTTATCTTAACCAATTTCCATATCATCAAAGGGGCACAGCAAATCATTATAACCTTCAATGATGGCCAAAAAGAATTTGCTCGGATCATCGGGTACGACCCTCATACAGACTTAGCCGCATTACAAATTAACAATCGTAAAATTTCAACAACACCCATTAAAATTTCTCAAAAATCCCCACAGATTGGTGACCGAGTATTGGCCATTGGTAACCCCTTAGGGTTGCACCAAAGTGTAACTTCAGGAGTGATTTCTAGCCTTCATCGTCATCAAATATCGCTGGGAGCCCTCTATGTGCAAGACTTTATTCAAATGGATGCATCCATTAATCCAGGGAATTCAGGGGGCGCTCTAATTACCCCAAAAGGTGAACTATTAGGGATTAATACCGCAACCATATCATCGAATAATAGTAAAAGCACCATATCAGGAATTGGCTTCGCTATTCCTCTTGACATAGCACTGCCTATCATGAAGCAACTTATCCAATATCATGATGTATTGCCCTCAAAGCTAGGGATAGAAAATCAATCGATTAACGGCTCTTTAGCTAAGGCCTTAAATTTGAAAAGCCTCAAAGGTTCGCTGGTAAACCAAGTATCCCCCAACTCCAATGCGTCCCATGCCGGTATTGAAGCTGGCGATGTCATCCTTAAAATCAATGAGACAAGCATACATGACCCCAACCATCTGGCCTCACAAATATACATTCACCGAGTTGACACATCCATCAAAATAACCCTTCTACGGAATGGGAAAGAACTGATCAAGACAATCCAGCTTGAAAATATTAAAAAACAACCAGAAAAACCATCTTCCAGCCCATTAAATGGAGTGATCACTCAAAACTTTGATGAAATTGATATCCACGGGCAGCGGCTTAATGGAGTTAGAGTTCTTTATGTCGATCCTCTATGCCAAGCTTATTTAAGCGGGCTTGCTCCAGGCGATGTTTTGCTCGACATCAACGCGAAACCTTTGCATAGCCTATCCGACATTAAGACTTATTTGAAAAAGCCTGAAAACAACAATGTTTTTAAAATTAAGAGGGGTGATCACACCCTATTTATTGCAATCAACCAGAATATATAATGAATCAATCAAATTATCAAAATGCATGGTGTCTATATGACTGGGCTATATCCGCTTGGTCCATAACCATTATCACTTTCGTTTTCTCAAGTTACTTTGCTCAACATCTGGCCACTAGTCCCGAACAAGGCATTATTCAATGGGGTAAAATGCTTTCGGTATCAGGCATATTGATTGCAACATTAAGCCCCATTTTAGGCTCTATTGCCGATAAAAATAAATCTCAGTACCATTGGCTAAAGTTTACAACCTTAATAACAGCCGTTTGTGCCTTTCTACTGTGGTTTGCCAACCCCGATCATTCAAACACAACATACCTGCTTATCATGGTTGGAATTGGAAGTATAAGCTTTGAATTTTCACAAGTATTTTATAATTCTATGCTTGCAGATGTTACCACAAAAGACAATGTTCTAAAAATCTCATCTCGCGGCTGGTCATTGGGTTACCTCGGCGGTTTATCATGCCTAGCCATTGCCTTATTTTTATTTTTAAATGATTCCAGCTCGTTAATTAAATTAAAACAATCTACGTGTCAACATATTCGTATTGTAGGCCCCTTAGTCGGCCTTTGGATATTAGCTTTTTCATTTCCTCTGATTCATAAACCCCTCTCATTATCCAAAATCATTTTCAACTACTCAGAGTTCAACAAAAGCACATCCAATGTCATTTCTAGCATTCGTAAAGCTAATCCAAAAAAGCCCATTTTCAAATTCTTAATAGCCCGAACATTATATTCAGATGGGTTGACAACCATCACTAGCTTTACAGGAATCTTTGCAACAACGTTATTTCATCTTCCCTTATCATCCTTACTCACCCTTGGCATTTCAGCTAATATATGTTCTGCCATTGGGGCTTTTTCATGCTCTAAATTCTCTACTGAATGGCTAAAGCCACTACTTGCCATTAGCTTAATAGGTCTTATCATCTCCAGTACCTGCTTAATTTTTTCTACGTCTCAAGTCAAGTTTTGGGTGCTGGCATTAACCATCTCAACCTTTGCAGGCTCTCTTCAATCATTATGCCGCAGCATTATGACTGTCATGACACCCACATCCAAGCGATCTGAAATGTTTGGTTTTTATAAGTTTGCCGGAAAATCCACATCATTTATTGGACCACTCGCCGTCTCATCCATAACCTACATTACTCACAGTCAACGATTAGGGCTCTCGGTTGTCGTTGTGTTTTTCATTGCCGGTCTATATTTATTAAAGGACATTCCTATTGGAAAACGAAAATCTAATTACTTAAGCAATAAACTTGCTACCTCACAAGCCGCATAAGTAATCATAACATCTGATCCGGACCGCTTTAATGCAACCAAAGACTCTACCATCAATTCACTTTCTTGATAACCGCAACTCTTTTCAAAACTCTTCAACATAGAATACTCACCACTGACTTGATAAGCCCATACAGGAACTTGATAGTGTTCTTTTACTCTATAAATAACATCTTGATACATCATAGCAGGCTTAATCATGATGATATCCGCCCCCTCCTGAAGATCCAACTCAACCTCCACCATGGATTCATCACTGTTAGCATAGTCCTGTTGATAATGAGACTTATCCTTAGAACCTAATTGAGATGCTGATCCAACAGCTCCTCTAAAGGGACTATAAAGCTTAGAGGCATACTTCACTGCATACGATAAAATAATAACATTGTGATGTCCTGCTGCTTCTAACGAGCCTCTAATTGCACCTACTCGACCGTCCTGCATATCCGATGGAGCTAAAATATCACACCCGCAATGGGCTAAAACATTGGCCTGCTCAACAAGGGCGGCTACAGTAGCATCATTATTCACGTACCCCCTTTCATCAAGCACTCCATCATGGCCATGTGATGTATAAGGATCCAAAGCAACATCAGCAATGACGCCAAAATCATCTCCAAATGTTGTCTTAATAGCCTGAATAGCTCTCACCATTAATTGGTAGGGTTTGGTTGATTCGGAACCCTTACTATCTTTTAAGGAAGGATCAATAACCGGAAAAATGGCAACAGCCTTAATACCCAAATCCCGAACTTCTTTTAACTTTTCTAAAAGGCTATCAATACTTAAGCGATAGACTCCAGGGAAATTTTCACAAGGTTGCTTGATTTGCTTGCCCTCTACAACAAAAGTTGGCCAAACCAAGTCTGAACACTTTAAATGATTCTCTCTAATAAGGTCTCTTATCCATCCCTTTTGACGAAGTCTTCTCATTCTGGTTGCTGGGTATGAACGAGTCATGATGTCACAACACTCTTTTGACAAGTTTGAACTCTCCACAAAATCTCACGACAACTTAACAACTGAAATAAATCTTTGAGTTCTTCACCCTGAGCCTTACCAATTAACGCCACCCTTAAAGGCATAAATAATAATTTACCTTTGACACCTAATTCAGATTTAATATGATCAAAAAGACCCTTAACATCATCATCTGAGAAATACTCCCCTTCAACATCTTTGGTATAAGCCTCAAATAAACTTAAAACGGGAGATGTTTCTGCCCACGATAGAACATCTTTAGCACTCTCCTCAATGTCATAATGATGATTAGCCACCAACCTTAGTAAAGCAACCAGCTCTCCTAATGTTTTAGCATTCGTTTTAAAAATATTTAAAGCTTTACCTTGCCACTCTTGGTCGCTAGAGAATGCTAACTTTTCCTTCATTAAATCTGATTCAATTAATTGCCATAATTCATGATTATCCAAATTTCTTAGGTGTTGAGCATTGACCCAATTTAATTTCTGTAAATCAAAAGCAGCACTTGATGCATTCAATCTTTCAAGCGTAAATGCACTGATTAAATGATCTTTAGAAAAAACTTCAAGTGCATTCGGATCAGACCAGCCCAATAAAGAAATATAATTAATTAAAGCTTCCGGTAAAATCCCAGCATCTTTAAAATCTGAACAACTTACAGCCTGGTCTCTTTTTGATAATTTTTTACGATCTTGCCCAACAATAATTGACAGATGACCGTATTTTGGTGGAGTCCAACCAAAAGTTTCATACAACATAAGCTGTTTCAAAGTATTAGGTAAATGCTCTTCACCTCTTAAGACATGTGAAATATTCATCAAATGATCATCAATGACACAGCAGAAATTATATACTGGCATACCATCTGATCGAACGATAACAAAATCTGCCAACATATCGCTGGGCAAACTTATGCTACCTCTAATCAGGTCTTCAAATAAATACTTATCTTTTAAAGGGTCAATCTTAAACCTAACGGTTGCTTTCTCTCCTTGACTAAGTTTTATCTTAGCTTCTTCAATCGTCAAATTTCGATAAGGACTTTGTACCTTATAAACTTTTCCACCTTTGACTGCTTTTGCCTTTTCCTTCTCTTGCTCTTCATCCGTCATAAAACAATAATAAGCCTTTCCGCTGTCTAACAACTTGTTAACATACTGTTTATAGATACCTATTCTCTTACTCTGAAAGTAAGGCCCTTGATCCCCTCGATCTGACAAATCATCAGCATCAGGACCTTCATCCCAATCGAGTCCAAGCCAAACTAAATCATTGATTTGTTTTTTTAATGATTCTACTGTGGAGCGTTCTTGATCAGTATCCTCAACTCTAAGAATATAAGTTCCACCCATAGCTTTTGCTAGTAAATAATTATACAAAGCGGTTCTTGCCCCACCTAAATGTAAAGAACCTGTCGGACTAGGTGCAAATCGAACTCTTACTTCTTGCGTCATACCGTATCTCCAAAATAATGGCCCATTGTGTCACAGAATATCAATCTAATCAATTATTCCATCATGATTATTAATCAGTTACATTATTGCTCTGATGCTTTAATTTCAAATATTCTTCAACGTACCTCACAATAGTCTTGAAGTCTTTTACCCTCGCCTTAATTTAATTGAGATATAGCCTCATCATTGCCCTGCACACCCAGTTCTTTTAAACACCTTAACTCATTTCTTAACGCTTTATTCTCCACTAAGACACCCTTCATCTGATGGCTTAAATTTTGAACTATTGTTTTAAGGTTATTAAAATCATCTTGATATGATTTTTTTGGATAACTCTGAGTACTCCTTAGAATGCCTTTTAACTCGATATTCTCTTCCGAAAGTTTTTTAATAAGCTTTCCCATTGATTTAATTTCAGCTTGTTGCAGGTTTAAATCCTGACTGAATTTGTGCTCAATTTGTTGACCTACTATCGAAACTTGTCTCTTGCCTTCTTCTATGGTTTCATACAGAGTCTGATCTTTTATCCTTATCTCATCTTTTAAAGAACTAATAACCTTATCTTTACCATAATCTTTAAGGACTATATCTAACCTGCTAACAAACCGACTATAAGGTAAAAACACAAGGTACGGAAACCATGCCAACCTTCTAAATCTTATGCCTTTTTTAAATTTTACCAATTCTGAATAAAGTACATTATGCGTGTATTTCTTTTGAAGTAAATCTTTCAATTTTTGAATATCAATCAAACGAAACTGATTGATTTTAGATTTTTTATCAGATTTTAATACTTCATCTTGATAAAGGCTCATCATTAACCTTAAATCTGATCTTATTGACATAGAATACTCCCTTGTTCATTTCTTTTAATAAAAGATTGAATTTCGTCATATACCTCTTGAAAACCTGGGTCATTCTGATACCATGCTGGCTCCAACATCATCAAACTTGCTTTAAGAGGCACAACATACCTGTGTTCAAAATTGACATCATTTTGAGCAAGCTTTAACCACTCACAAGCTGACTTCAACAGCCCATCATTTTGTTTCATTCTATTGAGTGATAGTTTATTTAAATTTTGTAATTTAATGTAGCGATTGTTCTCAATCAAACCCAAATCTAAGGCCTGCATTAAAATATCTTTATCCAAGCTTGTATTGCCCATCCCAAACTGCATTTCAGTTATCCATTCAGGATGATTAAGAATATTAATCAAAGAAAATAGCCTATCACTTGAATTCAATATAAATATGGACTCAATCAATTCTATTAATCGATTATTCTCAATAAAAACAATCATAACGTCTGCATTTAATAATTCTTTCACCAAACAATTAATAAAATATTCTTCAAAGTTATTAACGCACACTTCTTGGATCTTTTGATTCTTGATTGTCATGATGTCTCGATATAAATCTACCCACTCATTGTTGATGTGATTAAGCTTTTTCAAATTGATGTGTATTTTTAATGTTATATAGATATCTGTACTTTTGTAATTATTTTTATATCGTAGCATACCCTGACATAAAGACTCTATTTTTTCACTATTTTTCCACAACCCTGACTCAACCCACTCCACCAACATGTTATCACATACATACTCTATTGCCGAATAGTCCATGCCCGCAAGAACTAATTTTGGCAAGATTGACAACATATCTTCCGTCGAATACTTTGTCATCAAATATCTCATAAAGTCTATACTGTTTACATACAACCCAATAACAGATAAATACTGCTCATTAAATTCATCTTTTCCAGCCCATTCAATAAACACCTCATTTAAGCGCTGACTACTTGCTTCATCTGAAAACAAATTCAAATCAGAATATTTTATATTTACCCAAAAAACATGTTTGGGGTCTAAACTTAATTGCCGAATAATCAATTTATTAACCTCATCATCCTCGAGAGATATCAAATGATACAGATAAAACTTATCCCAGTTACTAGTTTTTATCAGGTCTACTACATTCTGTTCATACTCTTGCTTTATAGTAAACAAAACTTCATCTTTCAAATTATCAATACGCTCCCTTAACTCAGCTGGCATTCTTTCAGATATCAGCGATCTCAAAGCATGCCCCCCCATAATTGAATAAGACTCCTTGTCTTGATTGTGCTTAAAAATAATGCCATTTAATTGATTATTGATTGCCTCCAAATCACCCCCAATCTTCCAATATCTCAATAATAATTCTCCTATAATTTCATCAATATCCAGACTATTATCACTGTAATCTTTTAATAAATGCTTTAATAAGCCTTCCAGTTCCTTACAATCAAATTCCTGACTCAAAAGCTTCTCATAAATGCGATGGATCACGGATTCCTGCATAGCCATGATGACTGTCTTCCAATGATGAATAACCTTAATAGATTTCCTATGAACCCATGACCATAAGCGTGATTCCAATCGATCTATACGATCAATTTCACTCGCATATAATTTTTTATAGCTCAATAGATAAGGTAGTAACTGAATAAAACTAGATTCCTTATCTAATAGATATTCAATATGACTGTGGACTTCAGTTAAGATAATCACTGAAGATGATTTAAATAAAGCCCACCTAGACCACCACCCTCTAAAGATAAATGGAAAAATAGGTTGGTATTCTGGCAATAATTCAAGTGCTATACTATTGACATATAACCGTGATGATACATGACAATAATTAAGATACTTATTGTGTACTCCCATATGAATAAAATGCTCCAATGCCTGACTATAACTTGATTTTTTTCCCTTCGATGTCTGCATTATGAAGGCCATTCTCAAGCATCTCTTAGAGATTTCAATAATACGACATAAACCATTGCTTTGAGAAACAGATACATTTTTAACCGATAAATTCCGAGCATTCATCATAAGTTCTAGCAATAAATGTTTTGTCCGATTACTGACTGACATCATAATCATATCATTTGCAATCAAGGATAATGAAAAATTCCCTATAAATTGTTGAGGAATGGTTTTTAAAAGATTAGTAATAACCCTCATTGACATATTAATTGAATACAGTTGTTGGATATATTTTAGACTATAACCAAAGAATTCATTTTTAAACATCACATCTCCATATCTACGTTTATAACTTAGGTGATCATGCTTTGAAATCATATACAGGATCTGCATAAACACCGGTTAATTTTCAAATAAATAAGAATCATTTTATGATAACTCTTGATTTAACTCTCTCTTCTGTATTAAATATGTATTCTTCAATGAAGATTAACTACCATGCTTACACAAAAAAACCTTGTTCTCGCAAACACCGCTAAATTACCTGTATTAGGTTATTGGCTCAACTTTTCTTTGTCTCTACTTTTTTTATACCTATTTCAACATGAACTGATCTCTAAAATCTCTTACATACCAGACTCCCTCAGAATCATAGAAAACCTTGATTATATACATGAATTAACAATCCTGGCACCGCTCTTATTTGCCTGCTATAATTTTTACCATATGTACTTGCCCATCACTTTTGAGCAAGCTGTTCAAACTCATCAGGCACACGCATTACAGAACATTATTCGGTCTAATCCATGCATTAGAATTGATCCTGATTTATTCAAAAATCTGACCCAAACTCCAGAAACATTAAAAATCATACTGATGAATATAAAGAATGCTGAAGGTTATATTCAATTACCCTATAATTCGAATAAAGAGATACTTGGTCTTCTAGGCGAGGTTTTATTCAAGACCTATCAACCCAATATCGAGTATTATATTCCTACCACTCTCGTTAAAAAACTCATCGTGGATAACAATTCAACAGAATACCTTCTTTTACATATTCACAATAAATTTCCACCATTGAATATTCGAAGCCCTGATAAAATTGGGATATATCGCTTTTCATTACTCGACAGTACTCCAAATTACCCTACTTGGATTATTTCTAAGCTATACGCTGACTATCGAAATAATCGAGATAACGATAGTCTTCAATTATTTCTCAAAGCAGCCTGTGATGTTGATAATGGATACACCTTAGGTAACGACACTAGATGGAATTACTGGATACAACCTTGCTACTATGCAGTATTTTTCTCACACGCATTCAAAGATAAATATAAAGATGAAATGATAAATAATTCATTCACACCTGAACCCTATCTGTCACCATACAGCAAATTAAAAAATGATTTTCCAGAATATTTCATTGCTTATCTTAATTCATGCATCATTCTTGACCCCATTACACCCATCCTACAAATTCTTATCGATAACCTTGATAATAATAGATTTGAACAAGCCTTGCTCTACTTGCATCAGATCACAAGATTTAATTCAAACCCCACACACCCAGATAATGCCTCTTGTAAAAAGTATTTTCATGCCTTTTATGGGGAAAGTAATCAAGAGAAAGTCTCTTTGCCCCTCTTGAAGTTAAGACATTTTATCTTCAAGGCACTGTGGTGGGTAATCCCTGAACGAGATATTATTAATGCACTTCACTTATCCGCCCACCCATCACTCCATACACTAAAACTCATGCTCAAAACTAAAATACATAAATTATCAACTACTCTACAAAAGAGCAATAGATGTATACTAGAAAAGATCATGATGAGTTTGTATTATATTTGCACTGGTCGAAGAATAGCCAACATCCAACAATATTACTTAACTCAACTGTCCTTAAATAGTTCGGCTAAAAACCCTATGTTACATTCAATGGATCTAGCTAGGCTATGTCTGCAACAAAAAGACCCTAACCCCTCTGATAAATCAGTTATTCAATCATTATTGAATAAAGGCCCTACGCTTTAACTGATTAACTATCCAGGGAATGGACTAAATCGCTTCCTAGTGATAAATGTAATTTTGCCGATTTTAAGATATCTAAAACCAAATTATTGAATGAACCACCTTCATACTCATAGGCTTTAGGCACCAAGCTATGTGATGTCATACCGGGAACCGTGTTTATCTCTAATATATACGGCATATCATCATGATAAATAAGATCTACTCTCCCCCACCCATGACAACCAATCACTCGAAATGATTGTAACGCTATCTTTTTTATATTGTCTAAATCTGCATCAGAAAGACCTGTATCAAACAGATATTCTGTATCATTACGCTGATATTTTGCTTGAAAATCATAAAATCCCTGTTGAGGTTTAACCCATATAGGGGCCATCGCACGGTCATTGATAATGCCTACGGTTAACTCTTGCCCATTAGCTAGTGGTTCAATGAGATATACCTCACCCTTCTTATTCAGTAATTCATTTCTGACTTTAGACCACTGATGGTTATTCATAACCATGATAATACCAATACTGGAACCCTCTGAACTTGGTTTAATGCACCAGGGAAAATCAAAAGATGGTTGAGGGTCGTTATGCCCTATGATCCATTCAACGAAGGGTAAAGTCGGTAAGCCATCAGCAGCAAAAATCCTTTTAGACTGCACCTTATTCATGGCTATAGCAGATGCGTTAAAATCACTGCCCGTATAGGGCAGTTCAATGGATTCACATATTGACTGGAAAATTCCATCTTCACCATAGTTACCATGCAAAACATTAAAGCAAACATCTGCATTGATGCGCTCTAACTCTTGAGTAATGTTTTTGTGACGCACATCTAAATATTCAACATTCTTATTCATTTCAACAAGTGCATTAAACACACAATTTCCTGAATCAAGAGAAATGTTTCTTTCGTTTGAAACCCCTCCACAGGCAACAATAATTTTCATAAAGTATCCTCACTTAACAAATGAAATTCGGGCTCTAAGACAACTGAAAACTCTGAATAAACACGTTCTTTGATTGTTTCCACAAGCTCCAATATATCCGAACAAAGAGCATGATTATTATTAATAATAAAATTTGCATGTAACTGACTTATTTGAGCTCCCCCAATTGACAATCCTTTTAAACCGCAAGACTCTATCAATTGAGCAGCATGCATTCCATCAGGGTTTTTAAAAACTGAACCACAACTAAACTTACCAATAGGCTGTGTTAATTGCCTTTGTTGTAGCAAGGTTTTAATTTTTGACTTTCCTGATGAGGGGGAACCCTTTTTTGACTGAAACCACGCACCCCAAAAGCACCCTTCATCTGGTTTTACAACATGGCGATAACCCACATTAAACTGTTCTGGTGTTAATATATCAACAGAGCCATCTGGCCACAGCCACTCAACTGCTGTTACAAATTCCCATGTTTCGCCCTGGAAGGCTCCTGCATTCATGGATAGCGCTCCACCAACAGTACCTGGAACACCTGCAAAAAAAGCTAAATCTTCAAAACCATTAGCAATTGCTGATCGAGATAGCTTGGCACAACTAACACCCGCCTGGGCATACATTCCCTCTTGGGTAACGGTTAACTTATTCAGGGCTTTTTTCGTTTTAATAACGACAGCAGGAAGGCAACCATCCTCAAATAAAACATTACTTCCAAGTCCCAACCACACGACAGGATAACTACCTATATAATGTAAGCTCTTTTTAAAATCCTCAGAGTTAGTGGGTTCAAGAAGAACCTCTACCGTTCCCCCCACATGCCATGAATTATATTTCGTTATTGATGCATTATATTGTGGTTTCATTGACCTTTTCCAAACGCGTACAAATGGTATGGCATAATTGAGTAATATTACCCGCACCTAAAAAAAGTACAATATCACCATCCTCAAACATCGTTTCAAACTTATCAATCAACACGTCCTCTGAGATAGCTTGTGCCGATATAGCATGTGATAAGGTCTCATTATCTATCCCATCTAACGGGCGTTCTCCTGCTGGGTATATTGGCAGGATGATACATTCATCAGCCATTCTCAAACTTTCAATAAAGTCATTCCACAAGGCTTTGACTCGGGAGTATCTATGTGGCTGAAAGACAAGTTTGATTCGACATTTAGGCCAAATGGAACGTGCGGCCTCAATCGTAACTCTAACCTCTGTCGGATGATGTGCATAATCATCAACAATACTAATCGAAGCACCATTAATGAAAGCATAATCTCCTTTACGATCAAAACGCCTTTTGACTCCTTGAAAATGTGATAAAGATTGTATTGCATCCTCTGTATCTATTCCACAATGATTGGCTACCGCTAAACTAGCTGCCGCATTCAATGCATTATGAACACCTGGAACCTTTAATTTTACAGGGAATGTTTTGTTATGATGAGTTATTTTAAAGATAGACCCTCCTTCATGCGGCTCAAAATTGGTAATTTTATAATCTGCAGCTAAGGATAGCCCGTAGGTAACGTAGGGTCGAGTGATGGTAAATCTACTTTCCTGTAATAAAGGGTCATCAGCACATAGAGCCACGAGGCCATAAAAGGGTATCTGGTTAACAAATTGAGAGAAGGCTTTAATTAACTCACTAAGTTTATTTGAATATGTTTCCAGGTGATCAGAATCAATGTTGGTAATCACAGCAATCATCGGTTTCAAATACAAAAATGAAGCATCACTTTCATCTGCTTCAGCAATCATAAAAGGGCCCTTGCCTAAACTCGCACCTGTCATTGAATGAATATGGCCGCCAATCACATAGGTAGGTTCTTTGTTATTGTGTGCAAAAACATGAGCTATCATACTGGTTGTTGTTGTTTTACCATGAGTTCCTGAAACAGCTATACCATAATAAAACCTCATTAATTCAGCTAACATTTGAGCTCTAGGAATAACCGGTATCTTGGCAGCTTTAGCAGCTAAAACTTCTGGGTTGTCTTTTGAAATAGCCCCTGAAACGACAACAATATCGACATTATTAACATTTGATATGTCATGTGAATGAAACAATAATGCCCCCAATGAAACCAGCTCATCAATCACTGTATGATGGCCATTCAAGTCAGATCCTGAAACATCAAAATTCATGGCACATAAAACTTTAGCTATGCCTCGCATACCTACCCCACAAATACCTATTAAATGTATTTTCTTTACATGGCTGTGCTCTAACTTTTGCATAATAAAACCTTTTAATTTAAACGTTTTTTAAAACATAATAATAAGATACAAACTTCATTTATGAAATGTGAATAGTGAAGGTGAATGAGTGTCTAAATGATAGTTCAACGTGACTGAAGCAGCTTCAAACGCTTGGGTTAACATTTCGAGTGAAGGTTGATCCAAGTAGGCTAGATTGCCGACACTTATGTTCATGCCCCTGCCTCTAAAATTTTCACGATTAAAAAAGTCTTTCATTTGTGTTAGATCCTCAATAAGAAATACTCTATTTACAAATTCTACGTGTTTAATTTTTGTATCTAATAACAACAGCCCAAACTGTTCAAACTTATTACTTTCTGTAGTAATTCTGATGTATTCCAAATTAGGGAATTTACTTAAAAGAGTTTTCAAGTCTTGGTAGTCCTTCTTCACTTGAACAGCGGGTGCCAACAAGAGTTTTACCCTATCGCTTTGATTAAAGTGATCAAGGTCTAACTTGTCAATTGACTCTGCTTGTAAATTTAACATAGGCATATTCTTTGAAACCTCATACCATTTCAAGATCAAAGACTCATGCAATATAGATTCATCTATCTCAATACAGGCATCCTTTAATTTTACTAAAGAACTTTCTTCATTCTCAAGTTGATGCGTATTCAGCTCATTAACTAACCGAATTAGTCGATGGTTTTCTTCAGGCTCATCCAACATATTCATACCTGGATAAATCCTTAATACACAGTGATAATCTAAACTATATTTAATGAGTTGTTGAATAATATCGTAAGCTGAATGTCCAAGTGAAATGTATTTTGATTGTGATTTCATTTTATTTCCTACCTAGAATATTCATCTTCTTTTGATAAATACTTTTCACACTCATCTACAACTAATTGAGTTGCATTATAATAACTCAACTCATAAGAGGCCGATGCCATGGATGCATAACAATCAGGGTCGTTGATTAACTGAGACAAAAAATCTTGAATAATTGACGTAGTAGATAGCTTATCTTCAGGACAGATCCATGCTGCTTTATGATTTACCAACCACTCGGCATTACACGTTTGATGATCATCGACTGCTTGAGGGAAAGGAATAAAAACAGCTGGCTTCCCATGCGCTGAAACCTCTGAAACAGTCATGGCTCCAGATCTTGATACCACACAATCACACCAATCATAAGCTTCGCTCATCGGCTGAATAAACTCTGAAACATTCACTTTGCATGGTAGTGATTGATAGGCCTTCTTGGTTTCATCCAACCTATTATTGCCACACTGATGCCATATTTCAATCGCACCTTCCGCCAACTTAGAGAAGCACCCTGGCAGGATAGTATTTAAAGCCCGAGACCCTTGTGATCCCCCAATAACCAGAACCCTCAACGGAGTATGAGATTGAGTTCGACATTCTTTGGGGTAAGACATCAGCGGATTACCGGTAACTTTAACATCTTTATTCTTAAGGTTATGATTATCAAACCCACATAATACTTCACTAGCACATTTGGATAATATTCTGTTAGTCATGCCTGAACATGTGTTTTGTTCATGCACAATTAAAGGGGTACGCATCATAATTGCAGCCATACCAACAGGAGCTGCAACATAACCTCCCATAGCTAAAACGCATTCAGATTTATGGTGACTTAACCAATGATAAGCTTGCCACTGAGCCTTGGTCAAAGTATAGGGCAACGTTAACCATCGCTTAATACCCTGGTATCGAAAGGGTCTCATATCCAGCGTATACAGTGGGATATTTTCCGTAGGGATTAGCCTGTTTTCAATACCCCTTTGAGAACCTAACCACAGAACTGAATGCCCCTTTTCAATGAGTGCTTTAGCAACAGAAAGCGCTGGAAACACATGTCCACCAGTCCCCCCTGCAGCTATACATATTCTACCCACTTATATCTCCTTAGACTCTATATCACATCGATATAAAATGCCTACCGCAAACAAAGATACCAGTATACTCGAACCTCCGTAACTGATAAAGGGTAAAGTTATTCCTTTTGTTGGCAACATCCCCATATTGACCCCCAAGTTGATTAATGCTTGTAATATCAATGTAAAAGTTATACCAAAAGATAAATAATAGGAAAACCATTGACTTTTCTTAACCATGCTATAAGCCGTACTAAACCCACAATAGGCGAACCACGCAAACAACCCAACAACCAGCATACCGATAGCCAAGCCCCCCTCTTCTACCATAACTGCGAACAAAAAGTCAGTATGAGCTTCGGGAAGATAAAACATTTTTTGTAGACTATTACCTAACCCAACACCGAAGCTTCCTCCTTTTCCAAAAGCAATCAATGCTTGAGTTAATTGATAACCCTCTGAAAACGGATGAGCCCACGGGTCTAAAAAGGAAGTTAATCTTTTTACTCTATAAGGTGATGTTGCGGCCAATACAGCCATGCTACTACTTGCCATCACAATAAATAATAAAAAGTGTCTAATTCTTGCTCCAGCTAAAAACAATATAACAGAAGATGATAGTACTATCACGACCATAGCACCAAAATCAGGCTGCATCAGACAGATCATTGCAACTAACACCAACAATAAAATAGGTTTAAAAAAACCAAACAACTTATCCCTGACTTCATCATTCTTTCTACAACAAAACCCTGCCATATAAAGAACCATACCAATTTTGGCTAATTCAGAAATTTGAAAATTAATAAAGCCCAGGTTAATCCATCGAGTACTTCCATTAATGTGCCTACCAATACCAGGAACTAACAGCATCGCGTGTAAAAATATTACAACGATTAAAATTAACTGATGATAACGATACCAAAAAGAAAGCGGTATTTTAGAGGTAACAAACATTAAGAAAAAACCCAATACAATGGCAACAAACTGCTTTCCAATAAACAAAAACGGCGTATTAAATTGTTGTTGAGATATAATCAATGAGATAGACGCAAGAAAAATTAATCCCACGGTTGTCAGGGCAACAACAGGAAATAATATATTATTTAATGTTGAAACTTTCACTTAAATCACTTCCTCTACATATTGATTAAAAGCCGCACCTCTAGACTCAAATGAACTATAGGCATCAAAACTTGCGCAACCTGGGGCCAATACAATGACCGCTTCTTGAGGAGCTATTGCATCTGCTTGTTTCATAGCATCTAGCATACTGGCAGATGCATACACCCTCGCATCACCCTCATATAACTTTCGCATTTTTCGTCCATCTTTACCATAGAATATTATTGATAAATCCCCTTTAATTCTATTTAATTGTCCCAAAGACTTTTCTTTAAAGACTCCGCCCAAAAGCAAAAAAACAGGCTGATTGTTATTCATATATCGCTGCAAACAGGCAGCAGAAGAGGCTATGTTGGTAGCTTTGGAATTGTTGACCCAAACCCGAGACTTCGGGTCAAGAGTCTCTTCTCCTCTATAATTTAATTGTTGTAATTTTGTTTGATTAGCTGATATTAAATCCAAACCTAATACTGATAACACTATCGCTACTGCAAAAAAATTAAGCCTATCTACCCCATGATAAAAGGGAGGAATAACATGTCGATCATGTCGGTTACTTGTGATGACTCCTTGAGCATCTAAGCAATATTCTGATTCAGAAGACTGGGATGATACCCCGATAATTTCACCATTCGAAGCCTCTAGTCGATAACCTTTTTTGGCTGATAAAAAAACTTTCTGTTTGGCTTGCTTATAAGCATCAAACCCACCATGCCACTCTAAGTGATCTGGCTCTACATTAAGCAACATAGATACTTCAGCATCTATCGCTTTAGACCAGTACAACTGATAACTTGATAACTCGACAATATAGTATTGACAATCAACATCGAGGCAGTCCAGTAGGGGTAAACCAAAATTCCCACAAGCAATTGCTGATATACCTTGTGCGTTCATCGCTTGTTGCAACCAATATACCACTGTAGATTTTCCATTCGTTCCTGTAATCAATATCAAAGGCTTACTATTGTCATCTACAAACAAATCAACATCAGTGTAAATAACATGGTTTCTTCTTTGAACTAATTGCACCCAAGGGTGACTAGGGCTGAACGAAGAGCTTATCCATACTTCGTGATAATTCTGTGTATCAAACGTATTTGTCATGATCTGAACAAAGTACTTAATCTCAGATAAATCAAGACTCAGTCTAGGCAAATCTCTGGAATCAACGATGGTTGGTAAATAACCTTTCCTCAGAGCAAATTGTAATAAACTTTTTCCAGTCTTACCCGCGCCCAATATCAAAATTGCTTTGCGATTAAAACTCATCTTATTTTCAGCGTCAATAGACTAAAAACAACACAAATAAAACACATAATCCAAAACCTAACAATAACTTTTGGCTCAGGCCAACCTTTAAGTTCAAAATGATGATGCAGTGGCGCCATTCTAAAGATTCGCCTTCCTGTTAACTTATACGACAACACCTGTAAAATAACAGATAAAGTCTCCATAACAAAACCGGCTCCCATAATAGCAAAAAGAATTTCAGCATGAATAATGACAGCAATGCCCGCCAATAACGCTCCTAAAGATAAAGAACCAACATCTCCCATAAACACCTCAGCCGGGTAAGAATTAAACCACAAAAAGCCCAAGCTTGTCCCCGCTATTGCACTAGCTACGACCGACAACTCACCTACACCCTTAACATATGGAATCATAACATAATTTGATAAAACCTCATTCCCCACAACATAGGCTATAATGGCAAGCCCCGAGGCTGTCAATGCAACCGGTAAAATAGCCAAACCATCCAAACCATCCGTTAGATTAACAGAATTACTACCACTTAAAATCATCCACACCACCCAAGGTAGAGAGACTAAGCCAAAATCCCAAACAAAAGACTTATTAAATGGAATAATTAATTTTGCACTCCAAGTTGGCTCAACCACCGATAAAAAAACCATAAAAACACTTGCACTAATGACCTGTAAAAGAAATTTAAATTTAGCAGAAATACCCTTGTTTTTGGTTAATTTATACCAATCATCAACAAAACCTAATAGCGTATATAGCACATATACCAGAAGCACCGACCACAGCCAAGAGCAAGAAAAATCGGTGAGTAATAGTGAAACAAACACAACCACTCCTGAGATAACAAGGCCCCCCATCGATGGCGTTCCTATTTTTTTCTGATGAGTCTTAGGGGTGTATTCTCGAACATCGAGATTTAAATGAAGCGACTTCATGAATGATATAAACTTTGGTGTCACAATTAAAGTAAGAACAAATGATAAGATCAGAGCCAACATAGACCTAAAACTTAAATAATGAATAAGCTTAAAGCCATGAAACCAACTACTTAAAAAATCCCCCGCATAAATCAGCATGAATATCTCTCTCTTAAATAATTAACAACCCGTTCCATTTTAGACTTCCTGGAACCTTTCACCCAGACTAGTTCATTGCCACTGAAAACCAAATTCTCTATTAAATCTGTATACTTTGAATAGATACCCGAATCAGACCCATACCCCATTCTAACCTCATCTCTATACTCTCCAACATAATACAGACAAATATCCAAAGATCGAGCATAACTTGCGATATCTTTATGGCTCTCGGATGAGTGCTCTCCAAGCTCTGCCATATCCCCTAAAATAAAAACTGGTAAATCAGACACATCTTTTAACGTCTGCATGGCCGCCTTGACTGAAGCAGGGCTTGCATTGTAGCTATCATCAATGAGAGATATTTTTTCAAGTGTGTATAATCGTTGACGAGAGGCTTCAGGAGTATAGCTTTTAAATGCTTTGATAACATCAACCAACATGATACCTAGTTCAGCAGTCACGGCTAAAACCAAGCTCAAATTATGCAAACTATGCCTACCTAACAATTGAGAATCAAACGTATGCTCACAACCCTTCTCATCTAAGACGCGAACCTTCATTGTATGATTATCATAACCCATCATTTCTAATCTATATGGATTTTCTAATGAGCTTTGAAAAGTTTTTAAGTGACTGGAATACTTAGTCCAAACTTTATTTCCTCGATCACTTTTAGGGTAAATAGCGACCCCTTTTTTCATGGTTTGAAATAGCTCTCCTTTTGTTTTAATGACCTCAGTAATATTTCCAAAAGACTCTAAATGAACCTCACTAGAACAAGTAATGAGGCCAATATCAGGTTGCACACATTGACAGAGTACACAGATATCACCTTTTTTCCTAGCTCCCATTTCAATCACAGCATACCTATGCTTCCGCTGCAAACCCGATAATGTTAAAGGAACACCAATTTCATTATTAAAATTACCAGAAGTCACGAGCGTTGGTTGAATTGAACTAAGAACATGTCCCAGTAGAGATTTTACAGTTGTTTTACCACAAGATCCTGTTATACCAATGACTCTAGCAGAAGATTTTTCTCGAATAAAACGAGCAATCTTTTGCCAGGCATGAAGACTACTTTTAACAACAAACTGGGGGATGTTAATATCTTTGACTAGCCGTTCGACAATGACTGCTATTGCGCCAGCGCGTTCGGCCTCCAAAACATAATCATGACCGTCTACTCTTTGACCTTTTAAAGCAATATAAACATCCTCTGCTTTAATATTCCGACTATCATGACAAAACTTATTAATTAATTTTGAGTCACAATCCTTGCCTAACAATCTAGCTAATTCTTTTAAGTCAATCATACCGCGCCTGCTTGTAAACTTAATTGAAGTTTGACTACTTCAATATCATCAAAAACATGTTTAATTCCCATCACTTCTTGATAAGTTTCATGACCTTTACCAGCGATCAAAACAATATCTCCAGCTTTTGCCTGGCCTATTGCCTGAGCAATAGCTGCTGCTCGATTCAACTCAACCTCGCAGGCCCAACTGCAGACCATACCTGCCATAATATCCTCAACAATTGCACGAGGACACTCTGATCTAGGGTTATCATTAGTTAAAATAACTCTGTCAGAAAACCTTTCCGAGACCTGTCCCATAGAAAATCTTTTACTTGAATCTCGATCACCGCCCGCCCCAAAAACACACCACAATTGTCCCTTGCATTTTTTCCTAAGTGAACTAAGAACTTTTAATAAACCGTCGGGGGTATGAGCATAATCTACATAAACATTAGGTTTGGTTCCCCCTCCAAAATACTCCATTCTCCCCGGAATTCTATCAATTTGACCCAAAGCATTCAACGCATCAACCAGTGGAACTTCATGCTTCAGTAAAACACCCAATGCAGCCAATAGGTTTTCTAGATTAAACAAGCCAATAAGCGAAGATTTCAACCTCCCCTTCCCTTTCGGCGTGTTAACATCACATGAAAGTCCTTTTAAACTTGATTTAACATGACTTGCAACAATACTGTCTAATAAACCCGATTCATTTTTTTCCAATGAATAGCCCACAACCTTGGCATTGGTTGTATGATTCGATATAATTTTCCTACCCAACGCGTCATCTAAATTAACAACCATAGAATCCAGCCCAGGATCTTCAAACAGTGATGATTTTGTTTGAGCATAGTCTTCCAAAGAATCATGGTAGTCTTGGTGCTCTTCAGACAGGTTGGTAAACACAGCGGTATCAAAACGTATTCCAGCAACTCTTTTTTGTTTTAATGAGTGAGAAGAAACTTCCATGGCAACAATTTCAGCACCCTTTTGGCTTATTTCTGCTAACCACTTATGTAACGCAATAGAATCAGGGGTTGTCATTCCACTATGTGACATGGCCCCGGGGACAAACCCCATCCCCAACGTACCTGAATATGCCGAGACTTTACCAAGAGAGTTGAAGGCAGCTGCTATCAAATAAGCAACTGAAGTTTTACCGTTGGTACCTGTTACACCAATAACCTGTATATGAGAGGATGGATGATAATAAAAAACATCAACAATTTTACCTACATGGTCAGACAGTTTATCAATGGGAATAATCGGCACGTCTCTACGGTAGGTAATTGTTTCATATTCGCTGCACTGGTCAGCAAACACAGCTAAAGCCCCATTGTTGATAGCTTTATCAATATATTTGTGCCCTTGTTCATCGTTGCCATTTAAAGCAAAAAAACCATTTCCAAACGATACTTTGCGACTATCTAAAGCCAATCCTGTCAGGTGAATTGGAATATCTATATTTATCCCTAATGACTGGCGCAATAGCCTTCCCACCTGCACTGAGTGATATTCACTCTGATCCCACGTCATGATTGCAGACCTCTTGTTGTTTTATCAGAGGCATTGAACTGGCTTAGAGCATGCTGCATGCAGGTTGAAAAAACAGGAGCTGCGACCCTTCCACCAAAATGTCCTTCGATTTTAGGATCTTTAACGATGATGGCTAAAATGAATTGAGGGTTGGGATAAGGAGCCATGCCAATGAACGATGATTCATAACGCTTGGGGTCATATTTTCCATTAATAACAAGGTTGGTAGTTCCCGTTTTTCCAGCAATTTCAACACCCTTGATTCTTGCTAAATGGCCGGTTCCCTTCTTGGTTGTTACCTCATGCAACATCTCAATAATTTTTCGAGCATGTTTCGCCTTAATCACTGATTTATTGTTAGAATGCTCGACTGATCTAACAAGCTTTAAATCCACCCAATTACCTTGATTTGCAAGAATAGTATACGCACGAACCAACTCGACCAAGGTTAACTTTAAACCATAACCAAATGATGCTGCTGCTCTGACGGCTTTGTGCTTAGCAATTGTTTTTGGTAATTTGCCTGACTGCTCACCTGGGTAACCTATATATGAAGGCATCTCTAAACCAAAATCCCTGAGAAGCTCATAAACACGCTTACCGTCTAACTGCAAAGCTAATTTACTCATCCCAACATTACTGGATTTAGAAATAATACCTGTTAAATTCAAAACTTTCGTCTTGGCTACATCTTTAATCTTAAAATGGCCAATGTTCAGCTCCCCTCTAGACGTATCAACTTTAATTGAATCGTCATATCCAGCATCTAAAATAGCGGACATAAAAATAGGCTTGAATGTTGAACCCGGTTCAAATAAATCAGAAAAGATTAGATTTCTATGATGTTGAAAGCTCTTTTTCTTCGGGTGAAAGGAAGGGTAGCTAGTAGCTGCCAAAATCTCTCCCGATGGTACATGTACAAGAAGAGCTGATGCGGATTCAGCGTTATGACGTATGACAGCTTCTTTAAGTTTTTGATAGAAGACAAACTGTAGCTCTCGATCAATAGTCAAAACAATGTCTCTTCCCGACTTTGCAGGAGGATTCGCTTTTTTTTCGGAAATGACGTTACCAAAAACATCAATCACAACATCTTTTTTACCGTTGTGTGATTTTAAAATATCATTATACATTAATTCGATGCCCTCTAAGCCATGATTATCAATATTAACCATTCCAATTAATTGACTGGAAGCATCTTGTAAAGGATAAAGGCGGGAGAATTCTTTTTGAAAATTAATACCCGGTATTTTTAAAGACTTTAAATCTTCTACAACCTTGGCATTAACTTGTCTTTTAAGGTATACAAATTGTTTTTTAGAAGAGAGTTTATTTTGAATTGACTTAACATTCGTATCGAGTAATTTAGAGAGTTTTTGTACTGCTTCTGTAGACAGGGTCTGTTTTGAAGGATCCGACCAAAGCGCGTACTTTGGATCATTGACGGCCAAGACTTTGTGATTTCGATCAAAAATAAACCCACGATGAGCCTTAACATCAAGAACACGTTGGGATCGCTTATTAGATTCAGTGACCAAAAAGCCCCTATCGTGAATCGTTAACTGATACAACTTAATAATTGTAGCAGAAAATGCCAAAACAATTAGGAAACAAGCAAACCAATATCGGCCAAAACAAGGCAAGTGCATCTATAATTCACATCGTTTAAGATTAATTGACTATAAAGGGTTCAGGCACTTCTGGCAAGCGCATCTTTTGAATATGAGCCATATCGTACACCCTTTCATATTGATTTAAGTTGTAAAGTGTCGACTTTAGATATTGATTATGTTTTATTAAATCTGAATATTCAGAGACAGCTTTGGTGATATTGAGTTGTAAATTCATATTACTATAACGGACATATACTGTACCAAAAAATGATAGCACCATGATAAACGACAAAACAGCTATAATAAAATACTTAAACCAGTCAGGGAGAACCAAACTAGTGCTTAACTGTAGTTGAGGTAAAAATTCTATTTTATGAGTTGCTCTCATGCTATTTTCTCCAATACCCTTAGAACAGCAGATCGGGCACGCCTATTTCCTGACACTTCCTGTGCACTGGGAAATATAGCGCGCCCTATTCGCCTTAGTCTAGGGACCTTTGGGGGGTGTTTTGAAAAATCATCTTCATTACCTGGTAGGTAATGCTTGGCAAATCGCTTCACCGCATTGTGTTCAATTGAATGAAAACCAATGATTGCGATCCGACCACCTTCGGCCAGACCCTCTATAATATTATCCAGTAGATGATCAAGTGCAAATAACTCTTGATTTATATGAATTCTAATAGCTTGAAAACTTCGAGTTGCAGGGTGCCTTTTTGAATTCTTTTGAGGCACAGCATTCTCAATAATAGCAGCCAACTTTCCTGTTGTTGAAATCTCCTCAGCATCTCTAACCTTCACAATATCCCTAGCGATACGTTTGGAGAATTTTTCCTCTCCATAGTTTCGAATGATACTTTCGAGTTCAACTTCTTTTACACTTTTAAGCCAATCTTTTGCTGACAGTCCTTGAGTCGTATCCATTCTCATATCAAGCGGCCCATCTTCATTAAAACTAAACCCTCTTTCAGAGTCATCCAATTGAGGAGATGAAACACCCAAATCAAGCATAATCCCTGAAATCTTCCCCCAAATCCCCCACTTAATAGCATCTTGAGGTATGAGAGAAAAACTTCCATGTCGCACAGCAACCCGGGGGTCTTTTTGAGCCAAATCCTGGGCACATTTGATAGCTTCAAGGTCTTTGTCGTAGACAAATAACTTTGCCGAATCATCCAATGATTTTAACAACTCTCTGCTGTGCCCGCCTCGACCAAAAGTCCCATCAATATACACACCTCCTAACTTAGTTAGCAGGTTATCTACACATTCATTGAGCAAAACTGGTCGATGCTCCATCATACAGAGATATCCTCCAAGGCATCGGCTTCTTCCATCTCTCCAGCCTCTTGGCTTAACCAAAGTGTCCGTTGAGACTCCCAGTGATCTTTACTCCAAATTTCAAACTTCTTACCCTGCCCCACTAAAACAACACCTCTTTCTATTTTGGCGTGTTCTCGTAGTATAGGAGCAAGAAGAATGCGTCCCTGCGCATCCATGTCAACTTCCGTCGCGTGTCCAATCAACAATCTCTGTATCCTCCTTGTAGCCTGATTGAAGCTTGGGAGCGCTTGAATCTTTTCTTCAATGCCCTCCCAAACTTCAATTGGGTATAGCAGCAAGCAATGTTCCTCAGTATCAATTGTTACAACCAGTGTTGCACCAGTCTTAGTCAATGAATCACGATATTTAGTAGGAACAGCAAAGCGCCCCTTCGTATCTAGATTAACTGAACTAATTCCTCTGTACATTCCACTTTCTACCACTTTACACCACTTAATTACACTATTTAACAATTTCTCCTACTTGTCAACCCCAAATCCACCACTTACTAAGATAAATATCAACCTCACCCAAAAATAAACCCCCCATAAAAGATTTAAACACATTGTATTCAAACACTAATACCAACAAACTCACATCAACACACAAATCACTCTATTATTTTGTTTTTAAATATTGAATAATTGATACTCTTATAATCACGTAGCTTAAACTTACATTGAGTAAAAAACAGGATGCACAACCATGCCCAGGCAATATATCCCCCAAAAACTCAACATAGGTAACACCTATCTTATAGAAAATGAGCAACATCATCACCTCCTCCACGTCTTAAGAAAGAAACTAAATGACCCCATTACGCTCTTTAACAATCATGGTGGAGAATACCTGGGAACAATAACCCATATCTCCAAAACAACCACCTCTGTAATCATAGAAAAACACCTTCCTATCAATAGAAGCTCCAACCTTTCTATTCATCTTGGCCAAGTAATCTCTCGTAAAAGCGCAATGACCTACTCATTAGAAAAAGCCTGTGAACTAGGCGTTACCGAAATAACCCCCCTTCTTAATAGCAATACCCCAAAGCATCGAAGTAACCTAACATCTCAATGGCAAAAAACCATCATTCAGGCCTGCATGCAATGCGGTTTAAACCAATTACCCATTCTCAACCCCTCTACCTCTGTACCCGAATGGATTAAATCAGTAAAAACAGAAACCCGCTTAGTACTCTCCCCCCACCATGCCTCACAATTTTCCTCTCAACGACTTCCTCAAAGCATAGCCCTACTCATCGGAGCTGAGGAAGGATTGAATGAGGAAACCTTTCAATTGGCCCTTGAGCACTCTTTCCTTCCATGGAACCTTGGAACAAGAACACTAAGAACAGAAACAGCCACAACAACAAGCCTCTCTATTCTTCAATACCTTTGGGGCGACATCAATCATATAAAAAGAATAAATTAGATTGAATTTAGTATTGCTTTTTCCTTATAATTAGCATTAGCAAACGATACTTGGGAACAGTCTTATGCCCACTCAATTTGGTCTTCCTGGAGCAATCATTTATCAGATTCTTAATGGAAAATTCCGAGGAAATCATCTATCCGAACACCTTCAATCACTTCATCATGCGAGCCCTGAACACACCATCATAAAAACATTGATAGAAGGAGCTGTTGATGACTATTCCACCCATACAACTCAATACAACCAAGCTCTTTTTAATGCCCTCACAACAACAACTCAAAAACTTATCCCTCAATCAGGCCTTGAAAATGTTGTTGAATCCACCCTGGAATCTATCAAAAGCAATTCAAACTCCTTCCCCTTACTCCAAACCATTCTATCCATCAGAAAAGCCATAAAACCTAGCCCTGAATTCTCTTCACTCTCCTTAAACCCTCCCAGATCTCCCATCAATCAAACACAAGCTACAAAAGAAGATCCAACAGATTCAACCCATGAAAGTTATTTTCAATCTCTTATTTCATCGACCGTTAGAAACACGATAAGTTACGTTAATGCAAGCGGAAACTCAGCTCAATACATCCTTGAAATAGCAAGCTTCATCATAGAAAAAATACTTGATTTCAAAGAACTAGACACCAAATCCATCGAAACCTTTACATCCATTCATGCTAAATATGATGCCTTTATCAACTTAAACGGCATGTTTTCTCTGATCTGTGAAATAAATGCTTGCATAAAACTAGCCAACACTGAGACCCTCTCTCCCATTTACTCTAAAAACGAGGAACACTCAATCTGGACCCTATCTCTTCTTGCCGCTTTAACTGGAAAATATACCCATCAAGATGAAACCTATAGCCTTGAACCCTCATTGCACTGGCTAGACATTAAAAATAACTTTTTCAGCAATACCAAAGGGCTGCCCATCCCCTACCTCCTTTACTCCTGCAATATCAGCAGCGACGATATCCCCTCCTCAGTTAATAAGTATCTAGTTGACTCCATATCTTTTGATGAAACCAGAGAGATCTACCAATCACTCCCCTCTCAAAACACATCTCTCCCCATCAACAATCAAAACAAAAGAGATATTCAACTAGCCACAGCCACCTTTAAAGATCAGGAACTAAGCCCCTTTCAAACCCTCATACTACTATTTAAAAGCTTTAAAAAAGAAGATTACTCCTGCATCATAGAAACATGCATCCACTCTTTTTCTCATGACGAGATCATGAGTATATTACCCGTTCAAAATAACCCCACCTCAGATCTTTTAGAAACCGACACGTTATTACAACAAATTGCCAAAGGTCATATTGAACATGTTGTCAAAATCATCAAAGAAACACCCACACTGATAACTCAAGTTATTTATTCACCGCAAACTAACATCATCCCAACACTACAAATCATATTAAGCTACCTCCAACCATCTCAACCAGACGATGCCATTGACCTGGGTTATTGGCTATACGACAAAGCTACCGTGTCAACGCAGCCCCCTAGTGATCACGCAGATAAACCCTATCAACCCTCCATCATCACTCACACCCTGTTAGCCATAAAAGCTAAAGAGCAGCAACAACCTAATCTCTCACTTGGAATAATAAGCTTAATATCTCTACTCAAAACACTCAACCTTATTCAAACGATTGACGAAGAACTGCTTATCAACTATTTCAAGACCTATCAAACAGACAATCAGACTCAACCTGTCACTGAAAAATCAAAACACGAGCCCACTTGGAACGAGATATTCCAAAAACACAAAGCAACCAGCCAAAGTTCCATTAAGGCCTTCCTAGCTACATTACTTTCTTCAATCATACCGACAAAACCCATCCAGGGGGTTATTGACACCTACTTAATGGATCAAAGCAATAACCTTGATGCAACACATCAGATTTCCAACGTGCTCTGGAATAGCATTCTGCATGAGATCATTCGTTTTGCTCTATTATTTTTTGTTGCTAGCATAGACATTAATATTGCTGTAAGCCTAGTGTTATACCTACCAATAAGCACCTATACCATCTCTCAATTATGCATAGGGACAATACTTTATATTGGTGGAGCCACCCTGTCACTATATGCCACCAATAAGGCCTGGGATTTTATTGGACAGTATATTTTCAATAAGGATCTGCCTAAACCAGTTCCCGTTAGAGAAGTTGCAACTTCAAGTTATTCTTTTAAACACATGGGCAATACGATTTATAGGGCTTGTCAAAACGTACGTGATTGGATCATGCCTCAAAAAACCATTTAAAGAACCGGCCTCTATTTGTTTTTTAAATCCAGGTATTCTTTGATCGTTAAAAATATTTCTTCCGCCGCAAGGCCTGTAGAATGAATAGTTTTCTGCTCAATTTGACTTGCCAGATAGTCAAGCACCGGAAAAGTTGACTCATTAAAAACTTGAAAACGGTCTCTTATTCGCTCAGGATAATCATCTTTGCGACGTATTAACGGCTCATGAGTAATATCATCTAAACCTTCATTTTTAGGTGGGTTATAAACAGTATGATAAACACGGCCGGAGGCTACATGAATTCGTCGGTTAGACAAACGCTGAATAATGGCCTCTTGCTCAACCTCTAAATACAAAACACAGCTAAAATCAAAACCCATCGTTAGAAGAGTTTTCGCCTGTTGTAAAGTTCGAGGAAAACCATCAAGGATAAAGCCATTTTGACAATCTGGCTGGGATAATCGCTGTCTTAGCAAATTAAACATCAGCTCATCATCAACCAATCCACCCGCATCCAAGATAGAACCTACCTTGACACCCAACGGGCTTTTTGATGCCACAGCCGAGCGCAAGATATCTCCGGTAGAAACGTGCTGCCATGAAAACTCATTCGCAATCAACGCTGCTTGTGTACCTTTTCCAGCCCCTGGAGCTCCAAATAAAATAATATTCACCCAGACTCCTATATGCCTGGCATGGGTAAAAAAGCTAAACCCATCAGTGCTAATGCCGCACAAAACGTTGCTAATACAGCCCCAAATTTAACACTCTCGGGGTGAGACTTATACTTTCCATATTGAGACATGGCACCAAATAAAACACCCACACCACTGACAAATAAGACCACATTTAAAAAGTCATTAATCGAAGATTGAAAATCATTAACACGACCCACAATGCCGCCATCGTCTACATAACTCTTGGGAGCTATGTAAGCCAACACCTCTGTGCTGTAAACAGATAAACATAAAAGCCAAAAATGTGGACTGTATTTATTCAACATGTGTCTTCCCAAATCTTGAAAACTTAATTCCTACCATGCCCTGTGCACCCTTGAGGATCAAGGTTCCATTGTAGCGAACACCTCCTAAAGGATCAACGATTAATGATCCTTTCAAAGCACCTTTCCACCTAATCACACCGTTAAAACAACAACATCCATCTATTTTAACACACAAACAACCCTCCCCATTATCCCGATTTTCAATATCAAATGGATAAGAAGTCTCTTCAATTAAGCACCTAACCTGCACACGATATACCATCGACATAACACATTGGTCCATGCTTGATAAACTCATTGGAAAATAGGTAATTTTACCTGGGTATGCAAGGCTAACTATAGGCACAAAAACTAGGAAAAATATATATTTTATCACGTATCATATACTAGTAGACGTTGAGATTACGTCAATACCCGAACAATCGTGATGATTAATAACAACTATACATCAATACATTCAGGGCTCTTTTTTTCGAGATAGACATAGTCAACCGTATTTTGAGATATATCCAAAACCTCAATATAATAACACCCAATAAGAAAACCCACAGCCCCCTGAGGTATCGCCTCTAAATGCTCAATGATCATGCCTGATATTGTATTTGGACCTGAAACGGGCAACTGAAAATCCAACAACCTATTAACATCCCTTACCGATAGTTGCGCGTCCACCATAAAACCCTGACCTTTTCTTCTTATTTTTCCTGACTTCATAGGGTTACTTTCACGATAATGCCCAATGATTTCTTCAATGATGTCATGCATCGATATGGCACCACAAACAACCCCGTATTCATCCACGACAACAGACCAAATAACCTCATGATTTTTTTGAAAATTCATTATCTGTCGCAACACCGCTGTGCCTTCTGGAACAAAAACAACCGGCTTCAGCGAAAATACCAAACTATTTTTGTTAAAAGCCCCTTTGTTCAAGAGCCTGATAACATCAGAAACAAACAAACAACCGAGAACATCATCAATGCTTTTGCGATAAACCAAATACTGTGAATGTTTTGCGTGCCCCAAAAACCTTTGAACTTTATCCCACCCCCAAGTAATGTCTAGGCCAACAACATCTTTTTTTGGAATCATAATATCATTCACTGACAGCTGATCAAGATCTAGTAATCCCATTAACATTTGCTGATCCTGATCAGAAAGATCAACAGTATCCACATTAACCATTTGCCTGATATCTTCTTTTCCTACCTTTTCAACCAAGGGCTTATCAGCTATTTTAGTCGGTATAAAAAACCCTGAAAACCAATCAATAATGGTCACAATTGGGCCAAGAAACCATTCAAAAATACTCACAATCCAAACGGCACTAATGGCTATTTTCTCAGCATTACGCGTCGCTAATGTTTTGGGTAATACCTCTGCAAATACTAGAACGATAAATGATAATAACAAGGTAGAGACAGGAACATAGCTATCTCCAAAATAGCCTATTGTTATCATAGTGACCAATGAGGTAACAGCAATATTTGCCACATTATTACCCACCAAAACAACACCCAAAAATCTTTCCGGTTTTTTCAAATAATGAATAACTTTTCTTGCTGCTGGAAGAGTTTTAGCTAAGTACTGCAAGCGATAACGATTGGAACTCAAAATAGCCGTTTCAGTTCCCGAAAAAAATGCCGAGCATAAAATAAGACTCAGTATCAATATACTATCCATGATCATTTGACAACCCTATTCCTTTATAAACTCAATAAATAACACCAGATAATTCCCATATAAAGCATGCATTGACAAGATACCCTATCACCTCGACGATGCTTTTTATAATCAAAAAGACCTTTGAGGACTAACACCCATAATACCATAGAAAATAAAGTTGCAACATTCCAAGACCAGGATTCCAGCAAAAAGCCGCTCATCACGACAAGGGTCAACGCCACTGCATTGGCAAATAATAAAACCATCATCATATCATTAATAAACTCCAACGAAGGATAATCATATTGCAATAACATCGGTTCTTTCGACTTCATGGATACATGCTGCCATCGATGCAATATCAAAACCCCCAACCAAACAAACATCCATGCAATAGATACCGAAGCCATTACCCCATGAACCATTAACATAGGAGATAATTGTGCTGAATGAGCCAAAACTGCTGTTAACAACAATAATGACCCTATCAAAGAGTAACAAGCCACCGCTAACCACTCCTTTAAAAAGGGCAATAAGATAAACCAAAGGATCATAGAATAATAGGCTATATGTAGGGGTGGCAGCCCTGTGACCCGCACATCATATGCGACAATGAGCAACATCACCGTTAACAGAAAAATACGAATATAGTTTTTACATTGAATCAAAGGTTTTTGTGAAATAGCTGACGCTGCTTCCACCCAAGCATACAAAAGCCATCCTGCAGACTGTAAAACCCAAAACAATGAATATATAGGCAATTGCAAAATTAAAACCCTATGGTCAGACCCTGAAAAATATAAACTCTATTATCAATAATACACTATTTCTATCCAACGATGCTAGATTATTTTAATATTATTATCAGAGGATTGAGAAAACACACCCCCTCATGAAAACCAAATATCTACCGTATTAACAAAATATTCTCAATATATTTCTACCTGGTAACTTCGGAGCTATAATTTTGATAATGAAGTTGCTATAATGCGGATCAGTTTATAGGAAAATGATATTATGTTCACCCAATTAAGTAAAAAACTAACTCAAGCTTTTAAACACTTGAAGGGGCAAAGCACATTAAGTGAAAAAAACCTACAACCTGCCATTGAAGATATTAAAATCGCACTATTAGATGCTGATGTAGCACTAGAGGTTGTTGATCAGTTCATTGATAATGTCAAAAACAAGTCCCTCGGTACGAAAGTACTCGAACAAGTTAACCCCACGCAGTTTTTTATTAAAATCATCCAAGATGAACTGATTAATGTTTTAGGTTCCAGTGAAGAAGAGTGTCAATTAAAACTAAACTGTCAGCCACCTGCAGTCATCTTAATGGCCGGGCTGCAAGGTTCGGGTAAGACAACCACAACGGCAAAACTAGCAAAATGGCTTACCGAAAAACAAAAAAAACAAGTGATGTTAACATCCGTTGATATCTATCGCCCTGCTGCCTTGGAGCAGATCAGACAACTCGCAGAACAAACTAACATCCAAACATCAACACTCGACAGCCAACTCAAACCTCTTGAAATTGTAACGAGAGCTATAGAAGATGCTAAACGAAGAATGGTAGATGTCCTCATTATTGATACAGCAGGGCGAACTCACATCGACACCACCATGATGGATGAAATAAAACAAGTTCACGCACAAGCTAAACCTGTTGAAACATTATTTGTCGTCGATAGCATGACAGGACAAGATGCCTGTCATTCTGCAAAAGAGTTTGCTAACACACTCCCTCTCACCGGAATCATCCTCACCAAGACAGAAAGCGACCATAGAGGCGGTGCCGCCCTTTCCGTGAGACATATCACCCAACAACCTATTAAATTTATTGGGGTGGGCGAAAGAGTTGATGACTTAGATTACTTTTCACCAAAAAGAGTGGCCGGAAAGATACTTGATATGGGAGATATTGTCTCTTTGGTTGAAAAAGTACAATCGCATGTCAGTCAATCTGAAAGTGAAGAAGCCATTAAAAAATTCAAAAAAGGATCGATGGATTTTAATGACTTTAAAAAACAATTATCGCTCATGAAAAAGATGGGTGGGCTTTCATCTATTCTCTCCATGATGCCTGGCATGAATCAAATGTCTGGCATGATAGACGCTGCCGCCAATGAAGATAAATTCAAGTATATAGAGGCCATGATAGACTCAATGACAACCAAAGAAAGACATTTTACCCACCTGCTTAAACAGTCATCTCGACAACGACGTATTACCCAAGGATCAGGGACGTCAATGTCCGACCTTCGCGACCTACTTAAGCAGTTCGAAAAGATGAAAAAAATGATGGGAAAAATGAAAGGACAAAAGA
The DNA here is from genome assembly GCA_036012865.1 of Gammaproteobacteria bacterium. Taxonomy (GTDB): domain Bacteria; phylum Pseudomonadota; class Gammaproteobacteria; order Comchoanobacterales; family Comchoanobacteraceae; genus DASCQC01. The sequence goes on from DASCQC010000026.1 coordinate 183,160, forward strand.
TGCAAAAGCTGATGGAACAAATGAAAGGCAACTCCTCAGGTCAATTTGATGATCTTTTTTAGATATTTTGTTGAAAGACCTTTCTTTTTAACTAAAATTCAATTAGGATATGCATCAGTTTAATTTTCAAGGTAATACGAATGCTTACAATACGACTTGCAAGACAAGGTAGAAAAAAAGTTCCATTTTATCATATGGTGGTTGCAGATAAACGATCTCCAAGAGATAGCAACTACATTGAAAAAGTTGGCCATTACAACCCGCTTAATCACGGCGAACCTACTCGATTAGTTCTCGAACGCATCACTCATTGGTTGACTCAAGGAGCCCACCCTTCGGCGAGAGTTAAAAATATCATCAAACAATACACCAAAGCAGCCAATCAGTCAGATAAGAAAAAAACAGAGGCTTAACATCGGAAACATACCTTCTTCTGAGCACAGCAAAAACCGTGTAACCATAGGAAGAGTTGGAAAACCTTATGGGGTTTATGGGTGGGTGTTTATAGATTCATTCACTGAACCTAGCTCCAACCTTTTTAAGTACAACCCATGTTATTTAGGGAACTCATCGACACCTCTTAAGGTTGTAGAATATAAAAGTCATAACAAACGGTGGGTTGCCAAAATCGATGGCAATGAAACACCTGAAAACGCACGTCATCTCACCCATCAAGAAATAACCATCACCCGTGAATCTTTACCCCCTTTAAAGAACCATGATGAATTCTATTGGTGTGACCTAATTGGCTTCAATATATACAACCTTGATCATGATCACCTAGGAGAAATTACCAGTTTTTTCGAAACGGGATCCAATGACGTTATGATTGTAAAAAAAACAAACGGCAGTGAAACCTATATACCTTTCCTCAAAAGATTTATTACAGAGATTGACCCTAAACAAAAAAAAATCACCATGAACTGGAAAGACTAGGCCTCCATGATTTATTTTGATTTTGTAACTTTATTTCCTGAAATGATGGATTCTTTAAACTGGGGCATTGTTGGCCAAGCTCAACATAAAAACCTGATTCGGTTACAAAACTGGAACCCCTTAATACATCGAGATAAAAAATACCCTCACATAGATGACAAACCTTATGGTGGCGGCCCCGGAATGATTCTATCAGCCAAGCCACTGATTAACTGTGTTGAGTCCATACCCGCCCGAAGTAAGAAGAGATGTATCGTATCTTTAACACCTGACGGCACACCCTTTACACAACAACATGCACTCAAATTTGCCCAAATGGAGCAAATTATTCTAATTTGTGGTAGATATGAAGGGTTTGATGCACGAATTAATCAAATAATTGTTGACGAGTCGATCTCAATCGGCGATTATGTGCTCTCTGGAGGAGAACTACCTGCAATGGTTGTTTGTGACTCAGTCTGTAGACATGTTCCGGGTGTTCTTGGCAACCATTTAGCCTCGACACATGATTCATTCTCAGATGGGTTACTTGAACACCCACAGTTCACAAGACCGCGCAGTTACCGACAGATAGAAGTACCTGAGGTACTGACATCTGGAAACCACTCCAAAGTGAATGCATGGCAGCATCAGCAACAACTGGGTAAAACCTGGTTAAAAAGGCCAGAGCTGTTAATTAACAGGCCAATGTCACAACGTGATATTGATCTGTTGCAACTATATATGAATGAGTATTTTGAGAAAGAAGGCGAAGATTATGAGCAACCTAATAGATCAAATTGAACAAGAGCAGATGCAAGGTAAAATCATCCCTGACTTCAGGAGTGGTGACACTGTCTGCGTCAAAGTAAAGGTAAAAGAAGGCACACGAACTCGTTTACAATCGTTTGAAGGCGTTGTTATTAGCAAACGAAACCGCGCTTTAAACTCCTCTTTTATTGTCAGAAAGATATCTTATGGCGAGGGAGTAGAACGGACCTTTCAAACCTACAGTGATAGCATAGATTCCATTGCTGTAATGAGAAGAGGCTCTGTCAGACGAGCAAAACTTCATTACCTACGTGGACTAAGCTCTAAAGCTGCTAGAATCAAAGAGAAAATTGTTAAAAAGACAACCTCTGAATAAAAATAGCACTTAAAAATCAGAATAATTCATAGACTTAATAACAACACCCTGTTATTATGCCTAGACTATGTCCTATAATTACTTTGATATACCCTCTGCCATCTTAAGCCTGAGCGCCACAGCACTAGGAGTTCTTAACAACCCTATTACATGGCCCATTAGCCTCATTGGTGCCAGCGTCAGCTTTGCTATGTACTATAAAGCGAACATGCTTGCCCACCTGGCAAAGGAGTCCTTTTATATGGGTGTCATGATCTACGGGTGGCGTAATTGGACTAAAAAAGTAAACGCCAGAAATCAAACCAAGAAAATTGAAAAAATGGACCCTACTCTGTTTTACTTTTCCATGATGGCAATCTTTGTGGCAGGAATATTATCCGGTTATTTCTTAAAAGTTTACTACAATAGCGCCTCACCCTACCAAGACTCAATCACAACATTCCTCAGTATGTTTGCCATTGTCCTAACGTCAAAAAGAATCATTCAGTGCTGGATCGTCTGGCTTTTCTGCGACGCAATTTCTATTAGTTTATTCTTAAACTACGCCCTCTACGCCAGTGCAACCAAATGCATCGTCTATACTGTTGTCGCCTGCATAGGCTACTGGCATTGGAACAAAATCATGAAAAAACAAAACCAACCAGCGATCAATGAAAACGAATACAATGCTTTTTCGAATGCTTGTGGTACTTCTGGATAGAATCGATCTCCTTCGCACGGATAGATGAATCGACAACCACATTTAATGCCCCAGCCCCTTCATAAGACTGAACCAGTGATGCGACCCATTCCTGATAGCCCAAATGCTTTAAATAACGGTAGCGCTTATCAAAAGCAACATAACCTTCAACAAAAGAGCGATTAAACTCAATTTCAGCTTGTAGATCTAATGAAGGCATACTCGTATAATTAGCCAAAAGCGCTCGTTTGACCTTTTTAAACTCCCCTTCTTTTATAGATTTTATCCTAGGAATGATCGTGCTCAAAAAACTATTGACTTCTTTCTCTATTTTCAACCCATCATAACGACTAGAAACAACCAACGCATAGGATCTGGGAAAAAACATTAATGAATTAGTATCCGCATAGTGAGCCATATAACCTAGCTGCTTTTGTGTTCGAAGCTCATTATAAAAGTCAACACCTATAAGCTGACTTAATAACGAGTAATGTAGAGCAGGAACATGATGATTCGTTGGTGGGCTTACCACGGGAAATGTTAAATTCAAAAACCCACTTTCCTTGGTTGATGAAAAAATACTGGTAAAAAATTGATTTTTATCAGGAAAATAATAACACTCGGAAGCAATCTCTTTAATTCGTTGATGTTGACGTTTAAACAGCAAAGAAAAATCCTGTTGAACGGAATCCATTGCTTCATCCATAAAAGCAACCCCACTAACATAAGATTCATCAACCAAAGATCTTATATATTCATTAAATTGTTCTTTAGTTATCTGATGCAAAATACTGATGCGCTTAGTCGGCGTCAGAGCAAAGGGAAATAATAACTCTTGGACAAGCCTAGGAAGGTAATATCGGCCTGTTTGCTTACGATCAGCTACTTGTTCATTAACGGTGTATTCAATCAGCCACTTAAATTCACTTTCGGTTAAAGGGGAATTCAATTTTTCCAATAACGTTCTAGTTACCCTAATTAGGTTAGTTGATGGACCTCTTACACTAACCTTTATCCCCATTTGTTCTGAATTAAAATTCAAACTATAACCCGCATCAATGGGTTCGAAAAGTTCAGGGATTAATTTTAATCGCACCCACTGTAGCAACATCATGGACAATACTGAATCTTTGTCCGAGCTTAGGTTTTTTCGTATTAGTAGTTTTATAATAGCATCAGTTTTTCCCTTTACAGGACCCGAATAAACATTTATTTCCCCATAAGGAAAGACCAATTTTTTCGACTCCCATAATGCCATTTTCTGAAGAATTTCAGCTTCCTTACTTGCAGCCAAATGATCAACACACACCCTTTCTTGATTTGAAACGTTCAACACAGGCATAGCTCCTAACATATCTTTAGCTACCTCTGACAATGAATAACAGGCCTGCTTTGCAGGGGGGTTTTTAGCACTCATAACATACGGGTTCTTTTTAATCCTAGAAAACGATGCCTTCATATTCTTGGACAAAGCCCACTCCTGACTAAAGTCTGTGTCGTAATACTTCAGAGGTTTTTGCCCCTTAAAATCCGAATCGAAGACCAGTACCCTAGCTCTTTCAGGAGAAAGAAAACTTAGCAATTGGTGGTAAGCTTTCTCATCTAGCTTTTTGGGCATGGGCGTCACCAAACTCTCAATATCACCATGTTTCGCCATTCGTGCCATAAATTTCAATTCACCCATCGACAGTGATCCAGTTACACTAATCTTCTTATGTTCCTGCGCCTGCCTAAAGGTGTTATAAACATAGTTCTCTGGAGTATTTAATGTTAAGTAATGTAAATATTCCTCCAAGGCACCCAAGATATCTTCTACATGATGTTTTCCTTGATCTGTTAAATCTAAAGACACATTCATACTACCATACTCAGGCATTTCACGAGTAAAAAAACCTAAACCATTAACCCAGCCCTTATCCTTTAAAAACTTCTCTAAACCTCCGTTACCAGCATACGACAGCCTATAAATAAGGAAGTCAATAACAGAACTTTTTTCATAAAACCCCCATAAACCTGGCAGGGGAAAAGTGACCATCATACTGTTGGTGTTTTGATTACTTCTAACTTTCACCATGTCCCACCCTTTTTTGTCATTAGGCTTGGACTTAGGAACGATTATAGGGGATGGACTGGAACTTTTAATCGGCTCAAAATACTCCCTTACCCATTGTTGCATTTGATCAATGGATTGAGATGAATTGACTAAAAGTGTCATCTTATCAGGGCGATAATGTTGATTAAAAAAGTCACGTATCGTTTTATGATTAACCTTTTTAAGGGTGTCTATCGAACCTGCAAAAAACATGCCATGAGCTGAATCCCCATAAAGCTGTTTAGCCATAAGATCTCTCATAATAAAACCATCTTGATTCTTACTTAATAGATACTCTTCATGAACACTTTTTTTCTCCTCATCGATCGCAGCGGGGTCTAACTTTGGGTGCTGAATAATAGACCCTAGCCGATCTAAGCCTTCTTGTAAAACCGCTTGATTCATTACCATATAGTAAAGCGTGTAGTCAGGCTCAGTAAAAGCGTTAGTATACCCTCCAGACTGACTGACAAACTTCTGAAAACTCTTGGTTTCAGGGTATTTTTTTGACCCTTGAAACAACATATGCTCAAGTAAATGAGCTTGTCCAAGAAGTTTCCCATCAAGTGAACTTCCTGACTCAACGACTAATATAACTTTCGAAGATGTGCTGAGAGGATCATGTGCCAGTACAACATTTAACCCATTATTCAACGTTTGATTAGAATAATTAACCCCAAAACGATAGGCATCTTTAAATGGATCAATCGCCTGAATGTTTTGAAATAAAAGAACAAATAAAACCCATATAATTATATTTCGCATGCTCTCTCCCTGTAAAGATGTATTATCATCTATTATCTAATATTTATCAATACTTGATTTTAACCCGTTATCAGTTAATATACTGTTATCAAATCAGGAATTCATTTGATAATGAAACAATCAAACTTATTCTTTGCACACTCGGGTGGACCTACCCCTGTCGTCAATACTATTGCTTCAGGCGTTATTCAAGAAGCACAAAAAAACCCCCTTATTAATCGTATTTTTATTGGGCGAAATGGCATACTTGGCGCCATCAAAAATGAACTGTATGATGTGACTGACTTGTCTGACGAGCAACTCAAACAACTCAGTCACACTCCAGCCAGCGCTTTTGGAAGTTGCCGATACAAATTAAAACATTGGCAGGATAACGATGGCGACTATCAAAGTATTATCCAAACATTTGATCAACACAATATTAGTTATTTCTTATACAATGGTGGTAATGACTCTCAAGACACCACCCTCCAAATTTCAAATTATGCGTCCCATTTAGGCTATTCACTTAAATGTATTGGCATCCCCAAAACTATTGATAATGATTTACCTTTAACCGACTGTTGTCCTGGGTATGCTTCTGCTGCAAAATATCTTGCAACATCAATTCTTGAAGCCTCATTGGATACAACATCCATGAAGGAAACATCCACCAAAGTATTTATTTTAGAAACCATGGGGCGTAACGCTGGATGGTTAGCAGCTGCAACAGGCATTGCACAACACCACAACCCGCATCTAGGCCCTCATATCATTTTACTTCCTGAACGAACGTTCAACCTAGAAAACTTCTTATCTAATGTTGATAACTGCATTAAAAAAAATGGCTTTTGCATTATTGCTGCATCGGAAGGAATTAAAGAGCCCTCTGGCAAGCTGTATGCACAATCTGATTTGAAAGATACCTTTGGACACCCTCAATTAGGAGGCGTAGCCCCTAAGTTAGCCAGCGCCGTCCAGAACAACTTAAAGGTTAAAGTCCATTGGGCCGTTGCTGATTATCTTCAACGATCAGCTGCTCACTTAACATCCAAAACAGATTACGATCACGCTTGCCAATTGGCGATATCAGCGGTCAATCATATTACCCTAGGTGAACATGGGTCCATGATGGCTATTGAACGACTCAAAACCAGTCCTTATCAATGGGGCATTAACCCTGTTCCATTAAGCTTGGTTGCTAATCAAGAAAAATTACTGCCTAACATTTTTATCCGAGAAGATGGTTTGCATATTACTTCTGATTTTATTCAATACTTAATCCCGCTTATAGAAGGAGAAGTTTACCCGAATTATCATCAAGGCATACCCTCTTATTTCAATTCCAACAACATTCATCTTGTGAAAAATTCATATGTCAAATAATCTAGACTTACTAAAAACCCAACGATTTTCCCCACTTTTCATTGCCCAATTTTTAGGTGCAATTAATGACAATATTTTGCGCAGTGCCATCATTATATTACTAACATTTCAACTGCCATCATCTGCCTATGAAGCTAAGTTATGGTCTAACTTAAGTAGCGCAATGTTTATCTTGCCGTTTTTCTTATTCTCAGTTCTTGGTGGAGAAATATCAGATAAATATTCCAAAAACATCGTTTTGAAATGGTTTAAATTAATGGAGATACCCATAACCATCATTTCCGCTATTTTACTCATGGTCAATGGATCCCCTTTTTCATTAATCTTTTGCTTATTTTTCATGGGCACACAATCAGCTTTATTTGGCCCGCTAAAATATAGTATTCTTCCTGAATACCTCAACCGAAATGAATTACTCACTGGAAACGGTCTGCTTGAGTCTTCAGTTTTCATTGGCATCATGATTGGTACTGCTATTGGAGGCTACTTAATAACCATCCCTCATTATGGCTCATTAGTAACCGGAACCCTCATGATACTCTTAGCTATCCTAGGGTGGTTATCAAGCCTATTTCTTCCTCATAAAGAACCTGCAGCTCCTAACATAAAAATCAACTGGAACTTCTTTGCTTCAACCCAACAAGCCATCGATAAAACATCCCATCAGTTAAGTATTTGGCAGTTGATTTTAGGGATATCATGGCTCTGGTTCTTAGGCACCTTATATTTAACTCAACTTCCATTTTTTGTGAGCTATGAACTTATCGGAAACTCAAAAGTTTATGCTCTTTTCAACATTGTTTTCACTTTAGGTATAGGAATGGGATCTTTACTTTGCAGCAAAATCCTTAAAGATGCTGTTGATTCTAGGTTTGCTCCATTCAGCTTGTTACTCATATCCTTTTTTGGTATTCATTTTTATTTTGGTACACATCATTATTTAGGTACAGCTGACAACCCTATTGACATTAAAGCAATGATTCACACCCTACATGGGTGGAGATTAATGATTGATATTTATGGTCTGGCATTTTTTGCAGGCATATTTGTTGTGCCAATGTATGCTGTTTTACAACGCATATCTAAACGGCAATACCGATCTCGAATCATGGCCTGCAACAGTGTAATTAATTCTGTCTTCATGGTCAGTGCCACTATTTCAAGTATTTTATTTGTCGGTGCTTTAGGAATGAAATTGCGCACCCTCTTTTTATTAGTCAATATTTTCAATATAGCTTTTGCCTTTTATTTATTAAAAGTTTTACCTTTTAATTTCACTAAAAGTATTATACGAAATATCTTATCACTGCTATATAGAGTTAATTTTGAAGGCATAGAAAATTTCAGAAAAGCTGGTAAAAAAGTCATTATTATCTGCAATCATTCATCATACCTTGATGTAGCTCTACTCTCTTCTTATTTGCCAGGCAGGTTTCTTTTTGCCATTGATAGTACTGTAGCTCAGTGGAAGATATTCAAATACATTGGACATCTTGCAAAACGATTCTCTATGGATCCAACTAACCCCTTTGCTTTAAAATCAATGATTAAACTTATCAATCATGGTGAACGTTGCATTGTTTTTCCTGAAGGAAGAATAACTACTCAGGGTGGGATTATGAAAATCTATGATGGTACCGGCATGCTTGCTATCAAATCCGATGCCGTAATTTTGCCCATTCACATCCATGGGGCCATCCATGCAAAATTTTTCAGCTGCTGCTCTCATCTATTTAAATTACAAATATTTCCAAAAATTGATATACAAATTTTTCCTCATAAAAAGCTCAAAATAGATACTTCTATCATCAATCGAACAGAGCAACGAAAACATCTTGGGCGACAATTATATAATATCATGACTGAATCAGCCTATAAAAGCTCCAAAAAAAATAACTTGCTTGAAGAAGTATTTCAAGCCAAAACACTCTATGGTAGCTCAAAAGTAGCCCTACAAGACTTCACTTATAACAGACTTACTTACAAACAATTTTTGATTAAATCGTTTGTTTTAGCGGAAGCTCTTATCAACAAGATTGATGATCAGCCTTACCTGGGACTGATGATACCCAATGCTCTAGCAGCACCTGTCACATTTATGGCAACTACAATCTTGAATAAAACCCCCACAATGATTAATTACTCCGCAGGCCTAGACGCTATCTTAAGCGCTTGTAAAACATCTCAAATTAAAACCCTCATAACCTCATCTGCTCTTGTTGAACAACTTGATCTTCATGAAACTATGACGGCTGTTGAAAATACCGGTGTTAAAATAATATACCTAGAAAGCATACGCACTGGAATCTCACTTTTAAATAAAATACACGGACTTTATAAATACCTGCTTTATGGCATTCCATCCTATAGAAAATCAAGAATGAATGACGTTAAAAAACCTGCGGTCATGTTATTTACATCAGGGTCAGAGGGTGAACCCAAAGGAGTTGTTTTATCACATTTCAACTTGGTCTCTAATATTCGTCAAATACAATCTGTTTTAAACATTAATTCTAAAGACACTCTTTTTAATGCTTTACCCATGTTTCATTCATTTGGTTTAAATGTTGGCACATTTGCTCCCCTCCTCTCAGGTGGAACGGTGTTTTTATACCCTAACCCCAAACGATATAATGCTGTGAATGATATGATATATCACTCACAATCCACTATTTTAGTTAGCACCAACACCTTTCTAAAAAACTATGATAAACGCTGTCATAATCAATTTGATTTTTCAAACATTCGCATGATCGCGGCCGGAGGAGAAAAATTATCTGAAGAAACTTATAACGCGTGGTTATTCAATCATGGCATTCGAATATTAGAAGGTTATGGATCTACTGAATGCTCGCCCATTATCAGCGCCAATACTCAAGCTTATTTTAAATTAGGAACAGTGGGTCAGCTTATGCCTGGAATAGAATGTCAATTTGACCCCTTTCCTGGTGAAGATAATGGAGGGGTCTTAAAGGTAAAAAGTGATAGCGTTATGCTAGGGTATATTAAATCAGACAACCCCGGTATTATTCAACCGCCTGCTGATGGCTGGTACAACACAGGCGATGTTGTATCCATAGACTCTTCTGGATTTATAGCCATAACAGATCGGGTTAAACGCTTTGCTAAAATCGGTGGAGAAATGGTATCTCTAACAGCCATTGAACTAAAAATAGAGAGCCTATGGCCAGAATTCAAGCATGCGGTTATCCGGAAAGCTCACCCAACGAAAGGTGAAGAAACCCTGTTGGTGACCGAAAATCCAGATGCTGGGAGAAAAGACATTATTGGCTACTTTAAAAAACAGGGTTATTCTGCACTACTCATCCCATCGAAAGTATGCTATTGCAAAACCATTCCTCTATTAGGTACTGGAAAAGTAGATTATAAAAACATCGTTATTGAGTAATACCCTAAAAAGATTTAATCAGGAGTTATTCTCTGTTCAATATTAATTGATTTAAATAGGATGAATAAGTGATATTAGAGCGAAAATTAAAATTATTACCTGAAATCCTTTAGCCACTTGAGTCGTTAACATTGTCTTTTCTTTCAAAACATAATGCAGCTTCATACTCATTAATGCTGGTATAATTAAGTTAAGAACTACCACCAAAATAACCGCATATTTTAAAGCGATGAAAAATATTTGAGGTGTGGTTAGAACAAAAGTAAAGGGAGGACCCAGAGTTAATATAATCAGTCCCAGCTTAGTGATGTTAATACGATGAGTGTTCAAACCGTCTTTAATAAAGTCATAAAGCCCAAGTGATATTCCCAAAAATGAACTGGCAATGGAAAAAACAATGAAAGATTCAACACTGAGCCACTCTCCAGCAGAATACACCTCTAAACCATGCAAATAATTAACCGGGGTTTGATGGGCTTGACTCAGCTTATCCAAAGGCGCTAGGCCCATCAATAAGCCTGTCCACAAAGCATAAATCACTAACGGGACAAGACTTCCCCAAAAAATAGCTGCTCGACATTTTTTAATGTCCCCTTCTAAATAATCTTTCATACTTGGTATCACAACCTGATAGCCGAAGGCCGTAATGAGCACACCGATCGCTGGTAGAATATGTCTGGCTTGAGGCATGACTATCTTGGATGGCAATGAACAATGGGGCAGCAATAAAACAAATAGCATGAAAAACGAAACAATCAGTCCAGCTGTTATGTATCTATTAGCCACATCTATCCATCGTGAACCGAAATACAATAAAACGCCAACAAATAATACCCAACAAAAAATAGATAGCTGAGAAGATACTATTAAAATAGAATCAAAAACATCCAGAATACCACTTAAATAGAACGTCAATAAAGCATACAATAAACTTAAAAAGCAGCCCCAGGTAACCCACTCTCCTATCGGACCTAAAGTATAAGAGGCCATAGAAATAAAGCTGGTGTTTTTAGGGAGGGTCAATGAAACTTCTAGCGTTAACAAAGCAGCTATCCACATCATCAGCCAAACCACAACATACATCAATAAACTAACGACAATACCCAGATCTGCTAAAATAACAGGTAACGCTAAGGTTACTGCACCAATCGTTGTTCCTGCAACCAAAGCGATGGCTCCAAAAAGCTTACTATTTATGTTCATTCGGAATGATCCGATGGATGAACCTTCTCAATCAACCCATAGACACCGGTCAGCAGCAATAATTCAAGCACAACAAGTTGAGTTGCAATCTCTGGATAATTCCACGCTATAACGACCATTAAGGCAATCCATACATCTAAATAAAAGCACCCTAATAAAACCTTAGTTTTACTCCAACCGCCACTTAATAGCCTTTGGAAAGCATGTTGTTTATGAGGAACTAATATTAAAGACCTATTTCGAATCATTCTACGGCATAAAGTTATCGTAGCATCAAATAAAAACGAACCGTGTAGCATTAACCATAAATAAGCAGGAAATGCATAATAGCTTTGCCCTATCAATGCAATCCCTGCAATCACAAACCCTAGAAAAGTACTTCCTGAATCGCCTATAAATGCTTTAGAAAATAGTGGAAAGTTAAACATCAATGATAATAAAAGCAGCCAAGCTAATACCAAACTCATGCCGGACAATAAAGTAACTCCTGAATAAGCAAGCAACATGCCTCCAAAGAAAAATATAACAACACCGTGCAATAAAGCCAGCCCATCTGAGCCATCCATAAAATTAAATAAATTAATCGACCACACCATTAAAAACGAATAGATTGAAAAATTTAAAACCCCCAGATCAAAAACAACGTTACCAATCTGAAAAAACATGATAGGTTGAAAAGAATTCATAAAAAATATTGAACCGCCAAAGTAACACAATAATCTAAATTTAGCATTCAAAGACCTCATATCATCCAAAATCCCAATCAATAACACGCCTAATGCCACCATTAAAAAAGATTTCATCGGGGGTATTATCATCTCTTGATTTGTGTACATGGCATACGACATTACTAACCAAATAGCCCCAAAGATAATCCCTAATCCTCTTGGAGTTGGCACATTATGTGATGATCGATTATTGGGAACATCCATAAAAAAGCTATATTTAGAAGAACAATAAATAAACAACTTGCATAAAACAACATGCAAGACTGAGAGCATCAACAAGATTAAAAACATCTTATGCATTTTGGCGTTCTTCCCATGACCGGCAATGGGTTTCTTTGATAAAACATGCCATGATAAAAGCAATTCCCAATGACAATGGCAGCCAGATCATGGCCCATTGAAAATCGCCAGCTTGATAGACCGGCTTACCCCCCATCATCTGGCCATCCCAATTATATTCTAGCATTATCCCTACCATCACTTGAATAAAGGTTCCAAATAAAACTGATATCATATTACAAAAGGCAATGGATAACCCCGCAATTGGTTTAGGATTAAGTTCACCTGATATGGCATACGAGTTGACCAATCCTGCATTAAAAAAACCAAATAACACAATTAATAACTCAATCAAGTTAAAGGACATGGTTTGTGGGCCATACATAATTATTAAAATAACGGCTAAACTTGAAAGGCTTGAAAAATACAGCAATGGCTTTCTGCGTTTCATCCTATCCGACAACCACCCCATAATAATTCCACCTACAGCCCAACCAATAAACATTAACGAAAGTGCAGTTGACGCATCACCCCGCTCAAGTCCTCGGGTATTCACAAAATACATCGTACCCCACAACTCACCTAACACAATAGAAGGCAAATAAATAAAACCCGCATAACTGGCATTAAACCAAGACTGTGGGTTTCTTAGAACCAGCTTAAGCCCCTCAACAACGTCTTTCATTGAAGTAATTTGATTCTTCTGAATAGTCGACTTTGGCTGCTCTTTTACCAGGATAAATACCAACACGGCCAAAACAAACAAGGAGGAAGCAATAATTAAATTGGTTGACTGCCAACCATATAACACTTCTAAATAATCCGATCCCTTAACACCCACGGCGGCTCCTAGCATCCCCATCACTTGAGTCAATGCTGATAAAACACCCAAACGACTTGAGGGGAACCACATGGTGGCTAATTTTAAGGTACAAATAAAAGCAAAAGCACCACTAAAACCTAAAATTACACGAGAAAGAATGGCCACCCAAAAGTGCCCTGAGAATGCAAATAAAATTAATGACAACATTGACATGCTTACAGTCACTAGCAACAAACGTTGTGGCCCATAACGGTCAACCAATGCTCCGACAGGAATCTGTATAGAAACATACGCCACCATAAAGCCCAATTGTAAATAAGAGACTTGATCAGCACCTACCTGAAAAAATTTCTGTAAAGTATCCAGATAAGCATCAATACTGACTCGACCAATATACATGAGAAAAAAGAATAAACTTCCAAGCCCCCAAACAACCCATGGGTAATGTTTCCATTGTGTTAGACCTCGTTGACTTAATAAACTCATATAAAACCTCAGCAAAATTTTAGATTATAAACTGTTCGCATCGCATAAATCAGCAATACTATCGAACTCATACCCCAAATCAATGGAGTCACCACATCACTCACCATCAACTGCAATATATATTCAGAAGAAAAGACAAACATGGTCCAACATAATAGCAAAGAATGCTGATTAAAACTAACTCTGTCATGACTATTTTTCAATAATATTGCAAAAATGATTAAAGACAATAACATTAGATTAAGAGGATAAAAGCAACGTTTAAAAAGGGCATGCTGATAAACAGGGGTAACGAGTCCATTGGATTCATGATACATTTTATACAATAATTTCATACTCAAAAAGCTAGGTTTAACTCTGGCTAAGCTTAAGGTGGATGGCGTCATGGTAAAGTGCCAATACTGTTCAGCTTTGACTTGCTTTCGTATAACCCCTTTCCCCAAGGTCCAATTATCCACCCGATTTAAAACCCAATCACCCTGTTGATAAAAAGCTGACCCAGCATGTATGATTTTAGAAATCTTCTCGTTATCAAAAATATACACCTCAATGTCATTGAGTTTTTTAGATTTATGAGACCATGTTGCATGGATAAATTGACGACCATCCTTGACCCAAAAGCTATTCTCCCCTGGGATTAAATTTCCACCCGTGACGGCACGAGCTCTCAGTTCTTTTGCTGAACGCTCCAAAGATGGCGCCACCCATTCCCCCAAGAACATACTCATAGCAATCATAATCAAAGAAAACAATACTAAATATACTAGCAGTTTAGATTTCGAAACTCCTTGACATAAACTTGCCAATAGTTCATTAGTCTGAATAAATCGTTGAATGAGAAAAACTGCTGTTAACAAAATAATAAAAGGCGCTATTCTGTATAGGTTTCGAGGCATCAGGTATAAGACATAAAGAATGGAATCGCTGAAATTATAATTTGCTACCCCCAAATATTTAATTTGTGTTAATAATCCAAATGACATGCATAAAATAAACATGCAGGCGGTTACCCCTGCTAAGAATTTAAAATATGATTTAGCCCAATAGCTCATTAACAGGGTCAAAACGACCTCCTCAAACAATAAAAACTATAAAACACTCCTATCGACATGATGTAAGGGATCAGCAAAACACTGAAAGAACTCCATGCCAAGCGATTAATCAGCAGCTGAACACACATAAAGATGACGCAAATAACGCCATACCCTAATAGCCCCACTGAAATTATTTTCTGATTATCTCTGGATGAAGGCCTTAATGGTAGAGCAATAACCGACCATATCATCAGAAGTAAAGATGAGATAGGGAAAAATAAACGCCAATTGAGCTCAATTAATACTTGCGGAGTACTTTTATTTAAAAGTTTTTCTGTTGTTAAAAACATTAACGGTCTTTTTTGTTTTAAATTATCTTGCTTTCCCAATGCAAGCCCATGCTCTTTGAACTTGATTGTCTTCAACTGAACCTTATCAACTTCTGGCTCATAATAAACACCCTCATCAAATTTCAACCATTTCCCTTGGCTTTCAATTTTACTTGCTTTCTTTGCCCACATTAAACTCCAGGATGAACTCGGATCTTTTCTTGAGGCTACAAAAACATTGTTTAAAAGTCTTCTTTGATTCTTTTCAGTGTAAATATAGACTTCTTGTCCTTTGTTCTCAATGCGCAAAAACTGTCCTGGAATAATATTATCAACAAACGTATCTTGCAAGCTTGAATCTAAGAAGTTTTTTAAATTATTAGCGCTTATTGGCACAACCCAACATGAAACAATCAGCATAATAATAGAGATAAAAGCACTGAATGGTAACAATAAGCGAACCAGCTCCAACCGCCCCATTCCCATTGAATAAATAGCCACTAATTCTGAATTTTGAATTAAATCCCGCCAGGCCATCAAGTGAGCCAAAAGCCAAGAAAAAGGCATAATTAATTGAAAAGTCATGGGGACTTGATACCACCCTATCTTGAACAGATCCATCGCCCCTAGACCTATAGCCCCCTGAGACACAGTCTGTCCGAGTAAAATAAAGGTACCTATCATTAAAAATAATAACGTCAACCCAGAGGTGTACGAACATATTTTACAGAGTAAGTAACGTTGAATAGTATACATCCTTGCTATTCTACATAAGTATTAGCCTATCTGCAAAACAACTTTTCTTGAGGTTATTAACACATTGATTTAAACTAGGGGTCATTAACTTAATGAGCGACTATGTTAGAAAAAGTTTATCAGCCTAAATCCATTGAATTCAAGTGGGCACAGTATTGGGAACAAAATAAATTTTCAACCCTATCCAATAAGGGGACTCCTTACTGTATTATGATGCCCCCACCTAATGTTACAGGACGATTGCATATGGGGCATGGTTTTCAATTAACATTAATGGACACCCTGATTAGATTCAAACGAATGAAGGGCTTTGATGCTTACTGGCAAGCAGGAACAGATCATGCCGGTATTGCAACTCAGATGATTGTAGAAAGAAAAATAAACCAGCAAGGTAAGAAAAAGTCTGATCTTGGGCGTGACGCTTTCTTAGGAGAAGTCTGGAAATGGGTAGATGAATCAGGAGGTCACATCACTTCCCAAATGAAACGTTTGGGGCTTAGTGTTGATTGGGAATGCCAACGATTCACTTTAGACGAAGAATTAAGCAAGGCCGTGCAAGAGGTTTTTATCAAGCTTTATCAAGAAGGTCTTATCTATCGAGGTAAAAAACTAGTTAACTGGGATACCCAGTTAAAAACAGCCGTATCCGACCTTGAAGTTGTCAACGAAGACCACCAAGGCCATTTATGGTACATGAATTACACTGTTCACGGATCCAGTGAAAGCCTAACCGTTGCGACCACACGACCAGAAACTCTTTTTGGAGATGTTGCCGTCGCTGTTTCACCTGATGATGAACGCTATCAACACCTTATTGGTAAGCAAGTTCAACTTCCATTAACCCAAAGGCTGATTCCTGTTATCGCCGATGAATCTGTTGACACTGCCTTTGGAACGGGGTGTGTTAAAATAACCCCTGCTCATGATTTTAATGATTATGACATGGGCAAACGTCACCAACTTGAGCTCATTAATATTCTCAACCCTGATGGGACACTCAATGACAATGTGCCACAACAATTTCGTGATATGGATCGGCTCAAGGCACGAAAGATCATTGTTGAGGAGCTTGAAAAAGCTCATATCATTGACAAAGTTGAAACTTATCAACACACTATTCCCAAAGGAGATCGATCAGGAACTGTCATTGAACCACTCTTAACTGACCAATGGTTTCTTAACATGGATTCAATGGCTGAAAAAGCATTAAAAGCCGCTGAAAGCCAACGAATAAAATTTCACCCTGAAAACTGGATAAACACTTATAATCAATGGCTTAACAACATTCAAGACTGGTGTATTAGTCGACAATTATGGTGGGGGCATCGAATTCCAGCATGGTACGATCAAGATCATCATGTTTATGTTGGCAGATCCGAAGCTGAAATCAGAGAAAAATACACATTAAGCCCCACGACTGAACTTAAACAAGACATGGATGTACTGGATACTTGGTTTTCTTCTGCGCTTTGGCCTTTTTCTACCCTAGGATGGCCTGAAAAAACTGAAAAACTGCAACGATTCTACCCTAGCCAAGTCATGGTAACAGGCTTTGATATTATTTTCTTTTGGGTTGCTCGCATGATAATGATGGGTGAAAAATTTATGGAACAAGAGCCCTTTAAAGATATTTATATCACGGGGCTCATTCGAGATTTCCAGGGTCATAAAATGTCTAAAAGCAAAGGCAACGTACTAGACCCCATTGACCTAATAGATGGTTCAACTTTAGATGACCTTATCCATAAACGAACCGCAGGCATGATGCAACCTGATCTTGCCAAAAAAGTTGAAAAAGCCACCAGAAAAGAGTTTCCAGAAGGTATCGATGCATCAGGCACAGATGCCCTAAGGTTTACATTTTGCGCACTAGCAAGTACAGGAAGAGATATCCGGTTTGATTACCAAAGATTGATAGGGTATAGAAATTTTTGTAATAAGATATGGAATGCGGCTCGATTTGTAATGATGCAAGCTGAAAGCATAGAAACAGTTAGCAATGAAAAAGAACCCAACCTTGTCATGCAATGGATGGACAGCCGATTATCCTATGCCAGTGAGAAAATTCAAGAGCATTTAGATAACTATCGATTTGATCATGCTGCACAAACTCTATACGACTTTATTTGGAATGAATTTTGTGATTGGTATATTGAATTTGCAAAACCCTTTCTTAACCATGCCGACCCAGAATGGAAAGCCACTCAAGTGCACCACCTGATTCAAACTCTTGACAGTTTATTACGCCTGGCTCATCCGATGATTCCTTACATTACCGAAGAGATCTGGCAAACCATTAGACCCCTGACAAAAGCCAATGAAAAAAGCATCATGCAATCGAGTTATCCTGAACCCTCCACACGCAACCTGACAGCTGAAAATGAAATCAATTGGATCCAAGAAGTGATTACCAGCATCCGAACCATTCGATCAGAAATGAACATATCACCAGCCATCCAAATACCCTTAATTGCTCAAACGAAGAGTCAAGAAGACATCAAGCAAATCAACCATCATCATCAACTGATAAAAACTTTGGCAAAATTAACTGACATTAATATTCTAGATCATGAAAACACTCTTCCTCCTTCAGCCAGCAGCTTCATGGGCTCACTGTCTTTACACATCCCTCTAGAAGGACTTATTGATGCCAAGGAAGAAAGAAGAAGAATCGAAAAATCAATAGAAAAGCTCAACAAATCTATCACATCCAATCAAAGCCGGCTTAATAATTCTAATTTTACATCCAGAGCACCCCAAGAAGTTATTGAAAAAACTAAACAGCAAATAACCCAAGACCAGTCAAAATGCAAACGACTGCATGAACATATCAAAGATTTAGAAAAGATATCGTAAATATTCATCTAACGACCGAAAACCACTCCCGCTTGCATGAAGTATTATCTTTTAACTTTAACGCCCATGTTTCTCTGTAAAACAACTATTTATATGCTATAATTAAGAAGTAACAGGAGTGAAAATGACAACATATCGATGCTTAATCAATTACCCAAAAGAGCCCTATTCACCGATATCTAGTCTATTAAGATTAGTGCTTCTTAGCGCTTTAATTTTAAGCTTCTGCTATTGGCAATCATTCTATATGATCATTCCAGTATTTTTAATAGCCTTAGCACTTCCAGCAATCTGCAGTGTGATAGTGTATGGGTCCATTCATCCCAAAGTTCACTCTATCTATCGATCCTTGATTTTAAGCCTTGTTCATGTAGAACTTTTTCTTTTAGGAATTCACTCCACTTGGCGCCCATTCGCTGATGCATTAAAACCTGACGCAGATATCGAGATACCTCCTGCAAATTATCCCTTAAAACGTAGTTATTTGATCTTAAAACCTTTTATCATTTTACCAGCTTTGATTCTTCTTATGATAGCTTCTGTTTTACTACCATTTCTTCTGATCGTAGGTCTTATTCCCACTCTGTTTAAATACGATTACCCTAAAAAAATACATCATATCGTAAGCTTGTTTTACATTTATTATTTGAAAATCCTTTATTACGGTCTATTTTTTCTAACCGACGAATGGCCTTCATTCAAACTATCCCAAGACTAAAACCAAACATTTCAGTGTTGTTATTCATCACCTTGAACCGTATAATAAGTGTATCCAAATAGGCTTTCTAGCATGAAACTTAATATACTCCCCAGCAGAAATATCAGTCGAACGTATTCATTCATCAGCTTACTTATCATCCTTCCTATATTTTTTACCACTTATGTCATCAGATACGGTGAATTTTTAGTTGGAATAGATTATCTAAAACATGCTTATTTTTTTAATATTGGTAAGGAGTTTTTATTTCAACTGAGTGTTAATAAAAACATAGCTATACTTTCTCCGATGTATCAGAGCTTAAATTTTGATCTCCTAACCATCCCCGTGTCTTTTCTTTTATTTTGTTTAATGATCATCTCGCCATTAATATTTATTGCCTGCTTAATCAACATGATATACATACTAATTAAGAAAAGCCCTTCCATGATGGGTATCAAGATTTTTACTAAAGGCATTCAATGGCTTATTTCATTAATATGCTGGGTATGTTTAATTCAAAATAAACCTCAACCCCCTAAAAAACCTGTTGTTGAATTTCAAGCTGAATTACTACAAAATCACTCACGTCCTCATACCTTGTTTAAAATACTTTTAATATTCCCACACGTTGTTTTAATTTCATGCGTTTGGTTAGCTCTACCCATACTCCCCATCATAAACCATTTATCAGTGTTAATCTCTGGAAAAACTTCAAATAAAATAAATAGGCTTATCATAGGGTTCATAAAATGGTCTATCAACGTATGGGCATATTTTCCATTATGCCTATATGATCGTTACCCAACCCTAAAAATAAAAAATTATTTCAAGCCTTTACAATCCGATCTGAACTAATACCTTTAGTAGCATTTCTGGTATCAACAATAATGGGTAAGCAATCCACCAGTTCTTGGTAATTAATACAATCATGGTCCGTGCAAATAATGGCCATATCGTACCCGCTTAAGGTCTCTTTGGACCAAGCAATTGAACTTAACCCAACCAGATCTGGGTGTTCTCTCATGGGCTCAATGGTCTCAATGTAAGGGTCATGATAATCCACATTAGCTCCCATAGATATCAATCTTTCCATAATGACCAACGAAGGGCTTTCACGCACATCGTCGACATTTTTCTTGTATGACAAACCTAGTAACAATAATTTAGATCCTTTCACAGCCTTGGTAGAATAATCACTTAAGGCCATTTGACTACAATGAATTACATAGTCCGGCATGACACCATTCACTTGACCCGAAAGTTCAATAAATCGAGGAGTCACTCCATATTCTCTGGCTTTCCATGTTAAGTAAAAAGGATCAATAGGAATACAGTGACCACCCAAACCAGGGCCTGGGTAAAAAGGCATAAAACCAAATGGCTTGGACTTAGCCGCGTCAATGACTTCCCACACATCTATACCCATTTTGGAATACACGACTTTTAATTCATTCACCAAAGCAATGTTAACGGATCGAAAAATATTTTCTGTTAACTTGACTGCTTCAGCTGTTTTAGCATCTTTAACCTTAATCACTTCGGGCACAAGAAATTCATACAAAGTAACTGCCAAATTCAATGACCCTTCATCATCCGCTCCTACAACCTTAGGAATTCGTTGAGTAGAAAACTCTTTATTGCCTGGGTCTTCCCGCTCAGGGGAGTAAGCTAAAAACAGAGAGTCTCCAACACATAGGCCTGTTTTTTCCAAAATAGGTTTAATTAATTCACTGGTCGTTCCTGGGTAAGTTGTAGATTCTAAAACAATCAATTGACCTCGGCGAATATTATCAGCAATAGTTATCGCTGTTTGTTCAACATAGCTCATATCAGGTTCTCGATTCTTATTTAAAGGAGTCGGCACACAGATAAGAATAGCATCCGCTTGATTTAAAATACTTGGGTCTTGACTGCATTGAAAATCAGCCCCTTTTTGTAACGATTTAATTTGTTCATCACTGAAAGATTTTATGTAAGAACAACCTGATCTAAGCGCCTCAATTTTTCTAATATCAACATCGTATCCAACGCATTTAAAACCTTTTTCATGGAGATTTAACAACAAAGGTATCCCGACATAACCTAAACCTATAACAGCAATAGTTGCCTCTTTATCCCTAATCGCACACAGACTAGATTCAAGACATGAAACTTCATTAACAACAGTCATGGTTGACTCACCCCTTTCTACAAAACATTTACTCAACCTCAAATGACACTATGTGATGGGCACACTATTTAATGAGGCTTCAATTAAAAAACATTCTAGAACTTTTTAACCCAACTAACAACCTAGATCCGTGATAATTATCCAAACGCTAACACGAAGATCTATGCCTTTAAACAATGTTCACAGGTACTAATTTTATCAATGTTCGCAGGCTTTTCTAGTCATGAGTTTGAACGCACTTTATCAACTCATCAGCAGGCAGAGAGTTGACTACCTTGACGAGTTTAACTGGTTTTTTTAGACGCCTGATTGTGTTCTGTTTTTACGTTATCCACAACATCATTCAAACACTTGAATACCTTCAACCCATCAGTATCACCTGAAAGAACCAAGTTCATTGCGGTTGATTTTCTCCTTGCCGCATGACCTATAGAGAACAAACCCATTATAAAAATAACTTTCTGTGAAAGAGTTATGCTAGATGGTTTTTGATCATAAGAACTTTTTAATTGCTTTGCTGCAGGCTTCGGCTCCAAACCTAAATTTTCAAACATAGCATAATGATAGCCAAATTGTGATAGATTTATTTGCTGTTGTATCCATTCTTTTAGTGCATTTAAACGTGTACGGCTATTATCACTCCATGAAGACTTATCAAAACTATCAGACATTACTCTTTTGAGTACAGAATCACGTCCTTTCCAAAGTGTAAAAATAAGTGATTCTTTCTCTTTTGTTAGATTATTCATATCCAGACTATCTAAAAATATCTGTAGCGCACATTTTAAAGATTTTTTGTTTACAGTGAATAAAATTCGGTTTGAAGCTTGCTCTGTCCAATAAAGATGAGCTTTCCCATGTTGAGATAATACACCATGAACCCTTTCAATGAAAGGTAATAGCCCATCATATTTCTCTTTAATATTCGAAACTAAATAGCGAAATGGTGTTAAATTTTGAAAGTCACAATCGCTTATGTTTTCTGATGGATTCACATCCCATATTTTGATGGATTGATCCTCAAGTCGTTGATGGAAATCCCTTACATACTCAAAAACTTGTTGATTACAATTCAAAAGCATGCTCATTAGAGGGGTGTAACCATAGTTAATATTCCAGTACTTTGACAAATCAAGAATTGGTTTCGACAAAACATCAACCATCTTATATCCTAAACGCTCCTTTATATTATTAATTATTTTATCACCCACGTGTTTATGAAGTATTTCAAAACTATGTAAGAAAAAATAAAAGGCTGAGTATCCTTTTTCATTTTCAGTGATCCACGGTTCTAAATGATTACCTCTCAATAATGAGTCATTAAAATAATCCAACAGCGATTCTCCCAGTTCTCTATCATTTATTTCATTAGGGAACTCCCCATAATCAATCGGCACATGTAAAGTTAGAAAGATCAACGCCTTAAAACAATCCTCATAAGGCTGACCATTTTCACCAACAACCAGCCGATCTAACCTATTAATTATTCTAAAGAATTTTGAGCCTTCCTTATCATAAGATTTAAGAACAGACTCATCATCTTTATCATCACTCATATATATCAACTTTCTAAAATTCTTTTGCCAAAAAATTTGCGCTTGAACCGGATATTTATTTTGAAAATTACGAAAATAATGAGAAAAATGCTTTGAGCTTCCTACTGAAAGATCTTTCAATACCCATTCAAGATATTTTGTGTATATAGCCTGACTCTCTTGTTCTGTTTCGTCTGCTAATAATAAATCACAGATGTAATGCATATGTGTAACACTAAGAAATGTATTGTCAGCGGCTTTCTCAGTAAGTTCTTCGATAAAACCGTGCAGCGCTTCTTTTTGTACATCAGATAGTCTTGTCATCTACTCTTCCTTTTAATTTCATGGTACATTAAAATTTATCTTATTTAATAGTTTCTGTCAAATATACAGCATAAGGCACTGAATATACTCATTAAAACAACAAATAAACAATTGCATTCAACACAAACTCATCACCTTATAAAACAAGTTAACTTCTACTTCACCATGACTTCTTGAAGCCCGCCAGGATCACCAATAAATCATTTGGATACCCTTTTAATTTTAATTCATTAAATAAGTATTCGAGAACTTTTTAACCCAACTAACAACCTAATTATCTGCTGATACTATAAGAGTAATCAAATCACATAACCCAACAGTTACAAGTCGGTTAAGGATATCTTAATCCATTTAATACACTGATATATTTTTCCTTCGGATGGTTTATAAACTTTGCTTGTACTTTATCTACGCACATATCCAGGCATTTCTGATACCCTTGACGATTCAGAATCAGCTGTAAACATATTGTTCATTTGATTTAATTTGAACTTTACAGCATTACCTGCACTGAATAAACCAATTTTATAAAGAATTTTTGGTGGAAAATACTTGGCGCTCTGGTGATCCTTACAGCTTTTAAATATCTTTGACGAGGGAGCGACACCTAATCTATTAAACATAGCATAATGATATCCAAATTGTGATAGATTAATTTGCTGTTCTACCCATTCTTTTAGTTGATTTAAACGTGTACGACTATCGTCACGCCATGTAGATTTATTAAAACTATCAGACATTACTATTTTAAGTACTGAATTACTTCCTTTCCATAGAGTAAAAACAAGTGATTCTTGCTCTGGTGTTAAATCCATTACATCTAAACTACTCAAAAAGTGTGTCAAGGGACATCTAATTTTCGGAAGGCATTGAACAAAATCTAAAGTCCAATATTCAAAAGCTTTTTCTTTCACGGATAATAACTCATGCACTTTTTCAATAAAAGGCAACAATCCATCATAATTTTCCTCCACATTTTCAACCAGTTTAACTAGATGATATAATGGCGTTTCCCAACGAATTCTTTCATCACAGTGAGAATCTAGACTAGCTCTTACCGTTTGTTCAATGGGTACATCCCATATCTTAATAGCTTGCTTACCAAGGACTTGATGAAAATCAATCACATGCTTAAAAATCATTGGATTACAATTCTTAAGCATGGCCATCAACGGGGTATGTGCCCAAAGACCATTATGTTCGTCATGACCAGCAAAATAATCCTCTAGATTTACTTTAGACAAAACATCAGCCATACCTTCTTTTAAATGATTTTTTATGTTTGTAATAGCCTTCTTAATATTTTTCTCGTCGAAGCCTTCAAGTTTTTCAAACTCCCGACAATAAAACCTAAAATTCAACAAGAAAAAATAAAAGGTTGAGTGACCATACTCATCTTCAGTAACCCAAAATGTAACATCATCTCCCTTCATTGATTTGATAAAATCATAGAAAACAAGTACTCGAAAACTTACATTGTTGTCACTCCACTGAATTTCGTCTTCCGGTGGATGAAGTAATGTTTCTGTCAGAGATATCGTAGCCTTATAACAATCTTCATAATGAGAACCATCCTCTTTAGTATACAAATGATCTATGTTATTCATGATAGTTTTGAAGATATCTTTTTCAGCTTTATAAGCTGATTGACTTAAATTTGAGATATTAGTCAATACACAATCATCACTTTCTGTACTGCATTCAAGTATCAGCTTTCTAAAATTAGCCTGCCAAAACTTTTGAGCTCGATCAAAAAACTTATTCTGAAACTGAGCAAAATAATCAGGAAATGCCATTGAAAATCTTCCGGTAAGACCATCCTTTATATGTTCAAGATACTTTTCGTAAACGTCTGCTACAGTATCTTTTTTGGCTAATAATAATGAGATAATATATTTTGTATTTTGTTCATGACATATATTCTCAAACTCATCCTTAAGGTCATCATCAATAAGATAATCATTATTTAAAAAAAACCTATTAAATAGTTGTTTAAAAATATTTTCATGAAAAGAATTAATTTGATGTCGGTCGTTATCAGTTATCATGTAGTTCAGTCCAATGTCATTTTAACCAATACCTTAGCAGGTCCAACAATCACTAACAACCCACTGATCAACCTCTTCATTTCTGATATTATGTTTAGCAAGACACTCATACAATTCTCAAATTATATTAATTATACTTACGATATTTTCTTTTAGATTGATCATAGTCCTCATGGATGAATTATTTATCTCTTAAGTTTAGCAAACTTTCGAATAGCAATGTCATCCGCATAAACACTTAATGTCGCTGCAATAACTTTATCTAAAGAAAACAAACTAACCGCTCGCTCTCTGGCTTTGAGGGTTAACGACTTATAGAGATCAGAATCTTGAGCTAATGTTTGAAAAGCATTCACCAAGGCAAGACTGTTTTTGACAGGTACCAGTAAGCCTGTTTTCATATCTTCAATGGTTTCATTACAACCCGCTACATCACAAGTAACAACGGCACAACCCACCGCCATAGCTTCAAGCAATGCTTTGGAAATACCTTCTCTATAAGAAGGCAAACAAACAACATGGCACTCATCATAAACTGCCTGCATGCTTTCTTGATACCCTCTCCACTCTACCCAACCTTCGCTCTGCCAATGCAGCAGCTGGGCTTCATCAATGGCATCGACTGCAGATTGATCTAACCCACCCACTAAAATACACTTGATTTTAGAACCTGATTTTTTAAGCACTTTAGCAGCCTCAACAAACTCCTTAATACCTTTACTCCAAACCATTCTTGCTGGCAACATAATATTAAAAGACTGACTAGATCTTCGTTTCTTGAAGGTCAGTTTATTCACATCCACCCCAGCTCCTGGAATCAGTGCCTGCTGATGTTCTTGAAGAGACAACCATTCGGTAACTATTCGTTGATCTGTTCTATTTTGAAAGATAAATGTTTGCTGAGGATGTCGACAGCCTAGTTTATATAAAATATAAGCCAGTCTTTGTTTGAGAGGACTTAACATTAAGTTGCCCATACCGGTCACTGCATTAATCACTCGAGGTATTTTTAGCCATCGCGCAACACAAGTGCCATAGATCATTGGCTTGATGGTGACATGATGTAATATGTCCGGCTTATACGATTGATAAAGCTTATACAATGCATAAAAAGATTGCAGTTCTTTAACGGGTGATGACCAACCACGAGTTAGTGGAACAGAATAAACGTTCAAACCTTGAGGCAAATCCTCTTGATCAACATCCAATGGACCTGCAATTGCAACCTGATAACCTTTGGCCTTAGCAGCCATTGCAAGCTCTTGTCGATGGGATAAAAAGAACTTAATCGAGTTCGTTACAAACAGAAGTTTCATTCGAAGACACCTTGGTAATAATACCTGGAAGCTGACGGATATGATCCACTTTAACTGTTTTGATAGCAGGGTCTATTTTAGATTTCTGAACACCTGTGGTAAAAACACAATCAAATCCTTGTTTTTTAGCTTCTTTAATTCTTTCAAGCCCATAACTTACTGGCCTAAATTCTCCCCCAAGCCCCAATTCTGCGAACCAAACCCAATCATTGGGCAAGGTTATTTGAAAATGATTCGATAAAATGGCTGCACAAATAGCCAAATCAATGGCGGTTTCTGATATTTTAACCCCACCCACAACATTGACATAGACATCAAATTTATGCCATTTAATGTTCAAATACTTCTGCATCACTGCCAGAATCATATTCAAGCGATGAGCATCACTTCCCAATAGCAGCCTCCTCGGCTGTTCAGCATGCGAGGCACTCACCAGAGCCTGAATCTCAACCAACATAGGCCGCGAACCTTCCCAGGTTGAAACAATCACACTTCCTGGCTGCATGGACTGCTGATTTAAGAATATTTTAGAAGGATTTTTTACTTCCTTGAGGCCTTTTTGATCCATGTAAAAGATACCCAGCTCATGAACAGGACCGTATCGATTCTTGATAGAGCGTATCATTCGCAACCTAGAACTTGCATTAGATTCAAAATAAAGCACGGTATCAACCATGTGTTCAAGAACTCTAGGGCCAGCCAAAACACCTTCTTTTGTCACATGCCCTATCATCACAATAGTTGTGCCCTTAGATTTGGCATACCTCACTAACTGTTGGGCAGACTCTCTTACCTGACTTACACTGCCAGGAGATGAATCATTTTCGCTGGTCATTAACGTTTGAATCGAATCTATGACCACCATGAAAGGCTGAATATCATCCATCACCTCACAAATTCTCTCAACATCTGTCTCAGATAGCATGTGACATTCATTCAGGCTTAAATCTAATCTAGTGGCTCTTGAACCAATTTGTTCTAATGACTCTTCACCCGTTACGTACAAAACAGAGTCATTTTTCACCAGATGCGCTGCACACTGCAACACAATGGTAGACTTACCTATCCCTGGATCACCTCCAAGCAAGACCACTGAACCAGGTACAAGCCCCCCTCCTAATACCTGATCAAGTTCTGACATCCCTGAAGATTTGCGCAATAATTCAGATTCTTTGACATCTTTCAACCTGACTGGAGCTGAAGTACTCTGGTTTGCATAACCCTGATAACGGGATTTAGAAGATAGCTTAGCCGGCTTAAAAACAACCAGTGCATTCCACTCTTTGCATTTTGGACACTGCCCTGCCCATTGAGTCTGTTGATACCCGCATTGATTGCAAACAAACATTTGTGATGATTTTTTAGCCATAATTTAGAATATCAAAAAGAAGATAGTATTTCCATCAATGAACCTATCTAACACTTAGATTGATCTTGACTCACAGAAAATCAATAAACTCATTAAACATTGATTTTAACCTGCTTACTAGATTAGGACATACCGTTCATGATGGAAAAAAGCCCGAAACAAATACGCTAACAAAACAACTCAAAACATTGCTTTACATTGCTTTTTGCTATACCCTAGTCGATATATTCAAGGTAAACCATGACCCCCCATACTAAATTCCAATGTAAATTAGTCGAAGCCAAGTTTGATCAATACCCTCAAAAGATCAAAGAAAAACTTCTTTTTTTAAGAGAGCTGATCTTCAATACATCCTCAGAATTCAAAGAAATCGGAACCCTTCAAGAAACACTCAAATGGAATGAACCCGCCTACCTTCCCTTGAAAGCAAACATTGGCAGCACTGTTAGAATCGACTGGAAAAGCTCAACACCTCATTCCTATTACATGTATTTTAATTGCAAAACATCCCTAATCAATGACTTTAAAGAAATGTACACTGATCTCTTTATGTATGAAGGTAATAGAAGCATTAGATTTCACATCAACGACCCTATTCCTATAGATGAGTTATCTGATTGTATTGCTCGATCTCTAACATATCACTTATCAAAAATATGTTGAGCATCTAATCTATCAGCAATATACAAACTCAAAATGCTTTTACAATTTACTTTCCCTCTTTTGCTCTGTTTAATTATATAACTGACAGGGTCATCGATATGGATTATCAACTTATCAAATGAAATGTTATTTAGCTGACGACAATGTATTGACGATTACATATGATTTAAGGAAGATTAACCAGCCAACTTGAATACAAGTACGTAAGAACTTTTTATACATGTACTTTTTGATCATTGTCATGCTCTGGTAGTTAAGTGCTTTTAAGCTTTTAGTATTTTCTTTTCAACAAGGTGGGGAATCTCTAAGTGGTGAATGTGCTATAGGCATCCAGCCGATAAAAACAAGGTTAATTAGCAGCTTCATAAATATGATATCATAAAAAAGAAGAAATGAGCTTGAAACCAATTATGGGCTCATAATCAAATCACTACATCGTGGATTTTTTGATGTTATTTGTTATTTGACATTAGTATAAATTAGAAGTTATATTATTGTTTAATCAAAGAAATGGCAAAACCCATGATAAACAACCAAAATGTTCAAGAATTACAAGCAGCTGCCGATCAAGGGGATGCTGATGCACAATGTACTCTGGGAGTGATGTACCATCAAGGGCAAGGAGTGCCTCAAAGTTATGAAAAAGCCTTTCAATGGTACAAAAAATCCGCCAATCAAGGACATGCCGGAGCACAACATAATTTAGGGTATATGTACGATAAAGGACAAGGAGTGACTCAAAGCTATAAACAAGCCTTTGATTGGCGTAACAAATCCGCCAACCAAGGGCTTGCTGATGCACAATATAATCTAGGGGTGATGTATGAAAAGGGACAAGGAGTGGCTCAAAGCTATGAACAAGCCTTTCAATGGTACAAAAAATCCGCCAATCAAGGGATTTCTGGTGCACAATGTAATCTAGGGGTGATGTATGAAAAGGGACAAGGAGTGGCTCAAAGCTATGAACAAGCCTTTCAATGGTACAAAAAATCCGCCAATCAAGGGAGTGCTAATGCACAATCTAATCTGGGAGGAATGTACTATCAAGGCAAAGGAGTGCCTCAAAGCTATAAAAAAGCCTTTGATTGGTACGAAAAATCCGCCAATCAAGGATTTGCCGCAGCACAACAATCTCTAGGGTTGATGTACGATAAAGGACAAGAAGTGACTCAAAACTATAAAAAAGCCTTTGATTGGTACGAAAAATCCGCCAATCAAGGGAGTGCTGATGCACAATCTAATCTGGGAAGAATGTACCATCAAGGACAAGGAGTGACTCAAAGCTATGAAAAAGCCATTTACTGGTACAACCTTGCAGCCAAGAAAGGATTTGCCGAAGCACAATATAATCTGGGATTGATGCACAATCAAGGCAAAGGAGTGCCTCAAAGCTATAAAAAAGCCTTTGATTGGTACGAAAAATCCGCCAATCAAGGATTTGCCGCAGCACAATGTAATCTGGGAGGGATGCACAATCAAGGCAAAGGAGTGCCTCAAAGCTATAAAAAAGCCTTTGATTGGTACGAAAAATCCGCCAATCAAGGGAGTGCTGATGCACAATCTAATCTGGGAAGAATGTACTATCAAGGCAAAGGAGTGCCTCAAAGCTATAAAAAAGCCTTTGATTGGTATGAAAAATCCGCCAATCAAGGGGTTGATCAAGCACAATATAATCTAGGGGTGATGTATGAAAAGGGACAAGGAGTGGCTCAAAGCTATGAACAAGCCTTTCAATGGTACAAAAAATCCGCCAATCAAGGGAGTGCTAATGCACAATATAATCTGGGAGGAATGTACTATCAAGGCAAAGGAGTGCCTCAAAGCTATAAAAAAGCCTTTGATTGGTACGAAAAATCCGCCAATCAAGGGAGTGCTGATGCACAATCTAATCTGGGAGGAATGTACTATCTAGGCAAAGGAGTGCCTCAAAGCTATAAAAAAGCCTTTGATTGGTATGAAAAATCCGCCAATCAAGGGGTTGATCAAGCACAATATAATCTGGGAATGATGTACCATCAAGGACAAGGCGTGGGTAAAGATAACCAACAAGCTATTTACTGGTTTACAAAAGCTAAAAATCAAGGAATTGATCGAGCAAAAAATTATCTGGAAATGATGTTCGATGAAGGACAAGGAGTGGATCAAAACTATGAACAAGCCTTTCACGGGCAAGCACAAGCTGAAAATCAAAGGCTTGCTGAAGAGCAATTCAATTTAGGGTTGACGTACTATAGTGGGAAAGGAGTAGATCAAAACTATGAACAAGCCCATCATTTGTTCATGTTAGCTGCGAAAAAACAAAATAGAGAAGCGCAGTATTATTTAGGAGTAATGAACGAATACGGTCAAGGAATGAATAATAAAAACCATAAACAAGCTATTGACTGGTACAGAAAAGCAGCAGAAAACGGACTTATTAAAGCAAACGATGCTTTAGAAATGCTAGATAATAATTGTTCGTTAGTAACAGGCTGGGTGTATCGAAAGAATGAACAAAGACTAGATGCTGTCCCCGAAGGCCCCACTTCATCACCCAGTACTTTATTTTTTAATGGCAGATCAGATACGCAACAAAAAGATAATAACGGAAAAACTTTGGGGAATAAGCGTGGTAAAATGGTAGGATAGTGTTGCATTACAAAGAATAACGCAAGGAGCCAATACTCAAGTGCAGTGTCATCTGGATTTCATACATGGCTATCAAGAAGAAGTCAATCAAAACTACGGACAAGCGGTTCTTTAGTATACACCCTCTTCGACTCAAAGGTTTGCTCTATTGCAAATTCATACCAACACGAATGAGAAATGGATTACGATTCTGAAGAATCAGTGAGTTTATTCAGACTAGCAGAGTAACAAAATCATGCTTAAGACAACTACCAAATATCACTGACTATCAAACAACCTCAATGATAGCTCATATCATGTTTATCAATTAATTTAAGCACAACAAATATAGATATAATTCAACAAAACTATGATTGCTTCTTGCAGAGATAAATCCCCCTCTTTGTGAAATATTACCGACATTGACCCACAAATATAATTAACCCTATCTAAGCAAACTCTCATAAACACCACCGCCAAAGTAATTAACTTATTTTCATATTGATTTATTAATAAGTCATGTTAGGATAGCTCCATTGGAGAGGTGCCCGAGCGGTCGAAGGGGCACGCCTGGAAAGCGTGTGTGCGGTACTCCCGTACCGAGGGTTCGAATCCCTCTCTCTCCGCCACCCTACGTTCTTCGAACTTCGGGCGGCACGCCAGAAGTGAGGTAGAACTAGGAGTGCCTGCAACTGCTGGATTTCTACCTGCTAAGCTAAAAAGTTATGTTGCTGTTGAAACTAAAGAAAAGGCTATGGCTTTAGAGAAATATTTTAAAACTGGTTCAGGCTAGGCAGTGGCATTAAAGCGATTTCTATAAGTTATAGTAATATAAGACATGCGCAACCAGAGAATGCTAAAATTACTAAAAATCCACCATATTTTCCCATTTTATGCTCCGATTCTCCGTTAGATGCGAACCTTCTTGGGCCCAATGCGCATCCTTTGAATGGTTTATATTTTTGCATATTATGGTACTGTTAGTACCATAGGGTGAGAAATTTTAAACTAGCTGCACTTAATTTATCATGGCAGCTTGCTTATAACATTTTCTAAAACAAACCGGTATGACTCATCAAAATTCCACTTTAACCCAACAGGAAGCAGTGCATGCATGTCTGACTGAAACTCTTGGTGACCACGTTTAAGCTCTAAATTTTTTATAAATTCATCTTTAGTAAAATGAGAATCATCATTAGCACAATATTTTTTAAATACTTCAAATACACGATCCAGATTAATCAGTTCATTTTTGGTAACGTACCACAAATCAAATAGATCCCGTCCTTTGCGTCTTTGATAAAGCGCTCTGAGTTTCGTTGCCATTAACTCATCAATTATTTCTTGGTAAGTGAAATGCACTCTACCAGACATTCTTAATTTCTCTAAGTAGTCAAAAAACATAACATGTCCTATAAGTTGCATATTTCGACACCTAGAGGACATATTAGACATGATTTTTCGTTGCTCAAAACGATAATAAGTGCAGGATGAGCATAAATGTAATGAATTAAAGCTTGCTCAAAAGGCACTTTGCTCTTCCAAGATGTTAGATATGGCTTTGTGGATATCATAATATCCGTTAAACTGTATAAATCAACATAAAAGATATTATGACATCCATTATTGCCTGAGATGTTTGCCGCTTATTTTACCCATCTTCATCCAAAATTTTTACGCCAAACAACTCCTGTTGCTCAACCCACAGCAGCGGCACATTATGAATAAGATCTGCTAATTTTAAATTTCTGGGCTGTGTCCCGTTGATAATAGCTTCTTTAAATTTTGGTGCCAAAAAATTTAATCGCAAAATGATCTGCGCATACCGCACGGTAATATTATAGCGATCACATAGAGCTTTCATATTGGGGTAGCGGCCACTTTTTAATTGTCGTTTCCACAGGTGAGCTTTAACAAGTGCCTTTAATAGAGTTTGATCTATATTAGGCGTATCTGGTACAGGTTGCACACCATCTGGTGCCAAAATCATACGTCGCCCACCACGCTTTTTTAATTTTAGCGGCATAAATATAGCCACCTCCCCATCTTTAATGCTGGTTTTGATCATGTTTCACCTCATCACCTTGTGTTTCTAAAAATAAACTGTGTAACCCTTCCTGATTAATGCGCACTTCTAGCCCTTCATTGCTAACATATACGTGCCTAATAAGGGTTTGAATAATTTTTTGTTGCTCAATATGAAATAAATTATCCCAGATAGAATCGATATCTTTTATCATTTTGAATATTCTCTCTTTTTCTAATCCTGCCTCTTCTAGTAACAAACTAGTTTGTGCTGCTACTTCCGGTGTTTTTAGTAAGTGACAGACTTGCTGCGAAGCAAATCGTTCTACTTCCCCTGCTGCCAGTTGATGATTATTCAGCGCTACTGGATGGATTGCAAAAGGAACGTAATCCTTGGTTCGCTGAGGTGGCTAGTTTTACTATAAATTCCGATAACGGCGACATTGAGCGTGAAGCCAAGAGCGTTGTAGAGGCATCCAACAAGTAAACTTCTATTATTATCGAAAATGCATGAAATCGGTAATAACATTAAAGGTTATCAACGCCTTGAGAATTAACATCCAGCATTGTTAGCGACTGAAGGGAATTTTGATAATAATATATTAACTTGACTTTAACTACACAAAAGGTTACACTTAGTGTAACTTAATGTGGAGAAACCCTTGTCATGCAGCCAATAAAAATGCTTTCTCAGTGGCTATTAAATAATACAAACCATGAGCATTACCTATTTACGCTACTTGATATGCGTTCACTTTTCCCTCAGCTGTCCGACTCTGCCTTTAAAACCCTGATGAGTCGTGCTGTACGTTCAGGATTATTGAATCGGCTCTGTCGAGGGGTCTACCTTTATAAGCCAGCTTTACCAAAAGATGGCTTATTGTTATATCACGCTGCTGCACTGCTCAGGGCTGATAAATTTAACTACATTAGTTTAGAAACTGTTTTAAGTGATGTAGGAGTTATTTCACAAATCCCATTAAACTGGATATCGATTATGTCTTCTGGTAGAAGCAGCATAATTTCTTGCGGGGAATTTGGAACCATAGAATATATCCATACTAGGCAAGAACCCGAACTTCTGATGGATCAACTAACTTATGATCATCGCTGTGGGTTATGGCGTGCCAATGTGCATTTAGCAATTAGAGATATGAAAGCTACTCACAGAAACTGTGACTTAATAGACTGGAGCATTGTAGATGAACTTGTTTGATCAGTTAGTTGATGAGGCTCTTAAAAATCAACCTCACTTGTCTTCCCTTAGGATTGTTGTCGAAAAAGAATTGCTCCATCACGATATATTGAGAATATTAAATCAAAACCAGTTGCTTACCAATCTCACCTTCATAGGTGGAACTTGCCTTAGAACTTGCTATGGCGGGATCAGGCTCAGTGAAGATTTAGATTTTACAGGAGGCAAGGGTTTTTCTCGTAAAAGTTTGTCTACAATGGGCAAATGTTTAATAGAGACTTTAAACGAGAAATACAGGTTAAAGGTAAGCGTTAGTGAGCCTGAGAAAGATATCAAAAATGTAGATACTTGGAAAATAAAAATTGAAACTAGACCTAAGCAAAGACATTTGCCGGCTCAAAGAATTAATATAGATATTTGTGCTGTATCCTCCTACGAAAAACAACCCATGATGTTAATTAATCCCTATGGAGTTGATATGGGAACCAATGGTCTTATAATACAAGCACAAAGCCGTGAAGAAATATACACGGATAGATTACTTGCATTTGCTCTACGCCCAAATAGGATAAAATATCGTGATTTGTGGGACATTGTATGGTTGCATCAACAGGGATTAAAACCAAACTTTGAATTAATACCCAAAAAGCTTAGCGACCGTGCGCTCACACAAGAGTATTTTTCTAATCTATTTGAACAACGTATTAATTCACTATCTCAAGATAATCGCCTTGAAATGGAGTTTAAAAAAGAGATGCATCGATTTTTATCTTTAGAACAAATAAATAAAACAATAGATCAAGACACCTTATGGTCTTTTATCATATTTTTGATGAAAAGCTTAGCTGTTTAATTGTAATACACCTAAACCAGAAGGTATTGAATTGCACATTTCACACCCAGTTTGGAGAGCATTATATTGAGGGATGCTAACCTCCGATAAGTTTTTATTTCTCGAAAAATTTTTGCTGAAATTCTTAGGTGAGCAAAGACACCTCTAAACCCCAGTATTCATGGGCTTTAGCGCATTTCAGTTACCGGTCACATGCGTACCTAGAGAATCGCAAAATCACCCGAAATTCTCGCTTTTTACTCTCCGTTTCTCCACTACATACGAACCTCGGTCGTGAAGGAACTCATCTACCAAGCCCTTAATTGTCGTATTTATGCAAGAGCTGCCAGTAGTGCTTTGGGGGTTGATAGATTCACCAATAAAAAATGGCAACGGCTTGCAGGTGTCGATTTATCTCTAAAATCGCCAGCAAAGACAGTAAGTGAAACTAAGTCTCGGGTTTCAACTAGTAAACCCAGACCCAAGATAGTCAAAAACAAATGGATGAGTGGTACTTAAAAATTATCTTTGATTATTTTTACTATAGCGGAATCTATCAATTTACTACTTGAAGTAACGACACCAGCATCTTTTGCAAAACTAGACCACTTAGATACAGATGATTTTACCTCATCAATAATTTTAAGCGCATCAGATTTTGTTATATTGCTGATTTTAGCCAGATCTAACAGCTGCTTGATACCCGGGTTTTTGCCTTCGCCCATTACCATAGAGCAATGCTCGCCACTTGGACCTGAAGAAAATGTTAAATCGTAAGAAGGAGAAAACCGCCAAACACCCTCTGGATCCATTAAAAAAGAGAAGTTTTTAGAGTGATCATCTCGGTTATGACTTAAGACATTGAACACGCAGCCTCTATATTTTTTTTCGCATTCCTTCATGTCCTTAGTTAAATGCATGGTTGCCTTCATGATCATTTCATAGTCAAGACTTGGGGTTCTATGATCAGCATGTAGCAGCCCACTTATTGTATGCATATGAACTCTGGAATTATCTGTTTTATCGAAACGTTTACTTCCAAAAAAACCCAGACCTTTACGTGCTGGAAACAATTTAGCTTCCGGCAAATTAAGACCTGCATCTTGGGCCATCAGATGATAAGCATATTCAATTGCACCGATATCTTTTGGATCTGTGTGAGCGGGAAATTTAATCAGCCAATGCTCACCATCAAGATGCATTAAAACTTTTGGCCGAGCACCTGCAGAAGAACCACCAAGGTTTAGTAAATCTTCAACGTATTTGTCATCGCCATACTCTTGAAATTCAGCTATTTCTTCAGCAATTTCGTCTAAAGATTCATGAGGAATATTCGGCGCGTGATCTGCCTCTGGCTCGTAAATTAAAGCTCCCATGCCATGAGAACCCACAAAACATAGTCTATCAAGAACAGACAGGCTACCAGGATTGATATTGTGTTTGATGAGTGCGCGGTCTAGCAGCAATCTTCCCCAACCATCCGGTAGAGAATCATTAAAAACACCAAATAAACCATCAAAAGTAAAAGCATCTCCTGCTATAACACCGGATTTAAGTGGTAATTTGAATGGAGATAAATTAAGACCGGTTTCTATAAAACTCGCGTCATATTCAAAAAAGAGCTTGCGATTATTAAGGGCCAATCTACCAACAAAAATTTTATCATCCATAGGTTTGTAGTAAACATGTACAACTTTCACAGGATCAAATTTCATTTGCGGCCTCTTTTTCTTGATTTATCATCTAAAAGTTCATCAAGAGATGTGGGTAATCGATCATCTATTTTAGAAAAAAGGTGATCAAAATCATCCATCTCACCCAGTGCCAGGGCAATCTTTAGCAATGACTCCAATGATATTTGTCCCTTTTGCTCAAACTTCTTTAATGTGCCGTAACTTACCCCTGATTTTTCAGACAGAGTTTGCTGACTCAAGTTCAGTTTCAAGCGCTTCTCTTGAGCTTTTTTAGCAATTTCCTTAGCCACCTCAAATGGAGATTTAATTGATATCATAATAACCCCTATGTGCCATTTATACCTATAATAGATATTATAATATCTATTCAGAAAAAAGTCAACTCAAATCTCAATATCACTCAGCGAACGCTTTATAGCCAGTTTCTGAATATCACCCGGTTTAATATGGCTATTTAAATGTTCAAAAGCATCAGTCCAATCCTGGAATGTAAAAGGTGACAGCTTGAAGTGGGTTGCAAGCTGACGTGCAAAATGATCGCGCTGACTTTGATCATTCATACCTTCTTGTGGTGCAAGTCCAGCAAAATCCCAAAGTCTATTTTCTGGACATGATGATGTAAAAAATTAATTAACCGGCTTTTACCGACTCTCCGTCGGCCTTAACAACAACTAAGTTAGGTATTTTTTTCTTATGAAGAGCTTTTAAGCGATCTAGCTCATTTTTTCTACCAATAAACACCTGTATTGCCATCATAACCTCTTATGCTTTATTTACTAGTTATGGCACAATGAGACGTGTCTTAAGTCAAGATAAATTGCTCAAAACGTATTTTAGATTAAAATGAGATTGTTTGATTGTGCTCAACATGACACTAATATCACGGTTTCCGTGACTCTAAGGACACACTGATCTTATTACCGAAAACGCTCAAAATGGATAATAACGCCGATCTTTATCACCTCCCTTGGAGATTTGGTGCTTGTTGTTATCGAAAACCAAAATAATCGATAACAGTGGTGTCGTATACTATGTCCTAAAAGTAGTAAAAATCTTCACTAATAGGACATAAAAAGATTCTATAAACTGATCTTTCTAATAGTATCTATATTGACCACCTCAATTATATTATCCAACTTATAATTATCTTTACCAGAGTAAATAATATATAGTTTATCTAAATGTAGAGAGTCTATAACTATTTGCATTGATTTAGTCATTCTAGTCGCATCTTGATATTTATACTCAAAACCAATTTTTTTCCTATAAGTAAATCTAACTCTGCTCTTTGATGTGTTGCCCAAAAATAACAATCTTCAGCATCAATATAGTTTCTTCTAGTGCAAAACCTTCCCATTAAACCCCAATTTTAGGGGTGGCTTGTAGATCTTCATGGTTACTTATTCCTAAAAAAATAATGATAAATGCCAGAGTCTCTAAAATAAATTTTACTTTGTTTTACTTGTCGTTTAGAAATATTTTCATGCCAAGGTTTTAATTCCCTGATCATGAAAGTGCCGACTAAAATCTCTAAATAGTTCTTAACGGTTGTATGTGAAACGCCTAATGCTCTACCTAACTCTGAACTGTTTAAAATATTACCAAAGTAAATTCCAAAATTTTCTTAAACTATTAGCTGGAATATTAATGCCTAAATTAGGGATGCCTTTCTCGAGAAAAGTAGTGATATAATTTTTACACCAATTACAGCTGTCTTCTGTTGATTTTGATAAATAAGAAATAGGAACCCCTTAACCATAGACCATTAGAACTACTTATTTTCATTGAGTTAAAAGGAGTTAGTTCTATAAAAGCCACTCGATCCGCCATATTTTCTGATGATTGACTAATCAATTCTCTCGAAGCACTTCCTAAAATCAAATATTGTTGCTTGTCCTTATTTTTATCAACGAGAACTCGCAATAACTGGAAAAGCTCAGGTTTGTTTTGTATTTCATCAATAACTATGAGTTCTTTTAATGATTCTAGTGCCAGTTTCGAATTTTCTAATTGTCTTAAGTGATTAGGATCTTCTAAATCAATAGTTTTAACAGGCATATCTTGTTCTATTATTTTATCAGAATGAAAGTTAGCAATGGTAGTTTTACCACATTGCCTAGGACACAGTAGCGCCACAACTGAATGAACACGAAAGCCTTTTACAAGATCACCCAAGAAAATATTTCGCTGAATATACAAATATTTAAAAGAGTGAATTTAAAATTTCATTGCATTTATTGCAAATAAACCCAA
This sequence comes from Gammaproteobacteria bacterium, assembly GCA_036012865.1. GTDB lineage: Bacteria > Pseudomonadota > Gammaproteobacteria > Comchoanobacterales > Comchoanobacteraceae > DASCQC01. Next base: position 222,757 of record DASCQC010000026.1, read on the forward strand.
TGAAATTTGCAAGAGATGATTTCATTTTTCATGGAACATGATAGTTTATCGATAACAACGAATGCAGAACATTCCCTAAAAGTTAAAATATCATAACCTTAAGGACATGCTAAACATCAAAAAGAAGTTGAAGAACTTAGCCTAGAAAAGGAAAGCATTTCTAAGTTGACTAATCTTTAGGAGAGTTAGTTTTTTCTATCGGGTACAAGTGTTCCTCATAAGATTTAAAACCACCTTTGGGCACAGGAAGCTTTGACGCTTTAACAATCCTGGTATGAATGTTGTTATTATAAGGCTTGGGGTTGTACTTGGCCTCAATGGTGTCGTTTTAAAAGAAGTAGTTCCTATTTTCAGAATGTACCTAGGTGGAAAGATTGCCTCGGGAGAGTTATATATTTCTTGGGTTCATCTTATTTGATGTAGTGCGAACAATAAAGTTCTTCGTAGTCAACAACAACCATAATCGCGTATAAATTTAACAACACCCTCTCCGGCTACAAATAAATATTGGACCAATGCCCTCGGCCTACATCAAATCATTTAATATCTACTCATCAGTAAGTTGTCCCATAATCAGCTTCTTTATAGGAAAACATGAATTTCCAACTCTTAAAACTATTTTTCTCATTAATTTAGTAACCCTATACTGTTTTGTGTACAACCAAACAATCGCATTCGTTCCCTTATACATTAAATGACAAGCTCGATTATATTGTCGTTGATAACTGTTAAGCACAGTTTTTCCTCCAATGTCTTGCTGTTGTCTAACAGCAGATTTAAGCAGCATGCTCAATATCTGGGCTCCTTTAAGCGCTAAATTATACCCATGTGCTGTAACTGGGTGCATTCCAACAGCCGCATCTCCTAATAGGGCAAACCTAGTAGATATAAAACTTTTTGCATAAACAGTCACCAAAGGATATTTATAACGTTTATTTATTAAAGACATCTTCCCGTAACGAAAATTAAACCTGTTTTCAACATATTTGTTAAATTCTTCCTCGGTTAAATTGAATAGTTCATCTGCTTTAATAGGAGGAATAGTTATCACAATGGATGATGTTTTTCCAACAAGCGGTAACACCGCAAGTGTTTCTCCATATAAAAAGCATTCATAAGCAATATCATCATGTTCTTTTTCATGCTCCATTCTACAAACAATGGCAACATGTCCATGATCATACATTTGGGTTTCTATGCCAAGAAGTTTCCGAGATTCTGAAAACCTACCATCAGCAGCAACCACCAGCTTTGATTCAATAATTTTTCCATTATATGAAACCAGAGCCTTATCTACATTTAATGACTCTACTCTTGCAGAATGGTCCAAGAACAACTCAATATTTGAAATAGTTTTAACTTTTTCATAGATAGCTTTTTTTATATCCCTATTTGAGACCAAATAGCCTAATTTGTCTTTATTTACATCTTCACAATCAAAATCAAGAGAATACGATGATAGCCCATCCAGTACTTTTGCTTGCCGAATTTTGGATATATTATTAGAAGCAATTCTATCCCAGGCACCCAGTTCTTCTAATATTTTTTTTGATAAAAATGTTAATGCAATATCACGCCCATCTAACTTGGGATCATCGAGAGAGGTTAGAGGCGATTTATCAATTATCGCAATATTTAAACCACTCTTCGCCAACAAGCACGCTAAACTCATACCTGCCGGACCTGATCCAATAATAATCACATCTTTTGAAATCGAAACTGCAGTCATAAATCCTCCCTCAACATAAGCCCTATTTATATTTAATCCAATCAATATCTCTGTGCAAATAAATCTTCGATAATTTGTATTCGTCTGAACCCTTTCGCGGGCTATAATTATATTCCCACCTTGCCAGCGGAGGCATTGACATTAAGATAGACTCTATCCTTCCGTTTGTCTGTAATCCAAACAACGTTCCCCTATCATGCAACAGATTAAACTCGACATATCGTCCTCGTCGATATAACTGAAACTGTCGATTCTTTTCATTCCACTTCATTGACCTTCTTTTATTTGCAATAGGAAAATAAGCACCAATAAAAGCTTCGGCATTATCCTTTTGAAAAGCAAAAATCTCAATCCAACTCTTAGCTCTTTGATTTAAATGTAATGCTGGATGATTTTTCTTCTCTGATTTTCTAGCATAATCATTTTTTACAAGTCGCCCTTCTATACCACTTAGATAGTCATAAAAAGTCCCCCCAACACCACGTGTTTCCCTTCTATGGTGATTATAAAAATATTCATCGCACCAATACTTAAATGCACGATAATAATTAGTATCATGTTCATCCATGGCCTTTTTTAAAGTTTTGTGCCAATGGCAACAGTCTTCTTTAAAAGGGTAATATGGCGTTAAATCTGACCCACCTCCGAACCACCAAAAAGGTCCTGCCTCAAAATACCTATAATTTAGATGCGTTGTTGGGCAAAAAGGATTTTTCGGATGCAGAACCAAAGAAACACCCGCACCCCAATAATCATATCCATTTAATTCAGGCATTTGTCCTAAAAGAGACTTAGGAACTTCCTTCCCTTCAATCTCTGAAAAGTTAACACCACCTTGTTCAAAATAGTCTCCATTAGATATAACCCTTGTTCTCCCACTACCTAAAGAATTCTTTTGCCAACTATCTTCAATAAATTTTGCAGACCCATCTAATCCTTCTAGCTGCAAAGTAAGGTAGTCTTGATATCTTTTAAGAAAGTCTCGAATAATCCTTCTAGAAAAGTCATGTTTTTTACTGTTAACATTCAACATTTCAAATTCCTTCTATTTAGTAATAGTTCGCTTAATTCATTTTCCCCTTCATCAACTTTCTTTCAATCAAACAACCTAAATAATATCGATAAACACTTATTTTTCACGACACAACAACATCACACATCTCTTTGCCTATAACTCTTTGTTTAACATTTCTGAAACAATGACTTTCATTGCTTATGTAAAAAACAATGGACATTCATCTTAGTACAATCTGTAAAGACAAGATTGTTTTTGATCTGCCCTGTATCTATATACATTTCAACAACCATCAAACTAAAGAGAACATGGACTCCTTAAACAATATCAATAACCCTCTCGCTTTAAAATGACATATATCATAAATTGTATTTAAAATTGGAATATGTCACAGCCTTCTTTAAAGGGCTTATGCCCTATTCTTTTCAACCGAGTTTTATTTCTCTCCACAATACCTTTGCCCGAAATAACAACAATATTATTATAGTTTAGTTGAGTTAATTCCCTAGATACAGTTTCTGAAGTTAGTCCTAAAAAACCACCCCTATCATTCAAACTCATGAATAATAAAAGAGCATTAGAATTTTTTAAACTACCTCCCCCTCATGGATTTTTTACACAAGCATTAGGTCTTAAATAAAACCACCAATTTATGATAAGGCAAAACAGATAAAATACTGCAAACCAACGAAATGCCTGTTCGGGGTTTCCTGTTCTTATATATTCACCTAAAGTTTGGGGTATATAAAAAGAACCGTAGGCAGCAATTGCAGAAATCCAACCTAAAACAGGTCCAGTTTGCTCACGATTAAATAACATAGCTGCACTCCGAAAAACTGAGCCATTCCCTATACCAGAGGCAGTAAATAAAATAATAAAGAACACAAAAAATGGCCAAAAGTAATCTTCTGGTGTAGCAGATTTGTATGCACTATTCATAAAATATGCTGCAGCAAGAACAGATATTATCATTACCATTGAAACTATATTTGTTATTTTAGCCCCACCAGCTTTATCAGCAATCTTTCCGCCAATTGTACGAGTTAATGCTCCAATAAAAGGTCCGATCCAAGCAAACATCAATGCACTAGGACCATTAGGATTAATAACATTCTGAACTATATGATCCGAGGTTATAATATGTTTATAACCAAAAATTATTTTTATAGATAAAGCAAATGAAGCAGAAAAGCCAATAAAAGAACCAAATGTCATTGTGTATAAAACAGCCATTACCCAAGTATGTTTATTATAAAATATCTTATATTGTCTCACTAAATTATCTTTAATGGAGCTAGGCGCCAATAGTCGCATAAGCACCACAGTCAGAACGATAATCGTTGGCAATATAAATAATTTATTCTTAAGAATATTAATTACAAACCAACTTGTTCCAGTAAACCCAATTGGAGCTGGAAGAATAAAATAAATACCTATACCCGATGATAAAAACCCTATCAACAACAAGTAAACAACATAACCATATGCTTTTAAAGAACAGTTAACACCTGGAGATACGGCTTCAGTTGTTATGTTATTAAGGCCACGCCAGCACCATAAAACTAACGGAACCAAAAAAAACAGCCAAATAAATCCTGCGTTTTGAATCCATGTTGGCGTGCCTGCAGCAATTTTCCCAATTAGTGTGCCACTAGAACTGACAAGCGTCATAGATTTACCACCAAGCTCTCCCAATAAAGGGAATGTCATAACCAAAGGAACAAGAATCTGCATTGTTGTAACACCGAAGTTGCCTAATCCTGCATTTAAGCCTAAAGAACTTCCTTGAATTTTTTTTGGAAAGAAAAAGCTAATATTACTCATAGAAGAGGCAAAATTACCCCCTCCAACTCCTGAGAGAAATGATAAACATTGAAAAACCCATAATGGTGTGGTTTTATCTTGTAAGGCTAACCCCGCACCTAGAGAAGGAATAATCAACAAAGCAGTAGTAAATATTATTGTATTACGCCCTCCTGCAATACGAATCATGAATGTGCTTGGGATTCTAAGGGTCGCACCTGTAAATCCAGAAATGGCAGTTAACGAAAAGAGCTGTGCTTCACTAAAAGGAAAGTGCAGGTTTAGCATTTGTACTGTAATAACTCCCCACATTAGCCATACAGCAAAAGAAAACAACAAGCTGAATATCGATATTCTCAGGTTTCTATTGGCTATAAAACTTCCGGTTTTATCCCAAAATCTAGCATCTTCAACATTCCAATCACTAATATTGTATTTCGACATATAAACCCCTCTTAAAAAAACTTAAATCAACTACACGCACCGATGCAAAACAATATAAAAGCCTAGACAGAATTTCTAAATCACTTCCCAAAAAAGGTGCATAGTTAATAAAAACAAAATAGCAATAAAGATTGGTTTAATTAAAGGAGCACCTTTTTTTATAACCAGATGAGCACCAATAATCGAACCCAAAACACCCCCAAACATCAATGCTAAAGCAGCGAAGTAATGTACATTCCCATTCTTCACGAACCAAATTAATGAAATGACATTACAACAAAGATTAGCTGGTTTTGCATACATCGTTGCCAACCTTAAATCCATTGCAAAAAAACTAATCAATGCAGCTGTGAACAACAAGCCTGTACCTGGACCAAAAAAACCATTATAAAACCCAATAAACAATCCGAAAACAAGGGAAAAGCTAAAAAGATTTAATTTTTTATTATCATGTTCGGTGAATAGTTTGTCGGAAAAAACACTGTATATTAAAACAAGCATTAAGAAAAGAGGAATTATTTTATCTAGTATATCATTGTGAATTAATTGAACTAAAATAGCCCCACAACTAGCCCCCATTAAAGAACATACACCCACACTGAATATAATTTTCCAGTGAAGCTCTCCTGTTCTAATAAAACGAAGAGTTGCAACGAGTTGACCTGCAGGCTCTTGAAGTTTATTTGTTCCTAAAGCTACTAGCGGCGAAACTCCCATTGCTAATAAGGCAGGAACCACTACGATACCACCACTCCCTACAATAGTATCAATTATTGATGCCACCACTCCGGCAACTACTAGGAAGAAATATTCAAAATAAGTAAATTGCAACATAAATAGACCATAAGTTAATATTAGGAAAAGCTAACTTTTACAACACATCTTATACATTATTTCAATATACAATACAACTATACTCCAATAATAACTAAAATTAAAATTGACTTTATTTTCCAATCTATATATTATTTAAGAAGAAGTTCTGATTAAGGTTGGTGGTTTTTAGCTAGCAATCACTTTTGGTGTTGTCTATTAGTTACTAACTTTAAGATGAAGCCCAATCTTCTTAATACGAAAAATTCCAACATAGCATGGGGGTGAAATGAGCGAAATCAAAGATTCTTTTATATCAGATGTATCAAAAAAATGTACAGATGAATCACAGACCAATGGAGCTTCAACAAAAAACAAAGACTTCAAACCCATTCGAGCTAAAGACAAACGAGTTGTAAACGGCCTTACAGACATTAATCAATTAGCACCTTTTAAATATCCATGGGCATGGAACTTCTTCCTGAATGCAAATAAAAATCATTGGACCCCGCTGGAAATCAGCATGTCCTCTGATATTTCCGATTACAAAAACAAACTCACCCCTAATGAAAAGCATGTTTATGAAAATGTACTTTCTTATTTAACTACATCTGATATCCTTGCAATGCGCAACATAGGCCTTGCTGTGATGGAAAAAATGACAGCCCCTGAATTACAAATATATCAAGCCAGACAGGTTTATGAGGAGGCCTTACATACTTGGACCTATCAACACTGCATTGAATCGATTGGATTAGACCAAGGTGAAGTCTATAACAGATACCGTATTGTCCCAGCCATTAATAATAAAATACAAATTGCCAATAAACGCATAAATTCTATCTTAAGATCTAACATTGAATTAACAAATCCCGACGAATTGCATAATTTCGTTTTAGCCTATATTTTCTTTGCCGCAGTATTTGAAGGCTGTTGGTTTTATAATGGGTTTAGCCCAATTTTTTCTCTACAAAGACGTGGCTTAATGAAAGGAACAGCAGAACAGCTCCAATACATTATGAGAGATGAGGTAATGCATGTTAGTTTTGGAATCAGAACTATACTACAAATAATAAAAGAAAATAATGTACAGCTTGATCTTAAATCTATTAGAGAAATGTGGGATGAGGCTGAATCAGCCGAATCTGAATATGCTAAATATATATTAAGCAACCCTATTGTTGGATATTCTGCCAAGGGACATACAGATCATTTTCGTTTTATTGCCAATCGTAGAGCACGTCAGCTAAATCTAGATGAGCCCTTCCCTAATGCAAAATGTGCTTTTATTTGGCTAGATGAACAAGTTAATCTTAGAAAAGAAAAAAACTTCTTTGAAAGTAGAGTCACTGAGTACCAATCAGCCAGTTTATTATGGGTCGATGATGAAGATTAATATGTGATTATATTAAATAATATTTAATACAACCCATGAAAGCCATACTGGCGTTGTAAATAGCAAGGCTACAATTGAAGTCTGGTTGAAATTTAATATACACCGATTAATTACATATCTTTTTATTTTTGCAGGAAAACCATGTTTGTACAAAATGTCGAATTTGATAAAAAATTACTAGAAAAATATAATATTCCTTGCCCAAGATACACGTCATACCCTACAGCCAAGCAGTTTTCAGACACGTATTCTGAAAAAGATCACATCAACAATTTATTGAACTCAAATAAATCTTTGTCCCCTATATCTCTATATTTTCATATACCTTTTTGTAGCAGGCTATGCTACTATTGCGCCTGCAATAAAGTTCACACAAAAAAATCCAGCAAGGCAAGCACTTATCTCCAATATTTACACAAAGAAATTGAGCTTCAGAGCAAGCATCTTGATAAAAAACGCCCAGTCACTCAACTGCATTGGGGAGGAGGAACTCCTACGTTTATATCACACAATGAAATCATTGATCTTATGCAAAAAATACGACTACATTTCAACTTGCTTGATCACGATCGTGGCGAATATGCTATTGAAGTTGATACCCGAACAGTGACTATCCATACAATCGATATGCTTCGCAAATTAGGGTTTAATAAAATTAGTTTAGGCATACAAGACTTTGACCATAAAGTACAAGAAGCAGTCAATCGCAGTCAGTCTGAAGCACACATCATTGAAATTTTTAATAGAATTCGATTAAATAAATTCAACTCAATTTGCTTAGAGTTAATATACGGACTGCCCTTTCAAACAGTCCTTTCATTTGAAAAAACCATTACAAAAACTATCGAATTAAATCCAGATAGAATTTCACTATATAGTTTTGCTTACTTACCTGAACAGTTCACCCCTCAGAAAAAAATTAACAAAATAAACCTACCTTCTCCCAAAGAAAAATTAGATCTCTTACAAATGAGTATTTCAAAACTAAACCAGGCTGGCTACGTTAATATTGGAATGGATCATTTTGCGAAAAAAGAAGATCAACTTGCAATTGCTCAACGTAAAGACTCCCTTTATAGAAACTTTCAGGGTTACTCCACTCATTCACAGTGTGATCTAATTGCTATGGGAGCTTCTGGCATCAGTCATATTGGCATGCAATATGCTCAAAACGTGATTAACCTAAATCAATACTATGACATGATCGATCACCAGAAGATTCCTATAGCAAAAGGAATAATAATCAATAAAGATGATCAAATCAGAAAACTAATAATCCACAGTTTAATTTGTCATTTTTCACTTCGTTACAAAGAGATTGAGTCCTTGCATAAGGAGCTGGTTTTTAAAGAGTATTTTAAAAGCGAATTAATTAAACTTAAGCATTACGAAAATGACAAATTGGTTATTCTATCAAAAGACAGCATAAACATTACCCCAAAAGGCCGTTTACTCATCAGAAACATCTGCTCAGTATTTGATAAATATTACACAAATACACGCAGCCCCTTCTCCAAAGCGATCTAATCATAAAACTTACGAATATTATAAAGCAGCGATCGAAAGCCTATA
>DASCQC010000027.1:0-35923 GCA_036012865.1 Gammaproteobacteria bacterium
GATTTTAGGTTTATTCTTAAAGACTCTTTAAAGTGGTTCCCGGGGTTTGGTTGGTATTCTTATTTAATGGGCTATCCCTTTACTAGGCGAGCAAGAATTTCTGAATTGAAAGCAGATAAGCGTCTTCGTGGTGTAGAGAAAGCAGCTATTATTGAGGCTATCAATAGAGACAAAAACAACCCTTTGGCTTGGTGCTGTTTTCCAGAAGGTACTCGGTTGAATAAAGGTCGGTCAAATGGGTCTTTTCGTCATGTTCAAGAGCCAAAGATAGGTTCTTTTTTACAATATATTCAAGCTTTAGACTATAACGTTAAGGTGATTGATGTTACGATTGCTTACCGTATTCAACCGTGTTCTATATTACGTTTATTATATGAACCGAAACATATGGGGGATATATGGCTTGATGTGGTTGACATTAATGCTAACATGGATCGCAAGGGATTAAGAGAGCTCTTATTAAATTTGTGGAATAAAAAAGATGCACGTCTTAGTCGCTATGAAAAAAAGGAGCGGGTTGATGTGGGTTAAGTTCTCGGTTAAATGAATGATGAATAGGAGATAATGTGGCAGGGGCTTTATTTATTGGACCTAAATGGTTAGGTGACTTTGTTATGAGTATTCCAATGCTAAGAATACTTGAGCAGCGTTATGGTCAGGTTGATTGTGTGCTTCCAAGCTATCTAGAGCCAATATTTCACCGGGCAGGAATTGAAGGTTCCATTAAAGTTTTAGATATTGTTTCTGGTGAATGGGGTTGGGCTAAGCGCAGGCAGCTTGCTAATAAAATCAAACCCCTTGACAAAGAGGTGGCCATTGTTTTACCTGGGAGCTATAAATCAGCACTTTTACCTTGGATGGCAAACATCCCCAGAAGAGTTGGTTATTTAGGGGAATTTCGTTACGGTCTTTTAAATGATATTAGATCAAACGCTTCAACTCGTAAAATAAAAACCCCTTATATTCAACAATATGCTTCTTTGGCTATTGAAAAGGATGAGAAGCTCGAGGGTTTCGATTTGGTTCCTCGTCTAAGAATAGATTTAAGCGAACAGAAAAAAACATTAGAAAAGTACAACTTATTATCATTGAAAAAGGGCAAGCGATTGGTTATTTGTCCTGGGGCCGCTAATGGTAAATCGAAGCGTTGGCGATCGAATTATATCATACAATTAGCAAAAACTGCTTTTTCTTCCGGTTGGGAGGTTTGGTTAATGGGAGGAAAGGTTGATGTTGAATTTGTTCAACCCATGCTTGCATATCTGCCTTTTATTCAGAATCTTGTTGGCAAAACAACCTTGCCAGAAGCGATAGATTTGCTTGGGACAAGTGACGTTGTGGTTGCCAATGACTCTGGCTTGATGCATGTAGCATCGGCATTAAATAAACCCGTTGTCGCAATCTATGGCTCGACTCATCCACACTGGGCTTCGCCTCAATCAGACCATCATGCCATCATGTATGCTGATTTAGAATGCCAACCTTGTATGAAAAAAACATGCCCCCTGAAACATCATCACTGCATGACAAACATTCTTCCTGAAAGGGTGTTTGAAACTATTGAGGATCTTTATCAACGTGAATATTCTAATTGTTAAATTATCATCTTTTGGTGATTTAATTCATACCTTTCCTGCGATTACAGATTTAAAAACTCATGTGCCAGAGGCTCGTATTGATTGGTTAGTCGATGCTAGTTATGCAGCTATTCCTTCTTGGCATCCAGGTGTGGATAATGTTTTAGAACTTCCCATGAGAAAGCAAGGGGGGAAACGGAATTGGCGTGCAATGTTCAAAGCGCATCAAAAGCTAAGGGAAAAACAATATGATGTGGTTATTGATGTTCAAGGGTTGATGAAATCATCTTTTTGTCTTTGGGGGCTCAAGGGAGTTAAACACGGGTTTGCTACGTCTATGCTACGAGAGTCTTTAGCAAGGCTTAGTTATCATCATCAGCACGAAGTGGATGCTGAACATATTATCGAAAAAAATCGGCAACTATTAGCAGCCGCTTTGGATTATTCTTTGGAAAAAACCTATCGTTTCGGTATTGAGTCACAAGCAGTTAAACGTAAGCAGCTGGTTTTCTTTATGGGCAGTAGCTGGCATAATAAACGATGGCCCTTGAGTCATTGGTACCAATTGGTTAGAAAGGCGATTGACCAGGGTTATCATGTTGTTATGCCATGGGGCTCTCAACAAGAAAAAAATGAATTATTATCATTTAATTCTTTTCCCTCTTCTCAGTTAACCTTATCATCCTATTCGCTTGACGAACTCAAAGAGGTGTTGGCCTTATCTGAGGTTGTGATTGCTTCTGATACAGGTATATTACATTTAGCTCAAGCTTTAGATACCAAGGTCATAGGTTTATTTGGCCCAACAGACCCAAAGCATTCAGGTTCAAAGCATTGGGTGCAATCAAAAGAGCCCTGTGTCCCATGCAGGCAAAGAAAGTGCAAGTTTCGAGATAATTATTGGTCAACTTGTATGAATGCTATTCACCCAGAAGACGTTTGGAGCTCTTTGATAAAAATTATTTAAGCTGTAGCATCTTTGTAGCGTTTATAAAGGCGTCATTCTGCTTGAGATGTTAGTTACAATTGCTGACGTTCATCCTGAAGTCCCCTCCGACTTTAGAAACCGTTGCCGAGCAAGCAGGCTTTAAATGGATAGGGTACTCTACAAATCTGCTTGTCTTAACCTCAGCCACAATTGCGTAGAAATCACTGCCCGATGATGTTAAGCTACCTTGGCTAGAGGCAGAGAGATTCTTCTCAGCGTTGAAATCGCAGTAGTCGGAGTCATAGCTACAGCCATATAGTGTGAATTGTACATTTTGGCTAGTATCGTTCTTGATGGTCATAGAGTGGCTGTTTGCACATAACAATAATGTAAGCATCACTAATTTCTTTTGCATATATTTTCCTGTTTATTAAGTTCAAGTCATTTTATACTATATTTTATTGGACCACAAGAAAGATTTTTTCAGTGCATCGTGATACACCCGGGTTTTTACATCAATGTTTTAGTCCTGTTTGTGTAAGGTTATTGACAAGAGAAGAAACCCCTGACCAAGCAATTCCCATTAGAGTATAAAGGTGGCTGATTCGCTCGTTTTTTCTTTCTGAATCATGTGAATTAGGTAGGCTAATATTATCAGGGCAAATATCAAAAGCGCCAAACCCATGAGTGTCGATTTCCCTAGCTACAAACATAATGACCTGAAAGTTTTTACTATCTGAAATATTTTTATATATAGTCATTGATGTCCTCGATGAGGAAAATTTTTCACCTGAAATCTCAATCTGGTGAAAAAAACTAAAAGGTTGGCGTTTTCTTATAGGCTCCTGTGATGATACTAAACGTTGAATCTCTGTAGTATGATAAAGAAGTTTCCATGAGCATAGCGTGGAAACTATCTGATTGTCTATCTGATTGTCTATCATTTGTATGGTAGAATGATCTGGTACCTGGGAGGGGGCTGGGGCTTCTGCCGTGGAGCTTGCTTTTTCATCAAAAGGAAAGGTGTGTGCATTCGAATAATTATGCATTTCTTCCTTAACAATGGAGCTCATTTCTGACATTGATACATTTCGGTATTCGGCGGGTATCGACATGTTAAATTTTTTGAAGAGTGGTTGATCCTGATAAATTTCACGAACAAATTTAAGGAATTCTATGCGTAGCTCAAATAAAAGGTCGTTATTTAGTTGCTGTTCTTCTAGTTGGAGTATGATTGCTTCTGCTTCCGTTGTTTTTAGGCTTTGTAAATTAAATAAAGCTGCTTTATGGTAGTTTACTGTTTTAGCCAGGGTTGAATTAAAGAAAATTATTGGGTTAGCGTTATACTTTGTCCCAGCATAGACTTTGAAGAATTCAATATCTTGATGCAGCTGTTGCCGTATTTTCTTCGGTAACTCCTCACTTTTAAGTTTTACTTCTAACTGATTAATAAGTTGTGTGAAAAGGGTTATAAAAGAATCTTTGCCAGCATAGGTAATAAGACTTTTACTACAGTGGGAAGGAATAATTTCTGATAGTGCATAGTAGGCAATAGGGAGTTCGTGCTTGTAGGGGCTAAAAATATTTGCGCCTATTTTTAGTAATGCTTTAAAGCATTCGGGTTTATCATTTTTTAGAGCATAGCCAAGTGCAGAAAGACCCTTTTCATCAATAGGTGTCTCTATTTGATTGATAATATGATTGGCAGCAAGTTCAATTAAATGAGGCAAATTGTTATCGATGGCATATAAGAGAAATTTCTTAGCATGATGACTAGAATATTGAATTAAAACTTCAATTAAGATGTTATTTTTATCTTCTAAAACATTTTTAAAATTCTCTATAAAAAACTCTTCTTCTAAGGATGTTAGTGAATCAAGGAGTTCTGCGCGGCTATATGCGTTTGTATATAGATCATTCTTCATCATACAATCACGAGAAATATTAATGTCCTTGACACGATTAAACATGGATAACATCTTTTCAAAGCTTGTTTTCATGAGGGGGTTAAGGGTGTCAAAGCAATGTTGGAATTTAGTCTCGATATTGTCATGAGTGTCGGCAGAATCTTCAGCAGAAGGTTTTGAATTCAAACTTTTTAAAAGTATATCGTAACAAGTGGTGCTGTTTGCTTTTTTCTTGTTCCATTTTTTGTTTTTTGGTTTCTTTTTTGGTTTTAAAGATTGACTATAGTCACGAATGATTAGAGTATGCTGCCTTATTTTGGAGAGAATCTCTTCACTAAGGGGGGTGGTCGGGTTGAAGTACAAATTCTTACTAATATATAGGGAGCTTAAGGAACGTTCTACTTTGTAAAGCTCAAATGCTGTGCGTTGAAAATATTGAGTTATATTTTTTATGATTTTATTCATTTCTATAATAGCTGCCATTTCTTTATTTTCATGTGGGCTTTTGGGTAATGCCTTCTTGGTATAGATAGATTCTTCTGAATGATCTTTGGGTTTAGCTTGTGGCTGAGATTTTTTGGCTAACAAATTATCTGATTTATTCGATGTTTTCTTAGGTTTTTGTGAGTTTAAGTACTCTTGATTGATGATTGCAAAGTCAAAGGCTAGAGTGTCAGCTAATGCATTAGTCCACTGAGGGTTAAACCTTAGTATTATTTTTTCTTCATGTTTCATGTCTTGGATGCATTGGTCTAGCTCTTGGTAAAGTTTTTGAGAGATTTCTTTTGTTTCTTTAAGCTGGCCCCTCAACCTTAAGTAGTGTTGATTGAGTTGGTTATGTTCTATATAACTTTTATTTAAACAGGTGTGGATTTGTTCTCTAAGAGGAAGGAGTCGTTGGTGAGCAATACTATGCAACCATTGTTTAAGAATAGGTGATTCTTGGCTTTGAAGAGAGAGTTCCTCGTTGGGGATATCTTTATTTGGGTGATAGGTTTTGAAGGTCAGTGTGCTATTTTTAATATCATTTTTATTATAATAACCTCTTAATTTATAGTGTTTATTTTCACTTTCACTAAACAGTACCAGTGTAATATGATATTCTTTATTATCAGATCTAATTGGGTTGTCGTTGAGTATAGATATGTGAGCACTAACTACCGAGAGAGCTTTTTCATTAATGATAATGTCCTTATAAATGGGGTTATCTATTCCAATAACTTTAACTTTTTTTGTAGTGGGGCTGTCGATGATTTCATAAAGAGGATTCCTCGGGGCGATTCTTTTCATTGGTAAAGTTTCCTTGATTTTTTTTGATAAATTCATATTATATCATGTATTTGTGATGGTCAAGAGTTTTTTAGATAAGATGATGGGTACCTGAAATCATAGAGCGCTTGTTAATTCCGTCTTTTTAGAGGAGCTGTTTGTGTTATTGAAGGTCTTCGTGAGGAGGGACGGCGAAGTAGCTTTTTACGTACTATATTTTGTGCTGTTTGTGTTAATGAACTTAACTTGGGTTCAGTTGAAGTATATAACTCAGGGATATGTGTTCTAAGGGTTCTATTAACCGGAGTAATCACACCATTTTTATCCATGTCTAATTCTTCAACCATGGTTTCAAGTTCAATTGTTTCATCTTTTTCTAATAAACCTTTTTGCCTTAAAGCTTGAGTGAGTGTTTCGCTATTGATGGGATTGTTGTTTTGTTGGTACGCTGAATTTAATGCTGTAACTTCTTCAAAAAGCATTTCTATATAATCACCCGCCATCTCGAATTTTTTGATGATCTTTGTTCCATTTTTGCTGATAAGTAATTCAAATTCCATGTTTTCAGGTACCATTTCCATAGGTAGTTGATGATAAGTCGAGGTCAGTCTGAGGGTGTCTTTTTGGTTGGGATGGGCAGAGATATTGACATTAGTAATCGTTTGTGGAAAAAGACCTTTTGAGTAAAGATAAGTAGATATAGGGGCTAGGAAACTTTGAGCTTGGTTACATTCTTGTTGCAAGAGAGAAACAAAGTTTTTATTAAGGTTGTTTTTTTTACAAAATAGAGCCAGCGATTCTTCATAAGGATTATTCATAGCTTCTTGTGAAGATTTAAGTTGTGGAATTTCTTTTTGAAGGCTTTCTTCGAGACTATGAACAATAGATTCAAAATTATCTGTTGGGGGTAAACTTTTTAATCGCTGAAGATCTTGTTTAACGTCTTTGTGTTTTGTTTTGTATCTTTCAAAAAGTCCCTTTGAGATGAGCTCTAGTATTTTTACTTTTGTCATCAAGGCTAAGTATGAGTCTTTATCAGTCTGATCTAACTCTGAAATTTTTTCACTTAGTTGCTCTATCTTTTCATTGTATGTACCTATATCTTCAATTTTGAAATCTAACTCTTCTGATAACGTGTGTAATTTACTTTTTCCTTTAACAGCCTCTTTAATATTATGGGTAAGATCTTTAAATTCTCCTATTTCAGGTAACCCTCTTAGGGCTTTTATTTTAGAGCCTAAGGTTCCTCCTTGAATACTATTTTTAATCATTTGATCGAGCTTACCTTTTTGGGATTGATTCCTAAACTCAAGAAAAGTTGCTATTGCTATCGCTTTTTGAGGGGCCTTTTCAGCTAAGTGTTCAATAATACTGAGATTGTTTTCGCCAATAATAATTTTTTCTTCGATATTCAGGCCTTGTGATATTAAGAAAGCTAGTGCATTGTAGTTCTTATGGTCGATGGCGATCATAGCAACATCGTTCAAAATACCGTATGAATTTATTTTATCTCCAAGGGAATTTAATTTTTCTCGGTTTTCTTGGGTGGATAGGTTGTTAACTAAAGCAGTTAGGTCATCCATGATATCCAAAACTTTTGTATGAAAGGAAACGCCTTCTATGGTTACTTGGTTTCGTTTAAAATCTTCACAAGGTCTCTTGTCTAATTGACCTTTACTTTGCTGTGTGAAAATAGTTCTGTTTGCAGCGTAGCAAAGGGCCCCTTTTTTAGATGGTTTTGAATCGTCGATAGAATATTTATTAGTTATTCCTTTTGGTGTCTTCACCTTCAGGCCTTTCTGTTGTATTGTGAACGTACTATCTTCAGGGTCAATGGGAATGCATAGGATAGCATGATCCTTTTTTTGAATTAAAATAGGAATACTATTCATAGGGATTTCTTGATCCATGGGGGCGTGTTGATATTCAAATGGGTTAGTATTGGATACCCAATAGCGCTCATTGTCTTTTTGCAAATAAACAACATTATTATTTTCATCCATGATGGGTTCATATTCTCCCCAATCAATAATCTTTTCAGATAATCTTGTTGCAGGTTCTGATGAAATTTTTAACGCAGTGTCTCTAATTTTATAGCTTTCAAATGAAACTCTTGAGGGTAGAAATGGTTGGGTTGCTTGTTGAATGAGTTGTCTATCTTGATCACCTAAAGCAGGGTTAGCCCAGTTTTCAAAGTGGTCAAACTCCAAGGGAACAAGGCTTTCTAGGGTTGCTAAACTTTTGACAGTGTTAGCTTGTAGTTCATCTTGGATTTGTTGTAAGACTGTCAATTGCTGTTGCTGGTTGCCTAGCCTCAAGGAGGCTTGTTCATACTGCTTTTCTGCTTGTTCTAAATTTTCATAATTTTTTAAAAAGACTGTAGCTTTCAGTTTAATGGCTTCGTCTTTTGATTGTTGTTGTTTAAGCAGGGCTTGTTGATGATTTTGCCAAGGCATTTTTTTGACTCTGGGGATAATATTTTCATGAATGAAATCGTTCCAGTGGTTGATATCTTTCTGAAATTTTTCGGTGTCTTTATTTGTTTGTTTAACTTTTCTTGTTAGCAATATGATTTTTTTCTTATTCCTAGAATATTTTCCTAGTAGTCTATTGATAGTTTCTTTATCGTTCTCTATTGATGGTTTATTGTGACGCATAACAACTCCATATATGCTTTATTTATAGTTGATATTTCATCAATTTGCATAGAGAAAGTTAAAATTAGCTCATAAAAAACCCAGGAATAGGTGTTTTTAATTAAATTTATCGACATATTTTCTCATTTTTGTTCTATATATTAAGGGTATGAATAGGAGAGTTTTATGCCTGGAAAAAAAGAAGGTCTTTTTGGAGACAGTGCTGGTAAATTTATGAAGAAGGCGAAACAACCACCTCCAAGTGGAAATGAATCTGATGACAATAGTGATTGGGCAGAAGAATATGGTAATGAGGAGAGTGTGAACACTAATAAAAGTGAATTGGAAGAAAAAATTGAAAAGGTAAACCAGGTTAAAAATTGGTCGTCATATAAGAATTTTACAAAACATTTTGAGGCTCTTATTGAATATGTTAAAAATAGCCCCCAAGAAAATTTGGAAGAACATTTAAGCGTCCTTAAAAGCTCGGTCCGTTTGATTAAAAGTCTATCTAAAAAGTCTTCATTATTAGAAGAAAAACAGAAGGATAGATTCAATGAGATAAAAGAAACACCTCTATTGACTCATGATATATTAAAAGAATTAAACGAAATGAAAAAGACAGTAGCAGCTCAAGAGAGTAAAAAGCTTCCAAAAAAACCAGAAGGAAGGGGTGGGGAGTTGCAGGCAATGATTAAAAAAGGAATTGGGAATAGATTTGGTATAAAAACAAAAGAAGAGACAGGGGCTTTGAGAGCTAAGAAAGCTGTTGCATTGGGAAAGGAGGGTAGAGAAAAGGCACAGGGGGTCTTATCAGCATTATTGTTGAAAAAACCACCTCAACCTGCTTCAATCCCATCTCGACCTAGTCAGAAAACTTCCGTTCCAGAACCTAAGACACCTAGGGTTAGCATGCATGATGATTGGGGCCAAGTCGAAGAAACGTCCCTTGATGACAACGCAAAAAAGGCTGTAGAGGCATTGCGACAAGTAGTCAAGCCCAAGCCCAATCCCAAGAGAAGACCAATGATCTCTCCACAAACCAAAAAAAGGATGATGAACCCACGTATTGTACCTAAAAAAGTGATAGAAAGATTTCTTGCTGCTTACCCAGAAGGTATGCTGAGCAATGATGATTTCCCAGCACTCAAGAAATTACGTGAATCAAAAAGTGATAGCATTGTTCTTGATGACTTTAGGGAAGCTGAACAAGCAGTTAAAAATGAATTGAATTGGTATGATCGATCGGATAAAGCAACCAGGGTTATCTCTGTTAATGGAGAACTTCAAAACCTCTATCAAGAAATTTGTGAGTTAATCAGTAAACAAGATTTTCCAAAAGCAGATCAACTTATAGATCAGGCGATATTAGAGGACCACTCGGTCTATGATATTCAAGAGAGTGGTGTCGGATTATTTGATTTTATCATTGAATATGCGAGTTCTCAAAGAGAGATAACCAGGAAAGAGATAGTAGATGATTTTAAGTGGCTTAATAAGCATCAACCTTATATGGATAAAGCAGGTCAATCGGTTTTTGACTATATTGATTCGGATACTGAAGATGGCCCTTCACAGGAGGAGGTTAATTACTTGAGGGGGATACTTAAAGAAGCGGGGTTTAAAGAGTCGCCTAAAATTGCTGATAAGCATAAAAATAAATTAGAGTCAATGATGGTCAAAGCTATTGAGTTAGATGCTGTTAATCATTTTACTCAGTTAGCTGAAAAACATCCTAACCTAGATGGTTTTTTATCCGGAGAGGCCAACCCTTGTTTGAGAGGTATGAAGCAAGGTTGTCATGACATCCTTCGTGTCAGTAGCATCAAGAAGGCTATCATCAACGATAGAAACAAATATTTAGAACCTGTGATTAGGTATCGTCATCATGAGGTTTATGATGAGGTCTTTAGTGGGCATGATAGGCAGCAGGCATTTAAGTTGGCTATTAACCATAACAATGAACATGTTTTTAATAAACTTATAAACAGTGAAGATTTTGAGTTATCTAACAAGCTTTTTAAAGAGATGATTCAATCAGATAAAACTAATATCCAATTTATTCAGCAAATCATTGAAAAGCAACCAGACTATCTTGATGACCTTCAATCACTAGAGAGTTTAGCCCTTAATTTCCCAAGTATATTGATATCTCGATGGAACTCGAGAGAATTTCGTGACAGATTAACGGAAAAAAAGCTTTACTTTTCTGTCCATAAGTTGATTAAAAAACATTTTTCCATCAATGATATGAATGTTTTTGAAGATGAAAAATTCATGAAAGTGTTAGACAATATAGACCCCAAAGAAGTTATCGATTATTTGAATGAAGCTTTTTTAGTTGCAGAGAGCAAAGGGGTTGATGTTAAAAACAAACCAGTTACAGATTTTAAATTACTAGAATCAATGTTAGATGGCAAAACCATCTTGGAGCAGTTGACCACGTTTCATGATGATAATAAAGCTAAACACATAAGGTGGTATTTTGAGAAACAATTAGGCAATCTTATCATGGTTGAAGACCAAGTGATGATTGATAAGATTTTAGAGAAATATCCTGATCTTAGGTTGAAATTATTGAAAATTGCTAGTATTACTAATCAAAACAATTTGTTGGTACATCTAGCTGAAGGATTTCAAGAGACAGATAAACATTATGCTGACTTTTTAAAGTGGTTGGTTAATGGTTATGTGTCAACAGCAAATCAGCTTGGTAATGACAATGTTTTTGCAGATATATCAAACAGTCTCCTAACTAGAGATAATTTTCTCAAGACACTTTTTACCCATGATGATATTGGGTTATTCTTTAAATACATTGAGAATAATCCAACCTTAATAACCCATGAGAATACATTAAAAGCTATTGTTGATAATTTTCAAAAGTGCAGTCAATATTTTCTGCATGAAGGCAAGGCAGCTCTTTTACACGCAATGTTTACTGAAGCAACAGATCATGGCGTGAGTTTGTATAATCAATTAGAATCACGGCAAAAAGATCAATTGATGGGCATAAAAAATGAACTTGATCAATCTATAGTTCATTTGGCAGCGTCAATGGACTACCATGATGTTTTACAATTAATGCCAAATAATGCTCAACATATTGCAGAGCTTTTTAGGCGAGATATCAATCAAAAAACTCCCCTTGAGTATGCGAGTGATGCTGGAATCATAATATTTCGTAGAACGTATCAAGATCTGTTGAAGCATGCCCTTGAAGAAACAGTGGATAATCAAAGATCAACGCTTTTTCATGATTTATTAGAGCACGGATGGAGTCCCTTAGAGGGCAATACGATAAGCTTATTGAATGAGAAAATTGAAGAACAAACTAAACATTTGAAAAAAATATTTATCGCCACAAGCACCAAAGCCTTTAGACAAAAAGAATTAGATAGTTTCAATGAGTGTAGAAAAGCATTAATTGATCAATCAGGAAAAAGTTTGTTCCTTCATGCTGCTTTAAAGGCTGGCCAGGAAAAAGAAACGATGGCTACTATAAAAACACTGATTAAATTTTATGCTGAAGAGGGTAAGAATCCTCTAACAGAGATAAAAGAGGGAAAAAACTTTTTAGAAGTGATGTTGGGTCATGAAAACTATCAGGGTATGGCTAAAGAACTTAGTTATGACCCCAATCTAATTCAAATCATTATCCAGGAAGGAGAAGTTGATTTAGCTAAGAAACTCATTGACTTAAGGTTGTCCCCGAAAGAAGGCAAAAAGGAATTAGGTCAAGCTTATAAACAACTTCAGAAGGATTTTAAGCACGGTGGAACTTTGGTGAAATTTTATTTAGAGTCTCAGCATTATAAATTGACGAAAGGGGTGGATGTAACCAAGCTTGATAGGGTCTCTATGAATGCGTTTTATAAGAAAATGTTAAAGAAATTTAACGTTAAGGATAAAAAAGCTCTTCTAGCATCAATAGATAAAGCGGACCTGGGTCGATTAATGAGCTTGGGGCCTAAAGTACAAGAATTAAGATACATGGAAAAGGGAAAATTTATAAAATTAAGTGATGTAACCGATGAGGGCAAAGAGAATAAGAGTAAAACTGATATCAAAAACATTAAGTCATTGGATGAATTGGAAAAAGTTTATGAACTTGCGATTGATCAACTCAACAAGGGTGCAGACCCTAAGCTTTCTAAAAAAGTTAAAACCAAGCTTAGACGACTATCTTCCAACAAGATACCAAGTGATCCCGACCAATCTTCTAATAAAATGGGAAAAGGTCCTCGATAATATAGTTGGATTGAACTATTTAAATCATTTCTATGCAATGTTGGTTTTTATAGGGCTTTCGGTAAGTTAATATTATTAAGGAATAATTGATTTATTTTAATGAGTTTTTTGGGGGTTAGTTTGCCTTGTAGTGCAAGGTAGTTCACATATTCTTTAAGATAAATATAACGGTTTTTGGCATGAAGTTGTTTGCTTGTATTCAAGCGCTTGATAGCATCCAGTAATTCTGAAACCCTCACATTGCCTACTCGATAATTGGCCCTTAAGGTTTCTACATCCATTTGAGAGCTTTTGACGGCTTGTTGTGAGGCTTTGACGCTCTCCCAGTTAGCAGATAAAATAGCTGGGTAGGATTGAGTGGCTCGTCGAATTTGGCGTTGAATGAGTGTGTGTTGGTTTTTGGCTTGTTGATATAGGCTCCATGCCTGTTGACCTTGGGCGGTCATTCTACCGCCTGAGAACAAGGGGATGTCGATAGATAATCCCGCAGCTCGTTTTTTTGAATTAATGAGTCCAAAAGGCTTTTCTCCACTGTAATGGTTTTTTGTCCAAGAAACTTGACCCTTGATGGAAGGGAGGTGATCTGAAATAACTTGTTTGTAATTGTAGTGTTGAGCTTTTATCTTCAGTCGTGCTGCAATAAGAGATGGGTTGTTCTTGGGGTAGCTTTTTAGGGCAGTTTGTGGAAGCATCCATTGAGGAATTGGGTTAAGCTTTTTTAGGGCGTGAGGTCGGGTATTGCTGATGACCGCTAGGTTATCAAGTGCTCTGATGATGCTGGTTTTGTGGTGGCTGTTTGCAGACCGAGCTAGGTCGTAAGCGGCTCTGGCTCTTTCAACATCTGCTGTTATGGCTGCACCAATCTTAGCTCGAGAAGCTATTTCAGTTAATCTTTCTTTGAGTTCATTGACTTCTGATTGGCTCGCTTGATAAATATCAAAAGCTTCTAAAACATTTAAATAACCGGACAATGTTCGGATGATAAGGTCTTGTTGTGCTTCTCTTAGTGTGGCCGTAGAGGCTTCTTGTAGTTCTTTGGTTTGTAGGTAATAGAAATATGCAGGGGCGTTAAACAACACTTGTTGTGCGGTGATGCTTGATGATTCGGTTTCATACCTTGAAGCAAGCGGTGTTCGATTGAGGGTTTTGGAATAACCGTAAGAAGCTGATATTTCTGGGTATATTGCAGATTGAGCAACCTTGGAGGTTCCCTTAACATAGTTGTATTGATGAACGGCTTGTTGGTAAGTGGGGTCCTGATGCCTGGATTTTTGATACGTTGACCAGGGTGAGGCGGCAAAACCTGGCATGAACAGGCACAATAAACCCGCGGTTACGGCTGTTTTTTTTAGATACGCATACATCAATGTAAATATCTCCAGTCACTGTATTTTGACATAGCTTAAGCTGGGAAACAATCATAATTATGTATATGTACGAGCTTAATTTAATTACGCGAATGGTTGTGATATAGTTTTTGAAGCTAATGATTGGAGTTTAAGGTGAGTGTCGATATTGCAGGAGATATTAAGTTATCTAAATTAGAGGAAAGCTTTCATTCATTGCTAACTCAATCAGGGGATGATCCTTCTAGAGAGGGCGTTTTAGATACGCCTAAAAGAGCCTCCAAGGCCTTTTCATTTTTAACATCAGGGTATCATCAAAATTTAGAAAAAATAGTTGGAAAGGCTGTTTTTCCTTGTGTTAATGATGGCATGGTAGTTGTGAAAGATATTGAATTTTATTCGTTATGTGAACACCATATTTTACCTTTTTTTGGGTCGGTTAGTGTGGGTTACTTACCGAAGGACAAGGTGATTGGTTTATCTAAAATTCCTAGAATTGTTGATATGTATGCAAGGCGTTTACAAATCCAAGAACAATTGGGCTTGCAAATTGCTCAAGCCATTAATTTGGTTATTGATACCCATGGCGTGGCCGTAGTTGTCAAGGCGCAGCATATGTGTATGTCGATGCGAGGGGTTCAGAAGCAGGGGACTTGCATGACATCTTCTACAATGTTAGGGGGGTTTCGTGACAATTTGGCAACTCGTCAAGAATTTTTGGGTTTGGTTTAAGTGATGCTACACAAGTTTATGATTTCATTTTGTGAGGAATTGATGAGGGTGTTTTCTTGGGTGTATGTTTTTCTAGAGGTGTTGTGATGATGGGTGAAGTGCGTAAAATATCTTGGGGTAAGGGGTTGTATTACCTTTTTTCATCTTGGGGTTCGAGGGGTTGTCAGCAAATGATTAACGAGTATAACCCTGATATTCTTTTGAATGAAGTTGATTGGGAAAAGGTGTTTAAAAGAGATGAATTGCTTATCAATGGGCATAAGTCTTGGGATGAAATATTTTTATATTGGGTTTGTTTTCAATGTGATAGAGCTTCAATTGGGGTTGCTTTGGAATTTTATTTTAAGGAAAAAACAAACATGCACCCTGTCGCCTATGCGATCAAGAATAATTTATTAGGTGTCCTGACTTTTCTGGTAAAAGAGGTGAAGTATCAACTTGAGGATTTTGTTGATTGGGTTAAGGTGTTTGAAAGAGATGAAATGCTTATCAATGAAAATAAACCCCTGAATGAAATATTTTTATACTGGATTTTTTCTCACTACGATAGAGATTCATTTAGAGTTGCTTTGGAGCTTTATTTTAAGGAAAAAACAAACATGCACCCTGTTGTCTATGCGATAAAGAATAATTTATTGGGTGTCCTGTTTTTTCTGGTACAAGGTATGCGGTATCAACTTGATGATTTGGATGCTGAGGGTGGGTTCTTATTGTATGCTCTTTTAGATCATGGGTATGAAGATCATTATAGAGTAATGATGCATGAGCCTAATTGGAGGAATGGGAAGATTTTTGAATTTATTCAGGATCTTTATAAGAATTCTGCCAGTATTTGTTGGCAAGATATTTTATTATTGAAGTTGAATAGTCCGTTGTTCTCTTTAGGCTCAGAGCAGAGTTTATTAGATTTTTTAGAATGGATTAAAGACCTCATTGGTTTTGAAATAAACAATGGCTCGGCTATTCTTTTAGTGGCTATATCCTCTAAATTAGATCATGTTGTTAAGTGGTTGGTGAGGGATCCTGGGGCAATAGATAATCAGGGTAATACCTTACTTCATTATATGGCGCAGGTTGGAGATTCACAGCAAATTGCTGGGTGCTTGCTAGAGGGCGGGGTATCGATTGAAGCTCAAAACCAAGCCGGTAAAACTCCTAGAATGGTGGCAAAAGAATGCGGTAACGAGAAGGATTTTGTAGAGGCCTTAAGACATGTAGAGAGTGTTTCAGCCTACTTATATAATTGTTTCTTTTGGGGGGTTGATTTGTTATGGGTGATGTATCATCGGGTGGAGAAAGCTTGTAGTGGCAGGCTGTATGTTGCTGAGGGTGATAATCCGGTTTTTTCTGAATTTTTGAATGAAGGTAATGGAGCCCCTGCTACGTACTTGAGTAATCAGGCAGGTCAACTCCCTTTCTCAGATGAAAGATATGAAGTAGCTAAAAGAGCTATTCATCAAAGTTAAAGGCATTTTTGTTTTTTGTACCTGGTAGTGGTGGGGTGTAGGTTTCAAATAATTTTTCGCTAACCCATTCGGAACCTGATCTTTGATAGGATGTTGCTGACATCGGGTTGGATGAGCCAATAACTGCGATTATTTGTGCATTTGGAGTGAGGTTTTTAACCATGTTTTCGGTAATGAAGGGGAGGGACCCATTAATCCAAATAAGGTCGAAAGGACCGCCATGTTCCCAACCATCTGAAGGATCTCCGGATAAAAATGTAATGTTTTGGTAGTGTGTTTCTAGGTTTGTTTTGATGGTCTTGGTGATTTCTGTGTCGGGGTCTACCGTAATAACTTGTTTAAACATGGTGGATAAAATGGCTGTTATAAAGCCATGACCTGAGCCTATTTCTAATGCTGTTACTTTGGATTTTAATTGAAGGGCTTGTAGCATTCTTGCTTCTTCTTTGGGGGGGAGCAATGATCGGGTAGGTGTGATTGGGAGAGCTATATCAGCATAGGCAAAGTTTTGATATTTTATAGGAACAAATAAGGTTCTTGATAGGTTGGTAAAGGCATTGAGAATCTCTGGTTTGGAGATGTTCCAGGTCTTCAGTTGTTGTTTGATCATGTTGGTTTGGGCTATTTGATTCATAAGCACTTCCTATTAGGGTTAAAGATTACGAATATAAGTTGATAATTTCAAGTATTTTTACATACAATAAGTCTTAAGAAGAGTTTATTCAAGGTAGACGGGCAAGATGTCAGATAGATTTAATCATAGATTTCATGATAAAGATGTGCGGGTAACGGATTATGAGTGCTTATATGATGGGTTTTTGCGTTTAGGAAAATATGGTTTGCAGCACAAGCGTTTTGATGGCACATGGTCTCAGTCTATTTCTAGGGAAGTTGTTGAGCGTAAGCCCGCAGTTGTCGTGCTGCCTTTTGATCCTGTTTGTAATAAAATTGTTCTTATTGAAGAGTTTAGGGCGGGTCCGGTTGCAGCAAAATCGACCAGTCCTTGGTTGTTTGAGGTCCCTGCTGGAATCTTAGATAAGCCAGATGAGGAACCTTGGCAAGCAGGTGTTCGTGAAGTTTTTGAGGAGTGTGGGTTAGAGGTGAAGCGAATGATGCCTATTGTAAACTATTGGGCAAGTCCTGGCGGTAACAGTGAGATGATATATGCCTTCTGCGGTGAGGTAGATTCTACAATTTATGCTGAGAGCTATCATGGGGTGAGTGATGAGCATGAGGATATTCGATGCTTTGTTGTTTCAGCCGAAGAGGCTTTTAAGGCTTGTTCAGAGGGAAAAATAAATAATGGAGCGGGCCTTATTGTGTTGCAGTGGCTAGAGATGAATTATGAAAAAGTATGCTCAGCTTGGTGTCAGTGAGCATGGCTTAATTTACCACTTTGGTGCAAATAAGGGTGGTTGATAAGGTCATCATCAGGAAATCCTGTTGGAGAAAAGGGCTCAAGAGCCTAAACTAATTGCAATAGAGTCTCCTGTGTAAGTCGTCACTTATCTTTAAAAAAATCTTTACACCCTATAGCGTGGAAGAAGGTTGCACAAGACGTTTTTTCTAGGTTGTTAATGTGTTGTAGGTTTCAGAATTTGTTTGTTTTTTTTCTTGAATCCTTGGCTGTTGTTCATTATAATACCGGCCTGGTAAAAGTTTTGATGTAATATGTCGTACACAGTTCAGTCCATTGAAGTATTAGAAGGTTTAGATCCGGTTAAAAAGCGTCCGGGGATGTATACGGATACTCGTAACCCTAATCATTTAGCTATGGAAGCTATTGATAATAGTGTGGATGAAGCTTTAGCTGGCCATGCAGATGAAATCAATGTAACACTTTTTGAAGACGGAAGTATTCAGGTCAGAGATAATGGTCGAGGGATGCCTACAGGTATTCATTCAGAGCATGGTTTATCGGGGGTTGAGCTCATTTTAACTAGGTTGCATGCAGGGGCTAAGTTTTCAAACAAGGAATATTCCTTCTCTGGAGGGTTACATGGGGTAGGGATTTCAGTTGTTAACGCCCTGTCAGATAAGCTCAATGTTAACATATGTCAAGCTTCTCAATTATGGTCCATGAGTTTTGAAAAAGGGATACCTGTGACGCCTCTTGAAGCTATCTCAAGTGTGCCTAAAAGACAGACAGGAACGATGGTTAGGTTTTGGCCTACCGTGTCTTATTTTGATAGCCCTGCATTTTCAATGCAAGAACTCAAGCAGCAATTACATGCTAAAGCAGTGTTGTGTCAGGGGCTTAAGATTACTTTAAACGTAGACTCTAAAGATGAGCATTATGAGTGGTGTTATCACTCAGGTCTGCAAGGGTATTTAAAATCCCTATTATTAGAAACAGAATGTATTTTGGAAGAGCCTTTTTGTGGGGAGTATTCAGGAGATGGCTCTCAATTGGATTGGGCCGTTAACTGGTGTGAGGCGTTATCCAAGCCTGTTTTTGAAAGTTATGTTAACCTTATTCCTACCGTAGGTGGCGGTACTCATGTTAATGGTTTTAGGACGGGTATTTTTGAAGGGGTGCGTGAATTTTGTGAGATTCATAGTTTATTACCCAGAAATTTAAAACTTAAAGCAGATGATTGCTGGGAAGGCGCTCAATTTGTTGTTTCTTTGAAAATGATTAACCCCCAATTTTCAGGCCAAACAAAAGAGAGGCTTAGCTCTCGTCAAGCAACCATGTTGGTCGCAGGTGCTGTTAAAGATCGCATCAGTCTTTGGTTGAATCAAAACGTTAGTCTGGGAAAAAAACTTGTCGAATTAATGATTCAGGCAGCCCAGAGAAGGTTAAAACAGCAACAAAAAATTGAGCGGAAGAGAGTTGTTCAAGGCCCCGCTTTGCCTGGAAAGTTAACGGACTGTTCATCAAAAGCGTTGCAAGAAACTGAATTGTTTTTGGTGGAGGGTGATTCGGCAGGAGGGTCGGCCAAACAGGCTAGGGATCGAGAAACACAAGCGATATTACCGTTAAGAGGTAAAATATTAAATACTTGGGAAGTTAGTTCAGATCAGGTGTTGGCTTCTTCAGAGGTCCATGATATAGCTGTCGCTATAGGGATGGACCCAGGCAGTGATGATTTAAGCGGCTTGCGTTACGGTAAAATTTGTATTCTAGCGGATGCAGATTCTGATGGAGCGCATATAGGCACATTGATATGTGCTTTGTTTTTAAGGCATTTCACTTCTTTAGTAGAGAAGGGGCATGTTTATGCTGCCGTACCGCCTCTCTACAGAATTGATGTGGGTAAAGAGGTGTTTTATGCATTGGATGATTTAGAAAAGGCCTCTATTCTTGAGCGTATTCACGCTAAACGATCCAATGCAGTGATCAATGTTCAGCGCTTTAAAGGCTTGGGGGAAATGAACCCAGATCAACTGAGAGAAACGGCGATGGCTGCATCTACTCGACGGTTAGTACAATTAACATTGGAAGATGACGCTTTAGCCAAAGAATGTTTTGATAAGTTAATGGCCAAGAAAAAAGTTGCTGAAAGAAGAAGTTGGTTGGAGATTGAAGGTGATTTGGCTGATATAGATTTAGAAAGTAGTTGATTTTAAGATTATAAGTTGTATGATATCCCAATTAATAACCTAAAAGAGAAAATATGAAATTTACGCAGAAAATTCTTGGCTATCTTGATCAAAAAGAGGCCGAATATCGTCAAGAGCTCGATAATAATCTTGAAGGTATTTTGAGAGAGCTTCGTGTCTTGAGTGAAGCAGGTCAAGGTGGAGGTGAAAATACTTTGGATCCGTGGAAAACTAAATTGATTGAACAATACAGTTCCTTCTGTCGTGAAGCTAAGATGTCCTGTATGGATAACTCTCAAAAAGGTTATCAGGTTGACTTAGCTGACATTCAAGCGATTCAGCGGACCACTCTTACTCTAATGATTGACATGGCATCAACTTTTTCAGAATGTAGAACAAGTCGTTACCAGGTTAAGTTAGAAAAATATAAGTGTCAGGAATCAATGTTTAATCTCACGAGGGTTTTAGATGGGGTTACAAAATCAGAAGTGATTGCAGATGACAGTCTTGCTCTCTTTAATCAAACTCAAGCGTTAGATCCTTATTTAACAACCCCAGATAAACCTAAGCCAATGGACACAGCAACATATACTGGGTTAATGTTTGCCGCTAAAGTGATGTCTATGTTTCATCAGAATTTGACATTATTTGTTCAAGAGCTCATGAATATTGAACCCCCCAAAGACTATGTTAGAAGTACTAATTTGAAGTCATTAACAGCTTCTCCTTGTTCGGTAGCTCAGGCGTTGTCTCCTCCTCGTGGAAGGTATCAAAGGTCTTTGTTTACTCCAGAAGATACGCCAAGCGCGGGCTTGTCTCAGAAGGGTTCTTTAGAGAGATCCATGTTGGATAGAGCGACGTTATAATTGCTTTTTTACGCTCTAATAGTGCGGGTAAATATGATAAATATACATTGAGTTGCTGAAGTGATTTAAGTATACTCACTGTAGTTCTTAACCAATAAGCTGAATTTTATGAGTGATGTCCAATCCTTTTCTAAAATGCGTCGTATGCTATTTCCTATTCATCGATGGGAGTTGCCTAAATTTATTCCTATGGCCATTATGTTATTTGGAACACTTTTTAACTTTACATTGCTTCGAAATATTAAGGACTCTCTTATCAACACAGCCCCTGAATCTGGGTCTGAGGTCATTACTTTTTTAAAGATCTATGGTGTGATGCCGATGACAATTCTTGCTATGTTGTTGTATGTAAAACTTCGTAGAACTTATAGCTTTGAGCGAACCTATTTAACCATCGTTACTATATTTATCTGTTTTTTCGCAGTATTTAATTTTGTTTTGTACCCCTATCAGGACTTTTTGCACCCTGATCCCACTTACATTGCGAGTTTAAAATTAGAATACCAGCGTTTGCAGTGGCTCTTTCCTATTTGGGGTTATTGGACGTATTCATTGTTTTATATTTTTGCTGAACTTTGGGGCACCTTTTGTCTATCAGTTCTCTTTTGGCAATTTGCAAATGATATCATCACAACGAAAGATGCCAAGAGGTTTTACCCGCTTCTTATTTTAAGTGGTAATATTGCTGTCGTCTGTATTGGTATCGTCATGTATAACCTTTCATTTTTGCCTGCAGCTGTTATTATTGATGATGGTATGGATATTGTCATTACCACAGGTATTGTTATGATGTTGGCTTTTTATTGGTTAAATAGAAAGGTTTTAATTGATCCTAAATTCTTGCCTGGAGGAGATAGTAACCCTGAAAAAAGACGTTTGAAGTTAGGGTTGATGGATAGTATACGTCAAGTTATGAACTCAAGTTATATTGGTTATATTGCTATATTACTGCTTTCTTACGGTATTATTATTAACTGTTTAGAGGTTACTTGGAAATCAAAATTAAGAATGTTATTTCCAACTCAAGAAGAATATCTCAACTATATGTCAATTTACACCATGATTACGGGGACTACCTCCATCGTTTTAATTTTTGTAAGTAAGGGCATTATTCAGCGTTTTGGTTGGTTGACGTGTGCGATCATTACGCCACTTGTTCTGCTAGGCACGGCTGTTTTGTTTTTCTCATACTTGCTGTTTGGAGATTTTTCTAATATCAGAGAGCCTATGGAATTATTGGCCATGTCGCCTTTAATGTTTATTTGTTGGTTCGGTGGTCTGGGTATTCTTTTTTCCAAGAGTTCAAAATACTCTTTCTTTGACCCCACGAAGGAAATGGCTTTTATTCCTTTAGATCCAGAATTACGTTCAACAGGAAAGGCTACAGCAGATGGTGTTGGTGGGCGCTTAGGTAAATCTGGAGGAGGATTCCTTCAGTCAAGTCTGCTTTTCATTACAGGGGGAAGCCAAATTGACATTATTCCCTACCTTTGGATAATTGTTTTAGCGTTGGGCTTGTTTTGGATGGCTTCGGTGGTTAAATTAAGCAAGCAGTATAATAGTTTGGTTGATCAGCGAGAGAAAGAAGCTGATGAAGCAGCAGATAAAGCCACACTGACATCCAACCCATTTGCATCATCCAAAGATGCATAAGGCCTGGACTAAAACAACGCTTATTCTTTGTATTTTCCTATTCCAAGTTGGCCGGGCAGGGTTGCCTAATCATATTAAGTGATCCAATCATTCTTATGAATATACGCACTTATGTGAATCTATCTACGAATCAGCTTGGATACATTTGAAAAACACTATCAAGGGACGCAAATTTGCCATTGTTCTTGATTTGGATGAGACGGTTCTGAGTACCGTGGATTTTTCAATTTTTCTCCATAAAAATCATGAGATGTTCACACAAGAAAGATGGAGGTCTTGGGTTTATCGTGAAGAGGCAATGTTGGTTCCTGGGGCTAAAAAATTCATGGATCGTGTTCATCGTTTAGCCAACAGTCAACTTGTTTTTATTAGTAATAGACAAGAAGATTTGCTCAAATCAACAGTGAACAATATGATTAAATTAGGCGCATATCACGACAGTGATATTTTTCTTTTGCGAAAAGGTGAAGGTGATAGTAAGGCTATCAGAAGAAGAGAGGTCAATGATGGGACGGGGAGAATGCGTGTTGTGGGTCCCCAAGATGTTGTCGCTTATTTTGGAGATAGACAACACGACTTTCCAAAAAACACAGGTCACATGAAATTCGGGGTAAATTTATTCATTCTCCCTAATCCGTTGTATGGCCAGAAAAATTAGTTCTAATTACGGAGTATAAAAGGGGCTTGTGTAGGGAGGAGGGTTCATTTTGGGTATCTTCATAAACAGTGTTAAAGCCTCTTCAGGTGTTGTTTCATCGGAGTGATGCTGGCTAAACCCACAATCACATGGGTTGTTATTGATGGCAAGGCACTGAAATGAACCGTCTTTATTTGGGTAGAGTGGCCAGTTAGCTTTGATCGGTTGAAATACACTTTGTTTGTTAGTGAGTTGAACGGGAAAGGTAGCATTTCTAGCTTTGTATAGACAAATGACGTTGCCAATGTTAACACCTTTCCAAGTGGCTCCTATAAATCGATCAATGTTTTTAGCAAAGGATTGTTCATAACTAAACCAATCACCAGGAGAAAGCCATTTATCTTTGATTTGATATAATTCAGAGGGTGCGGGGCAATAGTAAAAATTTTGCGCTTTTTGTTGCTTTTCGTTGAGGCATTGAGGAATGCGGCGATTATCTGCTGTGCTTTTTTTGATGGCAGGTTTTTCAAATGTATGAGGATCACTAAAAAGATCCATTGCCCATGATTGAGGTGACAATATCAATAAAAAACCTAATACAAGCTTAGTTCCCATGCTAGTTTCCTTGGTGACCATTTCCTTAACGTCATTATAGCATGAATAAGAATTAATCCAATGAATTAATTTAATGAGATATTTTATCCGTATGCCTTGAGGGATTGCCAGGATAAGGTCTAGCCTGGCAAATCGGTCTAGATGTTCTTATAATTAACTGATGAAGTTAAAGGAATAAGACCATGACCATGTCTCCAGATGAGTTATCTAGGCGATTAAATGATGAAGTTCATTATTTGGAGTGCTGTTTTCAAAAACAAACAGCCTGGGTTTTATGCCGCATTGCAAATCGTTATCAATTATTAAATTATCAAAAACATAGCTTACAAGAAGTGTCTTTACCCGATCAACCAAGATCACAGTTAAATGGTTATGGGGGGCGATGCTTAGGGGTGCACCCTGATGGGGTGTGGTTGCTTGCAACTCGGGGGCTGTATGTGTGTCGGGAAAAGACTTGGCATCTCTTGTATTCTCTTGCTAAAGATGAAGTTATCGGTGATGGTTGTTGGCATGTTAAGTTAAATCTTTGGGTGGGTGTTTTAGAGCGAGGGGAAGTTCAGTCTATCATTGTTATTGAGGGGCAAACAGGTCGGTTGATTGAGTGGTTAAAGGGGGCTGATTTTTATGCTTCGCCACAATTTAATGATCAGGGAACAGAGCTTCGCTGGGTTGAGTGGGATCACCCTCATATGTCTTGGGATGAAAGCAGGCTGATGGGGGCTGATGTTAAGTCTTTATCACTGACTAATGTCAGAAAGGTTTTCCATCAACCCAAGGTTTCGGTGGTGGGCCCAAAATTCACTCAAGGTCATTGGTGGTGTATCCATGATGAAAGTGGCTATTGGGGAATTTACCAAGACCCTTTTCAGGAACTTGTAAGCGAAAGAGGCTACGATTTTTCAAGGCCACAATGGGTTTTCGATCAGCCGTTGTATGGGTTTTATCAACATGACTTGTATTGTTTGACCATTCAGAATGCTCAGGATGTGGTTGTTAAAGGAAAGCCTAATGAAGAAAAAACTTCTATTTTTGATCCATCCATGACAGTGGCTACCTTTGACGTTTCTGACCAAGGGTTGGTGTGTTGTGCCAAGGGAGTAAGTCGTCAGTCAGGGGTGTATTATCTATCAGATCAGGATGAGATTCAATGCCTTGCTGGGGGTGAAAGTATTCAAACCGGAGTGGATGTTCATGAAATTAGGCATGAGGGTGTTGTTTCGTGGTTGTGGTGGCCTCAAGAGATTTCTTCGGCAACCTTAATTCTTAAAGTTCACGGAGGACCCACTGCAATGGTTACCCCTGAATTTGATTGGAAAAGACAATTTTGGTTGGCCAATGGTTTTGCTTTTTTGGAGGTTAATTATAAAGGAAGTTCAGGTTTTGGTAGATTATACCGCGATCAGCTTTACGGTCGATGGGGAGAGTTAGATGTAGAGCATTGTTGTGAGGTATTGTATCAAGTAAGGAACAAGTTCAATGTTTCTGCGGTGATTGCTAAAGGGGGTTCTGCAGGAGGGATGACGGCTTTATTGATGGCCATTAATCACCCTTCAGTTATCGATGCGGTGTCATGTTATTACCCCGTGACGTCTAGGCAATCTTTAGAGATCACACATCGCTTTGAAAAGCATTATTGCGATAGGTTAATAAGTTCTAGGGTGAGTATGCCTGAGGAGTGTGTGAAACAATTGAGTCAACCTATTTTTATTTGTCAGGGGACTGATGACTCGGTCGTAGATGTAGGGCAAACAAGACGTTTCATCAAGCATTTACGTCGTCATAACAGCTCATGTGAATACCATGAATTAGAGGGTGAGGGTCATGGTTTTAAGGACCCTAATAAGGTGGTCAAGGTTCTTTCCAAAGAGCTTAGTTTTTATCGTCGCTATCTACCTTAATGGGGGATGCTGTGATGTTTCCATCGTGAAAGTGGATATCTATGGGGCTGCTGGCATCGATGTCTGAGCAATGGGTCATGGGCTTGTTGTTTTGTTTGACTAGGGTATACCCTCGCTTTAACGTTGAAAGGGGGCTTAATGTATCCAGCTTATTGATTAGCATTAAGAAGGAGTTTTCTTTGGATTGAATAGCAAAATTTAGGGCGTTTTGAAAATCACCCTTAATATTTTGATATTGATTTTGATGCGAAAGAAGTAATTGCTTTGGGTGGTGGTGATGCAGTGTGGAGATTTGGGACTGTAAGTGAAGCTTGAGTTGTAAAAGCTGATCATTAAAAGTATAGGTTAATTTGGCTTGTATTTTTTCCAGAAGGTGTCGATGTTTTGTTAGTTGTTCTCTTGGGTGTGTTAATTTAGATTGGATGGCTTGGAATAAGTATTGTTGTGAGGTAATCATTTTCTGAATAAGAAAGGTTAACCTTCTTTGGGTGTTATCTATGTGCTGAATAAGGTCTTGAGAATGTGGGGTACAAAGTTCAGCTGCAGCCGTTGGGGTAGGGGCCCTTTGATCAGCTACTTCATCAGATAATGTCGTATCAGTTTCATGCCCTATGCCGGTGATGAGGGGTGTTTGACATGCAAAAATTGCTCGGATTAAGGGTTCTTCATTGAAAACCCACAGGTCTTCAATCGATCCGCCACCACGGCATAAGATTAAGGTGTCATTATCATCATGATCAGCTTGTCTTAGCGCAGTGATGATAAGATCTTTTGCTTCCTGTCCTTGAACAAGGGTGGGGTAGATATTAATTTCGGCTAAAGGGTACCGTCTGGATAATGTGGTTAACACATCTTGGATGGCAGCACCTTGAGGCGCGGTGATGATTCCTATTTTTCTTGGGTAAGTGGGCAATGGTTTTTTATGGGATACATTAAAAAGACCTTCATCCGATAATCGTTTTTTTAGAGCCTCATAGGCGCGCAGTAAAGCGCCAATGCCTGCTTCTTCACAAGAGAATACGGTGAGTTGATAGTCTCCTCGAGGTTGGTACAAGCCTACTTTTCCTTTAATCAATACCTTTTGCCCTTCTTGCAGGGGAGGAGAGGAAGCTTGATAGGGTTTGAAAAAGACACAACGAACGTGTGCTCTTTCATCCTTTAAGGTGAAATAAAGATGCCCAGAAGACGGCCTAGAAAGGTTCGAGATTTCCCCCTCAATGGAGAGGTAGGAAAAAGAGTTTTCTAGGCATTGTTTTACCAGGGCATTGAGTTCACTAACAGTTAAGGGGCTGTTGTAATCTGTGGAGGGCCCAATTCGAGAGCTGTGTGGTTGCATTTTCATTGATAAATAGTATGCCATGGGTTACATTAAGCTACAAACTTATATTGAAGGTAGGTATGGTTGTTAATTCAAAAAAACACCCGATCAAGGAAATAGTTGACCTTAAAGAAGGCAATAGACTGGCTATCTGTCGCTGTTGGCAGTCCAAATCATTTCCTTTTTGTGACGGAGGGAATGAATCAACTGGGGACTCTTTAGGGCCTATTATTGTCGAGAGGGGAGAGAAAGATTGACTAGGTTGCATGCTTTAGATTACACTCTCGGTAGGATGATGCGATGTTTCATATGATTGGACGTACTTTAATTTTATTGTTTTCACTTTGGTTAGGGTGTTTTTCTCCCTTTTCAGAAGCATTGGCTTCTACTATATCAGAGAAGAAAATGCTGGTAAAAAAGGGAGATACTCTTCAATCATTGTTTAAAAGAAATCACCTGAGTCGGCAAGATTTAAAATCTATTTTCAAACTTAAAAAATATTCAAAAGTCTTCAGATCACTGAAAGCAGGTCAAATGATTTACTGCGGGGTTGATAAATCCAAAAATGTGTATTGGGTTCGATTTTTTACAGGAGGCCATGACTTTTTTGAGCTGAGTAAGTCTAATAATAGCTTTGTTGCTCGAAGTTATTCTGAGCCGTTTCCTGTGAGTCGACATGCTGTCAAATTTAGAGTTAAAAAATCTATTTATCGGGAGGGTGTTCGTGCGGGGTTAGATAAAAAACTGCTTGCAGAATTACAAAAGGTATTGACTTTAAAGCTTAATCTTAGACACGATGTTCAACCAGGCGATAAAATTACGATTTTGTACGAGAAAGAACATCAAGCTGTCGGGGTGTCTCATTCAAAGCGAATTATTTTTGCAAAACTAGATGGAAAGCGGCATAAATTAGAGGCCAGTCGATTTAAAGATAGTTATGGTAGGGTCGCTTATTATGACTCTAAGGGTCGATCCATTGGTAGTTCATTTTTACGATCACCGGTGAAATACACAAAAATTAGCTCACCCTTTAACCTTCATCGACTTCACCCAGTACTTAAAAAAGTTAGGCCGCATACGGGTGTTGATTTGGCCGCACCTAAGGGAACAGCTGTTAAATCAGTGGGTGAAGGACGGGTTCGTTTTGCAGGTGTCAAAGGAGGTTATGGAAATGCGGTTATTATTCAACATAATGCGCGATATCAAACCTTGTATGCACATTTGTCGCGTTTCCCAAAAAAATTACGAGTAGGTCAGAAAGTTAAGATGAGCCAAGTCATTGGTTTTGTAGGAAGTACAGGGTTAGCTACCGGGCCTCATTTGCATTATGAGTTTAGGGTTAAGGGCAAACCTGTGAACCCTCTTAAGGTATCGCTGCCTACTACAAGAGTCTTGGCCAAGGCGGATTTAAAACGTTTTCGGTCTGAACACAGGCATTGGTTAGCTGCGCTCAAAAGCTTAATGGCGAGTTGACATTGACTTCATCCATCTACATGGGCGTGATGTCAGGCACAAGCTTGGATAATATAGATGTTGTTGTTGCCAAGTTTTTCCCACTACAAATTTATGATTTCTTTTCGCACCCTATTCCTCCTTCTGTCAAATCTTCAGTGATGAATGCATTGAGTAACCCTTCATTTAGCATGCATGACATGATGAAATTGAATCAACAATGGGTGAATCTTTATTCAGAAGCTATTTTGATGTCAAAATCAAGACGCAAGCTTTCTATTTGTGCTGTGGGTCTCCATGGGCAAACAGTTTATCACCGCCCCGATCAGTTTGGAACCTGGCAATTGGGCACTATTTCGTCTATTTCAGCTACCTGTGGAATGCCCGTTATTGGGGACTTTAGAAGTAAGGATATTGCTTTAGGGGGTGAAGGAGCGCCTTTAGCGCCGCTGTTTCATCAAGCATTTTTTGCCTCTGAGCATACATCCAGAGGAATTATTAATCTTGGGGGCATTGCGAACATTAGTCGCTTGGTTCCAGGAAGGCCCGTAGAGGGCTATGATGTCGGGCCTGCGAATGCTTTGCTTGATGCTTATTCGAGTGCTTATTTAAAAAAACCTTATGATCATAATGGTGATTTTGCTAGACAAGGTCAACTTATTCCTTCTTTGTTAAATAAAATGTTATCCGACCCTTATTTTTCATCGTTACCCCCCAAAAGTACAGGAAGAGATTATTTTTCATTGGGTTGGCTTCAATCGATGGGAATACAAGGGCTGGATAGTTTAGATATTATGGCTACTCTCGTTGAGATGGTTGCAATTTTACTGGCGCGTGCCTCTACCGAGTTGGGCGAGGTTTATTATTGTGGTGGGGGTATTAAGAACGCCTATCTGATGGAACGTATTCAGCATCATGTTGGATTGCCCATTAAATTGACAACTGAGTTGGGTATTGTCCCACAGATGGTAGAGGCATTAGGCTTTGCTTGGTTAGCTTCGGAATACAACCTTAATAATAAACATGACTTATCAACAATCACAGGCTCAAAGCACCCACATGTTTTAGGGGTGTGTTCTCTATAAGGGTGAGTTAAGGCTCAACCTTAACGTATATTCCAAAGAGCAATACCTTTAAATGTTTTTGATTTTTTATGGGTTAAATAAGTTTCTAAATCGATATCTAAAATAAACTTATTTGATGATGCATGGCGTAAAAACCAACGGTTCTTTTTGCGTATAAGAAAACCCAAATGTGAAACTTGCAAGGCTGTCCCTAAGTTTTTAGGGCGCCAATCTTGATGGACAAATTCTATTAGCATGATGGGTTCTAGAGATTTAAATAACGAGGTGTTTAGTTTTCCGTTGATAATTATCTTGTGGATAGGCAGGTAGGCCTGTGTTGATTTCTGAATATTCTTTCTGTTCTTGAGAGAAGATTTCCACTGTTTGATTTCTTTGTTATTAATAAGTTTGCTTTTTTTGAGCTTAGCTATTTTATGGGTCCAAAATTGTTTGAAACTGATGGTTGTGGTGGTAGTGGTAAAAGGGGCTTTGTGGGTATTTAATGGTTTTATCCAGTGTAGTTTTTCATAAGTTGGGTTTAAATCAATGCTTGCAAAATGTATCCTATTAGCATAGTGATAGGGTGATTTTAAATACCGTGCTTGTAGGGCTGTTTTATGTAACATAGAGGGGTTGCGCGCATGGATTAGTGCCATGACAGTTTGTACATAAGTCAGGCAGTCAAATTGATCTATTTTAAGTTTATGTGAGGACTCATTGTCATTGAGGGGGTCGAATTTATACGGTTGTCCTAAAAATAAACCAGAGGCAAGCAATGTACGTTGGTGCATGCTGTGTATGCTCGCATTTTTAAAATAGACATCGATGGGGTTGGCAAGTCCCTCAACAAATGTACAACATAAGATTAATAACACAATGATCATTCAACCAATCATAACCTATTTTTTGATCAATTCAATAACTTGTTTTTGTTTTTCTCATTTTGTTATTGTATGATACCTTCTTTGGTAATAGATTATTTGGTATAGATACTATGTTGAATTATATTTGGTTGGGAATGATTCTCCTTTCTATTGTTTTTGGAATGATTAATGGCAAGATTGATGCGGTTGTTACCTCTGTTACTGAGGAGGCGAAGCATGCTTTTGAAATGGCTTTATTGCTGGGCGGCATTCTGTCATTTTGGTTAGGTATTATGAGAATTGCGGAGCACTCTGGGTTAATTGAACGCATTGCTCTTACCTTACGGCCCATTCTTAAGCGTTTGTTTCCAGACGTTCCTGAAGATCATCCTGCCATGGGCGCAATTGTAATGAATATTGCGGCTAATATGTTAGGCTTAGCCAATGCAGCGACTCCGTTTGGGTTAAAGGCTATGGAAGCTTTAGATGACTTAAATATTTACAAAGGGCAGGCAAGCAATGCCATGTGTATGCTGTTAGCCATTAATACTTCCAGTGTTCAATTAATTCCGGCATCTGCCATAGGCTTTTTAGCTGCAGCTAATGGAGTCCACCCTACCAATATTATATTAACGTCCCTTTTTGCTACGACTTTATCAACGATTGCCGCGATTACTGCTTGTAAGGTTTTTGAACGGTGGTCTGTGTTTAAAATACAAAAAGATGAAGAGATCTCAACATGCTAAGTAGTTTATGGGTTAAAGAGTTATTGATGAGCTCTTTCGGTTGGATAACAGTATCAGGTATATCCAATGCTTTATTTTTATCCATGATTGTAGGGATTCCTTTTTATGGTATTACGCATAAAGTAAAGGTCTATGAATCTTTTTTAGAGGGCGCTAAAGAAGGTTTTGATGTGGTGATTAAAATCATTCCTTTTCTTGTTGGTATGTTGGTGGCTATTGGTATGTTGAGGGCATCAGGTGCGTTTGATTCTATTGCAGCTTTATTATCCCCCTCTTTACAATTTATTGGAGTTCCTGCAGAGATCATACCTATTAGCTTGGTTCGACCTTTTTCAGGGGCTGCATCCAATGCTATGTTGGTAGATATGATTAGCACTTACGGGCCAGATGCCCTGGTGTCTAGAATTGGGGGTACGATTATGGGAAGCACTGAAACCACCTTTTTTGTTGTGGCTGTTTATTTTGGTGCGGTTAATATTAAAAAAGTTAGGCATGCTGTCGCTGCTGGTTTGTTAGCAGATTTTGTGGGTATTTTAGCAGCGGTTTATATCTGTCAATGGTTGTTAGGTTAAATTTCATTCATCAGAATATAAAAGGCCCGCGTTAACGGGCCTTAGCTTAAGTGGTTAGGGTTTTTATAAAGATTCAGCATTCTCAGTCAGGTATTGAGCAACCCCTGTGGCAGTTGGTTTCATGCCTTGTTGGCCTTGGTTCCAGCCAGCAGGGCAAACTTCACCGTGTTGAGCATGAAACTGTAAGGCTTTAATCAACCTAAGGTACTCATCAATGTTTCGACCAATAGGCAAATCATTGACTTGTTGAATTCGAATGCAACCATCAGGATCAATGATGTAAGTTCCTCGGTAGGCCATGCCTTCAGGAGATTGCACTGCATAACTTTGACATATTCTATGGGAAGGGTCAGCTGCTAAAATGTAATCAACATCTCCAATACCACCGTCATTGATTGAAGTGTTTCTCCATCGAGAATGTGTATGCTCAGAGTCAATCGATACAGCAAGTACAGCGGTGTTTAATGACTTGAATTCTGACATGCGTTTATTAAGAGCAATAAGCTCAGAAGGACAGACAAAGGTAAAATCAAAAGGGTAAAAGAACACCATACGATATTGTTGATTACTTTTGGCAAAGAAATCATAGTTATTAGAAATTTCACCATTGGGCAGTACACAATTAGTAATAATTCTGGGGGCTTGTTGACCAACTAGCATTGACATAATATTCTCCTAGATCAATGATTAAAATAAATAATTAGCTCACGTAATGTTAGACAATAATAAGGTGTATTGCAAGCAGGATATGTAAATATCCTATGATTCAGGCTTGACAGTGTCATCTGTAAGGTTAAAATGCAGTGGTCTTAAATAAACAGGAAAGATCATGGCTATTGTTCTAACCCCACTACCGTATTCTGAAACAGCTTTAGAACCTTATATTTCAAAGGAAACTTTGCAATATCACTATGGAAAACATCATGCAACCTATGTTAATAAACTCAATGGCCTGATTCAAGGAAGCGCGTTTGAAGACCTTTCTTTAGAAGAGATTATTCTCCAATCTGATGGAGGGGTTTTTAATAATGCTGCACAGATTTGGAATCACACTTTTTATTGGCATTGTTTGAGCGATGTTCATCACCAACAGCCATCGGATAAGATGCGACAACTCATTGAAAAAAGTTTTGGATCTTTTGATCAGTTTAAAGAGCAGTTTTCAACCACGGCGTGTAATCATTTTGGTTCAGGTTGGGCATGGTTGGTTCAAACAAGAGAGAATACACTAAGAATAATTTCAACAGCCAATGCAGATTTGCCCATGAAGCATGGGGATGATAAAGCACTATTAACCTGTGATGTCTGGGAGCACGCCTACTATATTGATACTCGTAACTCCAGACCTAATTACCTAGAAAGCTTTTGGAAAATTGTTAATTGGAAATTTGTTGAAGAACAACTTGTTTAGTGCTAAGCAAGCATTAAGATAACATAACTTACTATTAAGTACTTGGCATTTTTATCTCAATATGTTAGATTGGGTATAAGTTTTTGTTTTTACGCCCGCCCCCGCGGGCTTTTTTTTATCTCGTAGAAAATAATTAACAACGTTAATGGTTATCCGAACTTTGAGTAAGTTGGGGAGCAAAGGCGCTATTTTTAGATATAAAAGCACTGGCTCGACCTATTGTCGTCACCATAAAAGGGCTCGGAGTTCTGCCAAATTGACTAAAAGGGCTGTTGTTTCTACTATCAAACGGCGTTGTTGAAGCACTGGTATTGTTAGAGGGTGACTTTGAAGGTACTCTTAAGGGGGTTGGTGTTCTAAGTGCCGTGCTAGATATGGGTGAGTTATCAACATCATGTATTGGGATCGGTGTAAACGTTTCTTCCAGTAATTTGGAGAGAGTTTCAGGGTTTGCTTGACGTTGATCGAGATGTATTTTATGACTTAATTTTGCAATATCTTGACTATTAGGCGTTGAGTTATTGTTTTTGTATGTTGTAAGCAAAGTTAAAAATAATTTAACCTGAGGACCCTTGGAAATAGAGTGGTCTTTTATCTTGCTTAGTAATCCCAGTAACATTGTTGAGTTGTCCTGAAGATACCATGCATGTTCTAGTAGTTCATCTAAAGGAGCTGAATGTGTCCGCAACAAATGACAGGCAGTATTATGATAAGCAATCCTGTGGATTTTCCTATCGATTTCAGACTGAATAGAGTTTTTATTCTCCTCAAGATAGGATTTTGCTTTTTTGATAATTTCATAACAGGTAAAGTATCTTTTTGAAGATTGTTGTGAACCTTCATCAAGCATAGTGATGAATTCATCTCGTCTACGATTGCTATCAACATTATATCCATCAAATAATAGACTACCAATTTGATCAAAAGCATAATGAAAGATAGTTCGACCATTTTCAATGTTACTCATGATATAGTGTAGTGATGAAAATAAGAGGTCTTGGTTCAAGGTGTTATAATGTTCTCGGATAGTATTTATCATAGCATAGACCATTTCCTCTGAATTTTCAGAGGATCTTTCAAGCAAGCGATATAAATTAGAGTTGATATCATGACTAGGTTGTGTAGCACAATGATATAGTGTGGGGTTTTTTATCATGTTTTTTTCCTATGATTGAAATAGTATAGTATTGTTTTTTTGTATAAAAATCAATAACTATTTTTATTTTGTTATTGTTTATTATCTATTTTTTCTGTTTGTGTCGAATATTGTCCTTGGAGGGAGCTTGAAATAACAGGAATAAAAGGCTTAATAGCTTTTATGGAGGCATTAACTAGAAAAGAAGAAGCTTTGATATGAGGGGAGCAGCTGATGATAATAGGCCAATGATTAACGGACTCTTTCCCGAATAGTTTTAAGTTCTCTAGCCAGCTATGGTTGCTGATACGTTGCAGAATAAATTGCCCGGTAGTTCTAAACTTAAGTTGAGCAAACTGCAAACAATCCAACCTAAAAAATGATTGGAAGTTAGAGTGGTCGGTTTTTATATATTCAGTTAAATCATAAATACAGGTTAAGGTAATAAGATTAGCTAAAATAAATACAGCATAATGTTGGGCCGTTAATGTTAAGTAAAAACTGCAGATTAGAACACAAATATCCACAACACTAGGGCAGGGGTCAAGTTGATGAGATGGCTTTTTCGCCGGTGATTTGGGATAGAGAATTTCTAACCTTCGATCAATAGTTTCTTGATCAAGATATTCAATAGTTGAAATATATTGTTGTAATTTTTGCTTTTTGGTAGCTATTGCGAAGTAACCACGCTGCACGAGTAATTGTTCCATATTATTTTTAACACGCTGGGTAAAGCTGTTGTCTGAACTTAGAGTGGCGGAGTGTCGATGAAAATTACTCATGATACCTTGAGGATTGCTTCCAATAGATGAGATTAATGAATCAATTAATACCTCCTGGAGAAGGGTTAATTCATGTGCTTGAAATTGACCAATATCAGGGTGTTTAAGTTCTAAAGACTGAATAAGTTCATGAGTATAACCCGTTGGGCATAAACGTTGTATGTCTACTGATCGTTGATATAACCATTTTTTTCTTTCTTCAACTGTGGACTCAGTCACTGTTGGGTCATTGGCAGCTTTGACCAATAAGTCTATGACTCTGCTAATGTGCATTGAATTTTGTTGATCTATATAAATATTGCCCATATCCTCCTCTAATGACATTATCTCTACAAAAAACAACTGTTTTTGTCTTACTTCATTAATTGAGGGGTGGCTGGCATATTGACTCATATTTGTTACAAAGTCATTAAAGCTCAGTTCAAGTCCATCAAAAGGGTAGCGTTTTGTCAGTTTTTTAATAATTTTCGCATAAAAACTATTTACCAAAGAGTTATGGGTGTTTTGTTCATCTTCATTAAATAAAAACTTTTGAACGTTGGATGATTCTTGGAGAGATCGGCCATCATTTAATCTTTTTGTATTAAGTAATTGAGCAATTTTTCTACGTGCTGGTTTATTATGAATGGTTTGAATCCAATCTCCTGCTTTCAGTCCGTTACGATCAGTTAGGTTTTGATCAATGCCATTATTTGTCAGTAATTTAATGAGTTCTATAGTTTTTTCTATTTCAATATCTAAAGCAGAGGCTTGATCATGGTCATTTATTTCTGTATTTGCTCTTTCTTTAATCTTAAAGATATAGTCATGCATCGCTGCGTGAAGCAAGGATCCAGAATCATTGCTGTAATTAAAAGCTTCATTAAATTTAGCTTCATCATTAATAAATTTCTTTAATCTATCCAAAACCAATGTAAATTTTGAACTCCCCAGAACATATGTCCATACCTGAGAGCGGGTGCCTAGAGTGGTTGATTTAAGCAATGTATATAGAATACTCTTATTTCGAGGGTGATTGCCAGCTTCATAGTGATATCCTTGGAATAGGCTTTCAATAACCTGATTTTTATCAATGAT
The DNA here is from genome assembly GCA_036012865.1 of Gammaproteobacteria bacterium. GTDB lineage: Bacteria > Pseudomonadota > Gammaproteobacteria > Comchoanobacterales > Comchoanobacteraceae > DASCQC01. The sequence continues at coordinate 35,748 of DASCQC010000027.1, forward strand.
ATGTGCGGGCATGCCTTTGGCTAAAAATTCGTGGAATAGGGATGAATTTTTTTCTTGTTGATTACTTATATACAGTAATTGTGCAAGATTTAATGTGGCCTGATGCGCTAAGTTAGGATGTTTGCTTATTATTTTTTTCAATTCAGTTGTGATGGGTCCAACAAAAGAATCAGGGG
>DASCQC010000028.1:0-14628 GCA_036012865.1 Gammaproteobacteria bacterium
TCAGACGAATAGTTTTTTTGTCTACATTGGTATTACTAAATGGTTGTTTAGAGGTTCGTTCCCAAGGCCAATCTCGAATCTCTAGTCAACCATGTTCTCATGATCATAAGGGATCTTGTCACGTCATTGAGATGCTGAATTATTCTAAAGGGTTCACCCACGTATTTAGTCCGGGTTTTTTGAAGATAAAACCAGGGGATAAAATTATTTTTCAATCGTTAAACCATGGCCATAATGTTATGTCAGTATCCATTCCAGAGGGGGCTAAACGATGGGAAAGTAACTTGTCTCATAGTTTTTCTTTAGTTTTGAAGATACCTGGTGTATATTTTTATAAGTGTGAACCTCATGATTCTGCAGGAATGATTGGTGTTATTCAAGTTGGAGATAGCCTGAATAATTATTCTCATGCAGTTAAAGAGGCTGAATCTATGAATATACTTGAGAATAGGTTTAGAATACATGAATACTTTTCACAATTAGGAGAAAGGTAAGTGAAAGATAACTGTGTTCTTGATAATCTACAGGCTAATCAGAAAAAGCTTAACCCTGATACAATACTCTCGGGCATGCCTCAAAATATTTGGGCCATTAAAGAATGCGGAGAGATTTTATATATTAATCATTATGCAGCTAAAATACTGGGGTTTAATTCTCCAAAAGAACTTATTGGTAAGAATGTTTATGATGTTACACTGAATAATAAGGCAGATCTAAAACAAGTTGAAGTGATTAAAAAAAATGATCAAGAGGTTCTCGCTGAAACCAAGCCTATTTTGTTTAAGGAAGAGATTTGTATTAATGGGGAGCGTTTTTGTTTTTTGTCTTATAAAAAAGCGATAGATGTTGGTAAGGGCAAGGGTGTTATGGGAGTTGCTGTTGATATTACAGGGGCCATTAGAAGAACTGTATCTGTCAATATTATTGAGGAAGGGGCTTCTTCCATTAAGGACTATTTTTCCAAGCCAGGAGACTAATGTATGAGTGATATAGAAGTTACTGATAAAGAAAGTTATACCCAGAATTTTGAACAATATACACTTTCATCTGAAAAAATATTAGCTGGATTACCTCAAAATATTTGGGCAATTAAATCATGTGGTGAGATTCTATATCTTAATGATAATTTATGGAAGGTTTTAGGTTTTCGTAATGAAGATCAACCGATTGGGCAAAATATTTATGATGTAACCCTGAGAAATAAGGCAGACATCAAACAAGTTGAGATGATTAAAAAAAATGATCAAGAGGTTCTTGCTGAAACCAAGCCTATTTTATTTGAGGAAGAAATATTTATCAAGGGTGAGATTTTCTGTTTTCTAGCTTATAAAAAGTCTATAGATATTGGAGGTGCAAGAGGGATCATGGGGGTCGCGGTTGATATTACCGATCGACGAAAATTGGAGAAGGATTTATTAAGATCAAAGCTTGCAGCTGAGAGTGTCAGTCAAGCTAAAACGAGATTTATTCATGGTATTAGACATGATCTTATGACGCCCCTGAGTAATTTTCTTGGTTTATCAGAGATTTTAAAAGAGATGGTTAAGACTGATGAAATGAAAATTATTTGTAAAGAAATGGTATCTTCTGCAAAAGATATGCATGCTTTGATCTCTGAATTAATTGAGTATGCAGATTCCAGTGATGCTCAAAGACCTGTTCAAAAAGTTAACATGAATATTAAGGACTTTTTCTATTATTTACATGGAATGCATAAGCAGGAAATAACAATAAAGGGTTTGAGTTTTCATTATCGTTTTGATGAAAGTCTTCCAGATTATATTTTAACTGATGAAATGAGGTTAAAGCGAATTGTATCCAACTTGATTACCAATGCAATAAAATATACATCCACAGGGTCTATTTTGCTAGAGTTGAGTGATAAAGAAACGTCCTATGCTCGTGCATTAAGCATTACGGTTAAAGATACAGGCTGTGGGATTGACCCTAAGTACCATGACTGTATTTTTGATACTATGTCAAGAGTGCATCATGAGGATGGTAATGGTCTAGGTTTGGGTTTAAGTATAGTGAAGCAATTTGTTGAGGAATTAGAGGGTGATATTAAAGTTTCCTCTCAGGTTGGTTATGGGTCTTCCTTTATAGTAATCATACCCTACTTTTACGTTTCTAGTCAGCGAAAAGAATAAATATATAGATAGTATGGTTGATGTCGGGGGCTATGATGTGAATGTGAATGTTGCACCACCTGCTTTTAATAATGGAGAGAGAGGGCCGTCATCGGTGGAAAGCGAACGGTGATTTTGTCGCAAAGGCTCTTCCTTTTTTTGCGAACATTCTTGTTCATCATCAAAAAAAATGGTTAATGTGGTGTGCCTTTTAGAGTCTTTTTTGGTTACTCTGCCTCCTAAGGCCTTTTGAAACACATCAATAACTGTTGTTTTCTGTTCTTCTACGGGTGCGGGTGTACCGTCTTGTGTGAGCAGGCCATTTTCAAAGGATGTATCGTGTTGCGTGAGCAGGAGTTCTAGGGCTGTATTTCCTTTGTTGTGTGCTAGCTGTAATTCTAAAAATTTATACGAGCTTGCTAAGAATGCGGAAAGATCTCCGGATAAGGCATTGATTCTGGATAACGTAGTTTTTGAGTTCGAGTCCTTAATTTCTTTTATGGCGTAAACTGTAAAGTTATGGTCCGACTCGTTGGAAAAAGGTAAAAGAGATCCATTTTTTAGAGAGTAATTATACGTTTTGATCATGGTATTGGGTAATTGTAGGTACTCTGTTATTAAGGCTTTATTTTTATTTCTTTTTTCTACTTCTGTAATGATGGTTATGTTAGCGTGTTTAAAGAGGTTGTAGTTGAGGGTGTTGTTAGGGGTCCTTTTTTCATTATCTGATGATTTTGTCAAGATTTCGTCATTTAAAAACAGTAGTAATGTGTCAGTGTTGTCTAGAAGGTCCATAAGATCTGCGTTATCTAAGCCGCATTGTTTCGCAATAGCTTCGTCAATACGGTGGTATATGGATCCTTGATATATATCAACTTTATTTTCCATTTTTTGAAATTCTTCCAGGGTTTTTATTTTTTTGAGTTGTGTCAATATTTTATTTTTTAGCTCAGGGGTTACTTCTTTTTGTTTTAAGAGTTGAAGTTGCAAGTTAAAGTTTATATTCAGGTTTTCATTATTTGCTATGAGTTCATTAAACTGGTTAAGTTCAGATCGGTATAGTTGTATCATTTGCTTAGATTGATCTTTTAGTTGGGGATGTTGTAAAAGATCTCTCCAATCCATTAGGATAAGTCCTGGCTTCTTTGCATAAATCAGCGAAAGAATCTCCTTATACTTTTCTTCAAAGGTTAGTGTGTCGATATGATCCATATTCAAATCAATGTCCATTACTTTTGCAATATGTTTAGCCCATTCTAGCTTGGTCATAATGTTTGGGTTTTCTCTTGCCTTTGAAGATTGGTTGGCTGTGTTTGAAAAAGATGCATTAATTAGAATAATTTGTTTCCCCATCCCGATAACACTGTCGATGACATTTTTAAAGTTTGATTTTTGAATGGAAGTAACTTTTTGTGAAATTTGATCTATTCTGGCACTGTTACGACCTTTAGTAAAAAATCCATAATCATCACATGATTCACATAGAGGAAAAACAATGGTTGAGCTATCTTTAGGGATTGCATTTATTTTAGGTGAGATTCGCTTAAACCTTAATGAGTTTTGCAGTTGGTTGGCTTTGTCTTTCTTATTCGGTTTGGATCTAAGTTGAACCCATCTAGTATCGCGTGAAGCTTTTCCCATCTTATCGAGCAGATACTCATAAACAGGACTGTGTTTTTCTCGATAGACATTAACAGGTTGCGTTAACGCTTCTTGAATAGCTTGATCATTATACCCTAGCTGTGAAGCTGTTTTTTTTAAAAAAGGGCTATTGTCTTCTGTCCAGAATATTGTTGCAACAAATTCCTCTACCCAATTTTCCAGCGTGTTTTCATAACTCTCTTCTCTTGCAGGAGCATGAAATATACTGTTTGTCTCTGAGGCCATTACCTTTTTCATTGAAAACTCGTCATGGGATTATTGATATAATTCCATTTTCTTTCAGTAAGTTCCATTTAGGTTTATGTGTGTTATGAATCACGCATCACACAATACAATACTATGATATGTAATTTGTCTTTGTAAATACCTAAAGGTTGATATTTTTTATTCATTTATTGCTTGATTGCATATCTGTATGTAAAATAACATAAATAATTGTATCGGGTCACGTTTTTCTAGGTGTTTTCGTACAATTGTTCTATTGGTGTGTGAGATATAAGCCTTCTTTCATGTAGGCTATGACGGAACCAGCTTGTTTACAGCCTCAGTAGATTTCCTGGTAGGTAAATTATTGATAGGGTCACGGTGGTGATGAGTGGGTTCTAGACGGGGTGTGATATGGAGAGTTTTCTTTAGATGAGGAAGGAGATCTTATTATAGGAGAGTCATTAGGAGAGCTGTTTTGAGATGATATAGGAGAGCTTTCATAAGATGATAAAGGAGAGCTATTAGGAGATCCTGTAAAGGTGATTTCATACGAGTCGCTCAATGCATCTTTTCTTACCTCAAACTTTGTTAAATCCCAGTTACGCATTATGTCAAAGGCAATTTCTAATGTACCTTGTGGTGTCTTTTTGTTTTCACAGGGCGGTTTGTGCCAGTCTTTCGAATAATTCAACGTGCCTTCTTGTGTTGTGGCAGTGAGTGAGCTTTTGTGTTTTCGTGCGCCCTCTTTTATCATCTTTTCATATTCTGGGTTGAGTTGACGATGGGTTAGCATTTGTTCGTAGAATTGGAATGCTTTATTGATAAGTTTGTGTGAACTTTCCTGTTCTTGTGTAAAAAAAAGTATCCTGTTGGATAATTCTGGTGACACCTCTTTTTTTGCATTTTCTTCGAATAATTCAAGAGGCATGGGCATCATGTTGTCATTGGCTGCCATATATGCCTTATAGAGGGTATCAGGGAAGGTTGTTAGGATGGCTTTTTGTTTTTTCATTTCAAAATTTCTTCTATTGTTTTCTCGTTGCATGCTCATGAGTCCTTTGGTAGTGGCTGTGTACATTTTCACTCCACCTAGACCAACATGTTCAGTAAGGATGATGCCATCAATGTTTGATAGTTTTTGTTGAATTTTTTCAGTGACTCTTCGAACTATACGATTAGATTTTTCGTTTAATTGCTTTAAAATATCTTTGATTATTTCTGTTATTTTAGCTGAAGAATTTTCAGTCCTGCCAGAATGATTTGAGAGCATTTCAATTCTACTGTCTTCAAGAGCTTGATTGAGGTCCAATGCCATTGATCTTAATTTGTCAATGGTTATTGTATTTGTTGGGTGTATACACAAATAATCAAGCATGACTGCTGTTTGTTTTAGGATTTTATTCTCTTTCTGAAGCTTTTTGGCTTGGTTAAGCAGTTTGTTAAAAATAGTGATGATGAGAAAAGAGTCTATTAAGCTATCTATTCCATCTTGGTGTGTACTATTATATGCCAATTTAATAGCATTCATTACCTTGCACAGTTTTTCAAAAATTGACTTTATTGACTTGTTTGTAGTAGAGCTTAAATTTAGCTGATCATAGCAAACTATTGCGCGCTTAAATAATGAACTATGCTTGTTATCCATGGATAATTGTATTTTCTCCCATAAGCTGTGGGCCGCTTTTTCTATCTCATTTGATTCGTCTATTGTTGTAAGGGGGAGTACACAATTTGACCACCATAAATCATAGAAGTAGCTTTTTATACCTTTTGATGGAAGCTTGACTGAATGATTTTGTTTGCTAATTTCATTGGATGTTTTGAGAAGATCTTCTCGATCCAAGACAAATAGTTTATGGTATGTTTTATGAATTAGAGTTAGTATCTTAGACGTATTTTGATGGCAACTTTGTATTAAAGATTTGTCAATGCCTGCAGCTTTAGCAATGATTTTTGACCATTCAAATTTGGTGCTAATTTCTGTATCAGCAGCTTCATTATCATATACGGATGTATTAACAAGAACAAGTGTCTGACCTTCCGCTATAAAGTGTCTGATAAGTTTTTGAAGGTTTTTAAGACGAATTGTATGAGCTTTGTTAGCTAAGTAGTTGTGAGTTGAGGTTGATTTCTGTTTACATGGAACTGGAAAGTCTTTGCTGTGATTCGAGATAGGAATAATAACGAGGTCATTGGGATCAGGAGTATAATGTAGAGTTGATATTTTGGTAATTTCTTTGCAATATTCAAAAGTGGTGGCAGATGATTTAGTTTCAATATTAAACTGTCCCCACGGGGTTGGCTCAGTGGTGTATTTATTAGGGGTTGGCTGAAGAGGCATATATTGACGGGTTATTTCTTGTATAAAATAATATAAGTCAGGGACGGTACGATCAGAAACACATTTGTAATTTTTATCTGAAAGAGTGGAAATACATGTGTCGGAATAGCTGGCATTGCTTAGTGCTTGCATTAAAAAGGTAGAGCCTGAGGTGGATTTTCTTGTATCTATGCATAATTCAGCTAGCCTGAGTTCTTCTACCAGGCCACTAGCCAAATCTCCAAGTTTATTTTCATCTATCTCTGTCTTCATCACACACCTAAGCTGTTAAAACACTATATTTTACTCCATGTAATAACACACATCCTTTTGCTTGGTAAAGCATACACAATCGTATGCTAACAAGTGCAATGTTAAATTATAAGACAAGGGTTTGCAAAATATAGGGAGGGTGATATGTTGTATTGCTTTTTGTGATTTTGTTTATTCTATTGTATTTGCATTTATTTTAGATTTAAATTCATAGTGAAAATTGTTGTTCGAGGAATGGTTTTGCAAATATAATAACCCTGGTGTAGGATATTTGCCATTTATTCCGTGCGCCTTTTATGTTTTTAGTAGGTTTTTGATCTTTTCTAGCCATGACGTGGATTGTTTAAGCTGCCTGGATGACATGCTCTCATTAAGTTGTTGTAAAAGGTTTTTTTGGTTTTTACTCAGGTCCGTCGGAGTTTCCACAAACAGTTCACATATCATATCCCCGTACTGATTATGTTGATAAGAAGGCATGCCTTTGCCTTTTAACCTCAATTTATCGCCATTTTGAGATCCTGGGGGTATTTTTAAGGCAACTTTTTTACCATTGATGGTTGCAACTATGGCTTCGCCTCCTAAAGCCGCATTAGGGAAGCTAATGGGGACCTGGCATAGTAGATCTTGCGTCTTTCGTTTAAATATTGAATGAGGCTTGATAGAAATTTCTACATAAAGATCGCCTGGTGGACCCCCATGATGACCAGCCTCTCCTTTACCAGCGAGTCTGATACGATCACCAGTGTCAACCCCTTGAGGTATTTTAACATTGTAGGTGACTTGTTTGCGTCTTCGGCCTCTCCCTTGGCAATTTGAACAGGGTTTAGAGATGACCTGACCTTGCCCTCGGCAATCTGGACAGGTTTGTTGTATGGCTAAAAAGCCTTGTTGAATTCGGACTTGTCCTTGACCATTGCATGTTCGGCAATTGGTAGGTTGGCTTCCTGGTGCAGAACCAGAGCCATCGCAGGTATCACATTGCACAATGTTGGCGATTCTGATCGTTTTTTCAGTTTTTTGAAAAGCTTCTTCTAAGGTCATTTCAACCCGATAGAGTAAGTCGTCACCAGGTTGTGCTCTGGATTGGCGTTGTCCACCGCCAAATCCCCCTGAAAAATCACCGCCAAAAAACTCTTTAAAAATGTCAGAGAAATCACCATTAAATCCGCCGCCAGGACCACCCCCTTGGTTGTTGACAGCTTCATGGCCATATTGATCATAGGTTTGACGCTTGGATGAGTCAGAGAGAACTGAATAGGCTTCATTAAGTTCTTTGAACTTTTTTTCAGATTCCTTGTTGCCGGGGTTTCTGTCAGGGTGATGCTTCATGGCCAGTTTTCGATAAGCTTTTTTCAAATCTTGTTCACTGGCGTCGCGTCCAACACCTAAAATATCGTAATAGTCTCTTTGGGTACTCACCCTTAGTCTCCTTATCTCTAATGATTCCAGCCAATGACTGGCTGGAATCATTATCAGACGGTTTTATTTGGAATCGTCTACTTCATCAAAGTCAGCATCAACAGCATCCTTGGTTTGTTTCTCCTTGGGTGCTTCATCAGGGCTGTTAGTCGCTTGTTGCTGTTGCTGTTGTTGCATTTTTTCTGCAATAGGTGAAGCCAGTTGAGTTAAGCTTTGTGTTTTGGCCTCAATATCAGACTTGTTTTTAGCCTCAATGGCGTCTTTAAGCTCTTTGATGGCCGACTCTATGGCAGATTTTTCCTGATCAGTCACTGCATCACCCGCATCCTTAATGGACTTTTCTGTGGCGTAAATGAGTTGCTCTGCTTGGTTGATGCTGCTAATCATGTCTTTAAACTCTTTATCGGTTTCAGCATTTTTTTCAGCATCTTGAACCATTTTTTCAATTTCATCTTCCTCAAGTCCGCCAGAGGCTTTGATTTCAATGGATTGTTCTTTATTGGTCTTCTTGTCTTTAGCGGAGACATTTAAGATTCCATTTGCGTCAATATCAAACGATACTTCAATTTGAGGCATTCCTCTGGGTGCTGAGGGTATGTCCGTTAGGTTGAATTCTCCAAGAGACTTATTTCCACCAGACATCGAGCGTTCACCTTGAAGGACTTTAATGGTCACAGCTGTTTGATTATCAGCAGCCGTAGAAAAGACTTGAGAGGCTTTAGTTGGAATGGTAGTATTTCGTTTGATGAGGGGGGTCATGACACCGCCCATGGTTTCAATGCCTAGGGTAAGAGGTGTTATGTCGAGTAAGAGGATATCTTTGACATCGCCAGATAAAACACCGGCTTGGATGGCAGCACCTATAGCGACCGCTTCATCAGGGTTGACATCTTTTCTTAGAGGTTTTCCAAAAAAGGCTTCAACTTTCTGTTGAACTTTGGGCATGCGAGTTTGACCACCAACAATAATGATTTCATCAATATCAGATGTTTTTAACCCGGCATCTTTTAAGGCAAATTCACACGGTTTAAGGGTGCGATTAATCAGGTCATCAACAAGTTCTTCAAATTTAGCTCGGCGTATTTTAATGGTCAGGTGTTTTGCCCCTGTGGCGTCATGAGCAATAAAGGGTAAGTTAACTTCAGTTTGCTCTGTAGATGATAGTTCGATTTTGGCTTTTTCAGCAGATTCTTTTAAACGCTGTAATGCTAATTTATCACCTTGAAGATCAATGCCGCTATCCTTTTTGAACTCAGCAACTAAGTAGTCAATCAGAACTTGGTCAAAGTCCTCTCCACCTAAGAAGGTATCGCCGTGGGTGGCTAACACTTCAAACTGATGATCGCCATCAACGTCTGCGATTTCAATCAGTGATATATCAAAAGTTCCGCCTCCTAGATCAAAAACAGCTACTTTTCTATCTCCTTTAACTTTATTCATTCCGTAAGCTAAGGCAGCCGCTGTCGGTTCATTAATAATACGTTTGACATCCAGCCCTGCAATTTTTCCTGCATCTTTAGTGGCTTGTCTTTGGGCATCATTAAAGTAAGCTGGAACGGTAATAACAGCTTGAGAGACTTTTTCTCCCAAGTAATCTTCTGCTGTTTCCTTCATTTTTTGTAGAATAACAGCTTGCAGTTGTTCTGGAGACCACAGTTGAGTTTTTCCATCTAGGGTTACTTCAATGCGTGTATCCTGATTTTTTGCAGATTTAATGGTATAGTTTACTTTACAGTCTTGGACAACTTTATCATTGATCTTATGACCCACTAAGCGTTTAAATGCATAAAATGTATTGCTTGGGTTGGTTACTGCTTGTCTTTTTGCTGGGTGACCCACTAAGCGCTCTTCATTGTCTCTTGCAAAGGCGACATAAGAAGGGGTTGTGCTTAACCCTTCATTATTAGGGATGACGTGTGCTTTACCGCCTTCCATGATTGAAACGCATGAAAAGGTTGTACCAAGGTCTATACCTATGATTTTGTTAGATTCTTTGTTTGACATATTAAATGGCTCCTAAATTTAATTCATGTGTGTTACGTTTAAGTATGTATGGGCATAGGGGATAATTTTCAAGGGTTACTCAGTTTGGCATACAACAACTTTGGCTGCTCTTACCAATCGATCTTTGATTTGATATCCCTTTTGAGCAACAGTAATAATTTTGTTGTTTTCAATGGTGTCAGATGATTGCATTGAAATGGCTTCATGCCACTGTGGGTTAAAATCATCGCCAGCATTAGGGTTAATAACTTCGACGTCGTACCTTTTGATTGTGGATAGAAATAAGTCGCGGGTTACTTTCATGCCTTCCATGGTATCGTTGGACTGACCATCATTATGAGCGGACCAGGTATCAATGCCTGTATCTAAACTATCTAAAATAGGAAGAAGGTCTTCAATAAATTTTCTTAAACTATATTGATGGGCTTCTTGTAGTTTTGTGTGATGACGTGATTGAATGTTTTGCATTTCTGCTAAAGTGCGAATTTTATCATCCTTCAACTCAGTTATTTCTTTTGATTTTTCATCTAAAGATTGCTCAAGTTTGGTAATTTTACCCTGCAGGTCAGCGCTGCCTTTGGGTTTAAGGCTAGATGCTTTTTGTGCTTTTAATGGAGGGGTAACAGTTTTGTCAGTCATAATTAGCTTCTTTCAAAATGGTTCAGGTTAAATATAGGGGCAATGGTTTAGAATTTCAAGGGAGGCAGGGTATTTTATTATTTGTTTGTTTTAAAATACTATTGGTGATAAAGTGAATGTGATTTTTAAGGAAAATAAATGAGTACACTGTGGAGCGTTGCCAACAGTTCTTTAGCGAGGGTTATGGTTGTTGCTATGGCTCTATCTTTAGCCCTATATCTTGACTACATGGGCGCAAAACCGTGCCTTCTTTGTATCATTCAGAGAATCTTTTTTGCGATGATAGCTGTGGTGGCTATTGTGCAGTATGTTTTTTGTTATCGATCATGGGTTAGGTGGGTGAGTTGTTTGATCATGATTGCCATCTCTTTGTTAGGGTTGTCTTTAGCTTTAAGGCATTTATGGCTTATTTATTATGTCACTGATTTAAGTACATGCCTGCCAAGCTTTGATTATTTAATATCACAAGTTCATTTTGGCCAGTTATTGCACCTTGTTTTTACTGAAGCTTCAAATTGTGCTCAAGATCGTACAGCCTTTCTTGGTATCTTATTGCCTTATTGGTTACTGGTATTTTATGGGTTGAATATTTTAATCGAAGTATTGATGCAACGAGATTTTACGACACGGGTTGCTGAGAAGTAGAGGCATTAGGTTTTGATAACAAGGCTAGAACAAAGATAAGGGCAGGGACGATAAAGTAAATAAGCATGATAACGTTGTATGCTTTATGACTCAGTTGGCCCAGTTGAAGTTTATAACAACCAATGCCTGCGTAGAAAGCAATAATTGAGCAGGCACATAAGACTCGATTCACCTTGGTTCTGGCATGGATTGTGACCAAGCCTATAAAACATAAACTTAAATGACCAAAATGAAAGGGGTTAATGTTCATTAGGGTATGTAAGTAGTCAGTGCTGATTAGGCTTGATTCAATGATGCCTGCAACAAAGTTGATAAAACAGTGTACGATGACACAGTAAATGACAAGGTTTTCCAAAAATATGGTAGATATTTTACGTTTATGAATCAGTCGTTCGAGAACGGTGATAACAACTGCTGTGAAAGGTGTCCAGATAGGAGCTCCTCCAATGATAATTTTTATAAGTTGTAAATGTTGATCTAAAAACATAGTTTGTAAATTCCCAAATCATATTAAGTGACTACCATTACACAGGTTACTTAAGAAATGAACTGTGTACAATCATTAAAAAGCATAGTTTATTTTTTTCTTACTATTGAAGGGCAAATTGAATGTGTTGTGTTTTTTTGAAAATACGATAGAGTTTTGTTAAGGTATCAACATCAAATAATAGGTAACGTTATGGTAAGAAAAAGCTTAATTGATAGTGCGTCCAATAAGGCTGTTTTATATTTTTTTGGAGGAGCAGCAATACTATCCTTCCTGAAATTTAATCAACATATTGGGATGCATTTATTATTTTTTTCTTCTATGTTGTTGGGAGGGTTTCATTATTTTCGTTCAAGGATGAGTTTAGAAAAAAGTTCTTTTCGACAGCTTAATAATCCCCTTACTCTTAAACAAAGGGTGATTTTTTATGTGAATGATAAGGAGTTAATTTCCTTCAACCCAGGGGAATATTGTGCAGATCAGTTTCTACCGAACCTTCAAGAGGCTATGGAGGCATCGAGCCCAGGAAAGTTAGGAGCTATGTTTAAGGTTGTTAGGGGTTCCAAGGAAAGTGATCTTCAGGAGAGGCTCATTCTAATGGATGACAAAGAGCAGCAATTGATGAGAAAAATTCTTCGGGGTTATGAATACGAGGGGCTTTTGCAAAAATGGTGTCTTGTTGAAGATTATTTTACAGAAGCAGAAAATATTGCAGCATTTAATTTCTTTAGGCCTGATAAGTTCTATGCGTTGCCACGAGCAAAACTTATTGCAAAGTGCATGATAACTAGACAATTTGTCATAGAGATTATTCTGGATAAATTAATAGATTATTTGAATTTGGATGGCCACATAGATCAGAACGCGAGGGTTTATCATAAGGATTATTTAACAAGTCTGCTGGAATTATCTATCAATAAAGTTGAAAAAAATCTTATCAAAGAGATTAAAAGTGATGTTGAAATAGATCCAAGTTTAAATGTTTGGCGTGATGAGGTTTTAGGTTCTAGGCAGTTGATTGGAGCATCAGCGATTCAGGCATTACCCGGAGAAAACATTAACAATCCAGGGATGGAGTTAAAAACTAAGGGGTATGCTTGTAACGATAGATGACTATCATTTAAAGTATTTTTCTGATTTTTTTAAAGCAAAGTGAATTCGGTAAAAAATATGTGTTGGAGTTTTTTCCATTAGATGCTTGAGAATGGATTCGAAAAGAGCATAATAATTTACATATAGTATGTGTTATTATTAATACATATATGGATATGAGGAGGCTTTTTCATGTTCGAGGATATAAGACGTATTGTTATGATGCTCTTATTTTTAATTGTGATTTTTTATATTGCGATTGTTCCTCCCTTGAATTTCTTTAATCTTGCGGCAACATATTTTTTTGTTTTTTCTACAATTATTTCAATTCCTTCTTTTGTTTTTCTTCGTAAAAGAAATTACTTGTTTTGGTGGGATTGTATGATACCGTACTATGGTTTTAATTTATGGCTTTTTTTAGTGACAGTTCATGACCCCGGATATACTCTTGGTAATCTTCCCGTGGCGATTTATTTGATCGCTGCATTTTCAGTTGTTCTTAATTACATCAAGAGGTGGACAATTCAGCTTGAAGCAGTAAAAAAGTTTTCACCTATGCAAATTTCTGTAACGAGTATTGTTATGATGCTCTTATTTACATTATTGATATATTTAGTCGTACCTCATATTCCTGAATGATGATTTAGTGATTGTTCTTCTGGTGATAACTTAGGCTTGAGTGATCTTAGTTCTAGAGATAAATTCACTGAAGTTTCTTTTCGATATATCGTTTTAACAAGCATGTTACGTGAAGAACCTATCAGATAAGAGCAAGAAAAGGTTGTTTGCAGAATACAATAATGAAGGGGTAATGATATAGGATGCTGATAATGAAAGGTTCCAAGAAGAAGCGTTGATGAATAAGAAGAGGTCTGTAGGAAATTAACAAAAAATCAAATATTTGTACTATAATAAAGGGGTGGTTATTGTAGGGGGTTTATCATGAAAGATTCCAACAAGAAAAGTAGTGGCATAGAAGAGTCTAAAGATAAGGAGGGATTGACATCCTCCAATCAAGATCAGCCAGAAAGTGCATTGCAGAATCTTGTAGAAACAGGAGAGACTGGAGGTCCTATAAAAAAAGTGACAGGTTATGCTACTTTGAAAGATCTGGGGATGCTTACTAGGGTCAATAAAAAGTTTCAATCAGCAATGAATAAAGAAATCAAGCAAAGGGAGTTATTCATTCATTCTATTGTTACAGTCGATCATACCCTATTGTTAGCAAAAACAAAACAAGGTCAAAATAAGCTCTATGCCTATGGTAAGAATAATTATGGACAATTAGGCTTGGGTGATAGAAGGGCTAGAAATGAATGGACTGAAGCTACTTTGCCTGAAGGTCTTGATTTAGAACAGATCATAGTTGGATACAATCAGAGTTTTCTAAAAGGAACGGTCGGTGGAGAAGATAAGCTTTATGCCTGTGGTAGGAATCGGCATGGACAATTAGGTTTGGGTGATAATGAGGATAGAACTGAATGGACTGAAGTGCCTTTGCCTAGGGGTTTTACGATAGATAAAGTGATGGCTGGAGGTTCGTTTGCTTTTCTAACAGGAAAGATTAGTGGACAAGATAAGCTTTATGCCTGTGGTGGGAGTCGATGGGGAGAATTAGGCTTGGGTGATAGAAGGGCTAGAAATGAATGGACTGAAGCTACTTTGCCTGAAGGTTTTAAGATAGAAGAGGTGATGGCTGGATATTATCATAGCTTTCTAAAAGGAACGGTTGATGGTGAAGATAAGCTTTA
>DASCQC010000029.1:0-104118 GCA_036012865.1 Gammaproteobacteria bacterium
TTGAATACCCCCCCTCAAGAAGATAACCATTAACGGGGTACCCTAAAAACGCAATCAAGGATAAACCTAAACAGATGACCACCCCAATAGCACCAATCCATTTCTGAGCAGCTTGACAAACCGTTGAAGCAATCAAAGCCAAACACGCCCAAGCGGTTAAAACTATTTGAGGAAAAATTAGGGTTATTATTGGGCTCATACAAGGCCTCCTCTATCTGTTCACCATCTTAACCAAAGACTCTGCTGTGGGGTGAATTAGTTTAAAAATAGGGCTGGGATAAACCCCATAAAAAATGATGACCATAACCAAAACCCCCAGAGTTGTTCGCTCAACGACACCAATATCTTCCAAGGGCTTAACCACCGCTGATTCAACGGGACCAAAAAACACCCGACGAACCATCCACAAGGTATACATTGCACCAATAATTAACGAAAGGGCTGCGCACGCTGCCACAGCAAAATTCCCAGAAGCCACACCCAGTATAACAGTAAATTCACCGACAAAGCCCACCGTCCCAGGAACCCCTATGTTAGACAAACAAAATAAAATGAAAAATGCTGAAAAATAAGGC
Organism: Gammaproteobacteria bacterium; assembly: GCA_036012865.1. Classification (GTDB taxonomy): domain Bacteria; phylum Pseudomonadota; class Gammaproteobacteria; order Comchoanobacterales; family Comchoanobacteraceae; genus DASCQC01. The sequence goes on from DASCQC010000029.1 coordinate 576, forward strand.
ATCACTGAAGCAACCCCACCCAAATGATTGATCTCCCTAGTATGCGTTTGATGATACAACAAACCAAAAGCTAAAAACATGGCCCCTGAGCCGAAAGCATGGGCAATCATCTGGACCAGTGCGCCTTCAAAGGCCAAAACACTTGCCTTAATCCCTGCCACAGGATAAATGATAAACACACTAAATATACCCAACGTAACAAAGCCCATATGAGCGACCGAAGAATAGGCAATCAAACGCTTTAAATCAGTTTGAGCTAAAGCGATCAACCCAACACTGACAATGGCAATTAATGAAAGAATGATCATCGGCCAAGCCATGATAGCACTGGCTTTAGGAAACATCGCAATATTAAACCTTAACAACCCAAACGCACCTACTTTAAGAAGTAACGCAGCTAATAACACTGAACCTGCAGTAGGAGCCTCTGTATGAGCATCCGGTAACCAAGTGTGCAACGGCCACATAGGTATTTTAATGGCAAAGGCCACTAAACAGCCTAAAAACAAGGTAACTTGAACAGGAACACTCAAGTTCAGCCCTACCCAATCGCTGAATGCATAGCTATGAGCCTGCCACCCCAAGTAAATAATGCTCATTAGCAGTAACGTTGACCCTAAAAAAGTATAGAGAAAAAATTTAGTGGCTGCGAAACATCTTTTACCTGAACCCCAAACCCCAATGCACACGACCATCGGAATTAAAGTTGTCTCCCAAAACAAGTAAAACAACACCCCATCCAATGCAGAAAAAATCCCGATCATAGCCGCCTGCAACAATAAAAACATCGCAGTATACAAGGGCAACTTAATAGAAACCAAATAACGGGTCATACACAACACCAACAAGGTTGTAAACGCCGTTAACACAATCATCGCTACCGCAATCCCATCCACGCCTAACTGTATTTTTGAATGGATAAATGGCAACCATTGATAACTTTCTTGGAATTGATAAGTAACCTTACTTGGGTCAAAGTAATTAAATAAATCCCAACTCATCACAAAACTAAAAAGAGAAATGACCACACCGATAATATAGGCATTTTTCCTCCATATAAGTGCGCTGGCAGCCCCAACAAAATTGAGACCGATTAAACTTGAAAGAATTGGAATAGTTGTCATAGTTTCACCTAAAACCATATTAGTGAAAGAACCCACGCGCATGCAAAGACCATCATGACATACACATAATGGTACACTTTGCCCGTTTGCAAAACCTTACACCGTTCACTTATCGATGCAACAACACGCCCTGACCCATGAACAACCCATGAATCGATTATCTTTTGATCTCCCCAAAGACTCAGAATTTGACTGCATGCCTGCACAAAAGGGACAATCACAGACTCATTAAAACGATCAAAAAACCACTTTTGTTCTAGAATATAGACACCAGGAGACAACAGACTCTTGAGCTTATCCCCTACTTTTTGATTAACCACCGACAGGTAATAAGTCATCGATATACCTAACAGAACCAACCAAAAAGGTATGTGTTTCCATGCCATGAGTGCTGTCTGAAAAGGGTGTACATAATGATGAGCTAAAGCATTAAATGCCGGTTCATATTTAGGTAACACTTGGATGGCTCCTTTATACCAATGAATATCCAGCATAACGCCAGCAACACCCCAAGCAATACAACAGGAGGGTATGGCCAAGATAATCAACGGCGCCCAAACTGATGCTGAGACCTCTTCAGCATCATCATAGTGCCCTGCAGAAGGGGCAATAAAGACCAAAAAGAAAGCCCTAAAAATATAAGCAGCGGTAACCAAAGCCCCCAATGTTAAACAGATTGCACTGTACTCAGAACCAAACTTAGTCGACAACCCCACCACTTCAATAATGGCATCTTTTGAGTAGAACCCTGCAAAAAATGGAACTGCACTTAAAGACAACGATCCTATCAAGAAGGTAATGGCCGTAATGGGCATGCGCTTCATTAAGCCTCCCATCTTTCTGATATCCTGCTCATGATGGCACGCAAGAATAACTGACCCTGCTCCCAAAAATAGCAGCGCTTTAAAGAACGCGTGCGTTAGCAAGTGGAAAATAGCAAAATGATAAGCAGAAACACCACAAGCCGCCATCATATAACCTAATTGGGAAAGTGTAGAATACGCGATGATACGCTTAATATCATGTTGAACCAGACCGACCAAACCTAGCATCAGAGCCCCAGAAGCCCCTATGATTAATACCATACTTAGAACAGAAGGTGCTAATTCATACAGCGGGGATAACCTTGCCAATAAATAAACTCCAGCTGTTACCATAGTAGCCGCATGAATCAATGCTGATATAGGGGTAGGACCCTCCATAGATTCTGGCAACCATACATGCAAAGGCATTTGAGCTGATTTTCCCATGGCGCCGATGAAAAGCAACCCTGCTGTACATTCAGCATAAGAGACCTTTCCTAACAACGGCACATTCATAAACCCGACAGCAAAGGCATCAACATTCTTAAAAAGGTCAACAAAATTCAAACTACCCAACACTTTAAGAATCATAGCTATGCCTAACAATAACCCAACATCTCCAACCCTATTGACAAGAAAAGCCTTAAAGCTTCCCACAGCAGCTGAGTTCTTATGGTGCCAAAAACCAATGAGCAGATAAGATACCAAGCCAACCCCTTCCCACCCAAAAAATATTTGTAAGAAATTATTAGCCATCACTAAACTTAACATGGCAAAGGTAAACAAAGAAACGTAAGAGAAAAATCGTTGGTAGCCCGGATCCCCTTTCATGTAACCGATGGAGTAAATATGGACCAACAATGAAATACTGGTCACAATAAACATCATAATAACGGTTAGTTTATCTAACCAAACCCCAATCTTAAACGTCACCAAGCTTGTTTTAATCCAATAAAAAAACGTAAGATCAACAACTTTTGCATCCATTATTAAATAGCTATGCATAATAATTAAGGTGCAGATAAAACTCATACTGACACCCGCAATGGTCAACGTATGAGCCCCAGAACTTCCAACTCTATCAGCAAACATTCCGGCTAAAATCGCCCCAATTAAAGGGGAAACTAAAACAAGACCGCATAACGGCTTTAATAATTCAGTGATCATGCTATTAACCTTTTAAATGATCCAAACCTTCAACATCGACATTATGTTGACTTCGATACAAGAGAATGACAATGGCTAAACCGATGGCAGTTTCAGCTGCTGCTACGGTCAGAATGAAAAAGACAAAAACTTGCCCTGCAATATTCTGAAGCCAATAAGAGAAAGCAATAAAATTCATGTTGACAGCTAACAACATGAGTTCAACACACATCAACAATGAAATAATATTGCGACGATTAACCACCAAACCAATGAGGCTAATGAACAACAATAATGATGTTAGCCCTAATACATGAAGAACTGGAATCATACATCCACCTCATTTTTAATTGTCTCAGATGTTATGTTAACAAGTTCAATACAGTCTTCTTTTTGTCTGGCAATTTGTTCAGAAATGACTTGAGACTTGACTTTAACAGCCCCCCTAAAGACCAAACTTACCGCGGCAACAATGGCCACCAACAACACCAGTCCTGCCGCCTGAAAACTCAAGAAATAATGGGTGTATAATTCTCGAGCCAATACCATTGAATTAGACCCCTGAGAATACATTATGGGAGACATTTCAACTGTTTTCCAACTCAGTAATGGTGCCTTTCCCTGAAACCAAGTCCACCCTGCCATGAACGCTAATACAGACAAAAAGAACAATAGATAAGGCCATGATTGACTCAATTTAAAGGGCTTAGGAAGGCTATCCTGATGAACCATCATAACCACAAATAAAAATAAAGTCATCACAGCCCCGACATAAACAAAAATTAATGCCAACGCTAGAAATTCCGCCGTAAATAAAACCCAAAGAATAGCACTCAAGAAAAAACAACCAATTAACGAAAAAACAGATCTAATAGGTTGCTGACTAAAGACAACGTTGCACGCTGCTAAAATGAGCAAAAAAGATACCGAATAAAAAATAATCTCTACCATGCCATAACCTCAACGATGATCTTTATCTTCTTCACGGTCTGAAGCCAATTGATCTTCATAACGATCCCCTATCATAAGCAGTTCTTGTTTAGTTAAAATATTCTGACCTCTCTCGGTAAAGCAATAATGACTTTCAGGTGTCAACACTATCGAGTCTACTGGACAAGACTCTTCACATAAACCGCAATTAATACATTTAAACGTATCAATATCGAACCGTGTTGTTCTTCGTGAACCATCCTCTCTTTCCTTGGCTTCTATGGTAATGGCTAAGGCTGGGCATACCGCTTCACACAATTTACATGCAATGCAGCGCTCTTCACCATTTTCATAACGCCGTAATGCCAACATCCCTTTAAACCTGGGTGAAACCGGAGTTTCTTCTTCAGGGTATTGCGTTGTTACTTTGCGCTTAAAGAAATACTTACCCGTAACCATTAACCCTGAAAAAATATCCAGCAATGCCCATGTTTTAACCCATCGATAATGCCTCATACTATAAATCATCGCGATTATAACTACACCAACACTCAAAACAATCCAAGGACTCATGACACTACCCCTGCTTTAATCAACAAACCTGTTACCGGTATCCAAACCAAGGTTATTGGAATCAGCACTTTCCAACCTAAATGCATAATCTGATCATAACGATACCTTGGAAACGTAGCCCTCATCCATAAATATAAAAACAAAAACAATGACGCTTTTCCTAACAACCACACCAAGCCAGGAACCCAACTAAAGAATCCTTCTAAATAAGGAACGCCTTGAAAAGGTGACCACCAGCCTCCCAGGAATAATAAACTGGCTAATATGGAGATTAAAATCATATTGGCATATTCAGCAATGAAAAATAGTGCAAACATCATGCCTGAATATTCAACATGAAAACCTGCAACAATTTCAGATTCACCTTCAGCGATATCAAAAGGAGCTCGATTAGTCTCTGCAACAGCACTCACCCAGTAAACAAAAAACAACGGAAATAAAGGCAAGATATACCAAGATAAAACCCCACCTTTTTGATGCTCTACAATGGTTGATAAATTCATGGACCCTGCTGCCATCAACACCCCTACCAAAGCAAAACCCATCGCAATCTCATATGAAATAATTTGAGCCGCCGCCCTCATAGCGCCTAAAAAAGCATACCGTGAATTGGACGCCCAACCCGCGGCTAAAACTCCGTAAGCACCCAGAGAAGTCATCGCCAAAATAAACAAGACCCCCGCATCAACATCAGCCAAGACCAAACCTGCATCAAAAGGAATCACTGCCCACGCTACCAGCGCAGGAGCAATCGCTAAGACAGGGGCCAATAAAAACAAATAAGTATTGGACGGTGTTGGAACAATAATTTCTTTGCCAAAGAATTTTAAGCCATCAGCAATGGGCTGTAACAAGCCATGAAACCCTACTCGGTTTGGGCCAATACGGCATTGCATATAACCAATAATCTTTCTCTCAAAAGTTGTTAAATACGCCACCCCACCCACAACTGGCAAAACAATCATTAAGATTTTTAATAGGATCCAACCCACCGCCCAAATAAAACTAAACATTTTTCACCACACTTATTGCATCAAACAACCCCGCTAACTGGGTTGAAACATCTAACCCTGCATCGAGCCGAACACACGATGGTGGCATAGAATCATCAATAACAACTTCAACACTAGCCAACACCTCTCCCTGTTTAATGGTTATCACTTCTTTATTTTCCAATTGATAGTGCTTAGCTGTTTTAGAATGCATTTTCGCGGACTGTGAGTCTTTATACACTCCAGCCTGCAAGGGTTTGGAGCGTCGAACAATACCATCTACACGACCACTTGGCCAATGCCCATAACGTCTTAATGGAAGCGTTTTACTTTCCTTGATCGTTCCTGTCCAGGAAGATGTGTCATACTGCCCTATTTTCGTGGGGACTTCAGGCAACTGATCTTGAACATCTTTCAAGCTACCCTCATCAAATCCTTGTAATTTAAAAATATTTCCTAAGACACGGTAGACCTTCCAAGCCGGCCTTGCCTCCCCTGGAGGGTGAATGGCAGCAACAGAAGACTGCTTTTCTCCACAAACATTAACATAAGACCCGCTGGATTCAGTAAAAGCAGCCATGGGTAGCAACACATCAGCCACTTCTCTCAGGGCATCAGAGTCAAAACTATTCAAGGAAACAACACATTCCGCAGCCTTAAGAGCCTTCATCGCCATGGCGGGGTTATGCGTATCTAAATCAGGTTCAATGCCATGCAAGACATAACCTGCTAACCCTGCTTTAAACATCTCAGGAGCTGTCAACCCCTTACCCATAGAACGAGATGAACTCGGCACACACCCTGCTAACCAGGCTCCTTGGCTATTGCAACCATCGGTCAATTGACCCCATTGGCCCTGAAGCTGTTCATTTAATTGATGCGCTAATGTTGTGATAGTTTCGGCATGAGGGTGATGCAACACCCCTGTTCCCAGGATGATACGTACTTTCTTAGACGCTAATAATAAGTTAGCCATGGCTAACAAGTCTTGATTATCTGAAGAAGTTTTACCCGCTTTTATTTGGAGTACTTGCTCCATCAATTGATGCAACGTCCAAGCTAACTTCAGTGGATGAACTAGACACTTTCCTTTCATTTCATAATTATCATTTTCAGAAGAAGATGTGATGGAAAAAACTGCAGCTCCCTTTAATGAAGCTTGACGAACCCTGTGATTAATCATCGGTTGTTGATCTTGTAAATTCGCCTCTATCAACACAATCGCATCAGCTGACTCAAGGTCTTTCAAGCTAAAGCTCAACCCTGGAGGAGACGTATAATTTTTCTGATAACAGCAGTCCATCTGCTTTATTCTATGATCAATATTTGGACACTTCAAAGAGTCTGTCCATTTTTTGGCCATCCAGTATTCTTCCAAGGAGGCACTCTCACTCATTAAGACACCCAGCTGTTTAACGCCCTTAGATTCGATTAATTGAGTCAAACGCTCTTTCACCACACTAAAGGCTTTCTCCCAAGAAACCTTCCTCCACATTTCATTCACTTTTATTTCAGGATGAAGTAACCTTTGCTCTTCTAGTCCACTATAACTAAACCGATCTCTATTAGAAATCCAGGTTTGATTAACGTTATGATTCTCTCTTGGCAACACTCTCATGATAGTATTTTCATAGTCATAGCCTTTAGCAACGGTATGAATAAAAAGATTACTTCCCACACAGTCATGAACACCTAAACTAAGGTGACGCTTAAACCCCCACGAGCGACCCTGAAAACGAAAGGGTTTGGAAGTCAAGGCGCCTACCGGACAAAGATCAATCATATTGCCTGATAGCTCTGAACGCACTCCCTTTTCTAAATAAGTTCCAATGCGCATGTCTCCACCGCGGCCCGTGGCACCTAGTTCAGGTTGCCCCGCGATCTCAACACCAAAACGAACACAGCGCGAACAATGAATACATCGCGTCATATCCGCAGCAATTAAGGGCCCAAGGTTTTCATCATTAACCACACGTTTATTACCTTCGAAGCGCGACACACCCTCACCAAACTCCATGGCTACATCCTGTAATTCACACTCCCCTCCTTGGTCACAAATAGGGCAGTCTAGAGGATGATTAATCAACAAAAACTCCATGACGGCTCGCTGAGCATCTACGGTTACCTTAGAACGGGTATCAACACTCATCCCTGCAGTGACTTCAGTCGCACACGCAGGAAGCGGTTTAGAAGCCTTGTGAACTTCGACTAAACACATTCTACAATTAGCGACAACAGACAAATGCTTATGATAGCAAAAGCGAGGAATATCAATACCCTCCCTATCTGCCACCTGAATAATGGTTTCACCTGGCTTGGCCAAAACAGAGCGGCCATTGATGGTTAATGACACAGATTTATTCATAATCCCACCGATAGGCTTGTTGAGGAACTTTTGAATTCCCCTTACCTTTTGTCAATATAGAACGACCATTTTTAGCAAAATAATCAAATTCCTCTCTATACTTATCTATAAAGCTTGTAACGGGCCAGGAGATCGCCTCTCCAAAAGCGCAAATCGTTCGTCCCTCAATATTTTTAGCAACTGAATATAATTGATCAACATCACCAGGCTTACCCTTGCCCTCCAAGAGAGTATCCAACATGGACTTTACCCAACCACTGCCTTCTCGACAGGGGGTACATTGACCACAAGATTCCTCTTGATAAAACCTCATCATATGAGCTAGAGCCTGCACCATACACGTTGAATCATCCATAACAATAACCCCACCCGAACCAAGAGCAGACCCTTTAGCCTGTACACTTTCAAAGTCAAAAGTTAGCGGCATAACCTCTTCCGCTGACAGTAACTTCATAGAGGTCCCTCCAGGAATAACTGCCTTAAGCTTAGCCCCCTTGCGCATTCCGCCTGCAAGCTTGAGAAGCTGAATAAAAGGAGTTCCCAAGGGAACTTCAAAAACCCCTGGAGATTTAACATGCCCACTCATACAAAATATCCTAGTTCCTCCACTTTGGGGAGTTCCCATCTCTAAAAATGACTTAGCGCCCATGTCTAATATGACAGGAACCGAGGCCAATGTCTCCGTGTTATTAACGGTTGTTGGTCGACCACCATAACCATTATTTGCAGGGAAAGGAGGCTTGTACCGAGGCATGGCTCTTTTTCCTTCTAACGACTCAATCATGGCCGTTTCTTCACCGACAATATAGCTACCCGCACCCAATACATTATGCATCTCAAAATGAGTTTCAGAACCCAAAACATTCTGCCCAATAAAACCTGCCTTTCTTGCCTCAAGAAGGGCCGATTCACAACGATCAAATTGCGTTTGAAACTCCCCTCTAAGGTAATTATAGGCAACCTCTATACCCATGGCATAAGAGGCAATGGCCATGCCCTCAATGAGCTGGTGTGGGTTGTGTTTCAAAATGAGCGTATCTTTACAGGTGCCAGGTTCTCCTTCATCGGAATTACAAATGAGGTACTTGCGACCCGGCATATGCCGTTGAATAAAACTCCACTTTAAACCTGTAGGAAACCCTGCTCCACCTCGCCCTCTTAAGCCAGAGGCCTTAATATCGTCAATAATTGACTCGGGCGAAGTTTTATGATTAATAATGGATTTCCAAACTTGATAACCCCCAATAGCAAGGTAAGCCTCTAGCGTCCATGATTTTGGCTGCTTGAGATTACGCAAACACACTTGATTGATATTAAGCATCTTTCACCTTTGCAGAATGCTTTAATTTTTTCACCAACCCATCCAATTTTTCGGGCGTTAGATTTTCGTGGTATTTATGATCATCAACCATTAGCATAGGAGCCCCTGTACAAGCGGCTAAACACTCTGCTTCTTCTAACGTAATGCTACCATCTTGGGTCGTTTCTCCAAGACGGATCTTTAATTTCTTTTCTAAATAACCAATCACGGAATGCGCTCCACGCAAGCAACACGATAAACTGGTGCATACTTTTAACGTATGACAACCTGCAGGTTTTCTTCGATACATGCTATAAAAAGAAGCCACCTCATAAACGGCAATGCGTGGCAATGAAAGATATTCAGCAACTTCATTTAACGATTGATCTGTTAAATACCCTTCTTGCTTTTGAACAATGCGTAAAGCCATGATGACTGCTGATCGCTTTTGATCTGAGGGAAATTTATCAACCCACTGATCAATAGCCTTCTTTTGATTTGCCGTTAACCCAGACATTAGCGATCAATCTCCCCAAAAACAATATCCAATGTTGAAATAATAGCCACACAATCAGGAATCATATGACCTTGACATAACTCATTCATAGCCGCTAAATGAGGAAAACCTGCCGCTCTAATTTTCAAGCGATAAGGCTTATTAGCCCCATCTGAAACAAGGTAGACGCCAAATTCACCCTTGGGATGCTCAACCGCAGAATACACCTCACCTTTAGGCACACAAAACCCTTCTGTATAGAGCTTAAAATGATGAATTAACGATTCCATATTTCCTTTCATATCTTCACGCTTCGGTGTTGATAGCTTAGGGTCATTCACTTTGACAGGCCCTGGGTTAGCTCTCAACCAATCAACGCACTGTTTTATGATCCGATTGGACTGCCGCATTTCCTCAACCCTGACTAAATAACGATCATAACAATCCCCGTTTTTACCAATGGGAATATCGAAATTAAGTTCATCATAGACTTCATAGGGCTGCTTTCTTCTTAAATCCCAAGCAACACCTGAACCTCTCAGCATCGGCCCAGTAAACCCCAGGTTTTTTGCTCGGTCTGCCTCCACAACACCAATGCCTACCGTGCGCTGCTTCCAGATTCTATTATCTGTCAATAGCGTCTCATACTCATCGACACACCCAGGAAACCTTTGGGTAAATGATTCAATAAAGTCCAACAGACTTCCTTCTCTATTCTCATTTAATTTTTTAATCTCTTTTTCATTTCTCCACACCGATTTTTTATACTTAGGCATCGAGCCTGGCAAATCTCTTGCAACGCCTCCTGGGCGGTAATAATTGGCATGCATTCTAGCCCCAGAAACGGCCTCATAACAATCAAAAAGATCTTCTCTTTCACGAAAACAGTACAAGAAGACACTCATCGCTCCTAAGTCTAATCCGTGAGCCCCTAACCACATCAGGTGGTTTAAAATTCGTGTTATCTCATCAAACATCACACGGATGTATTGAGCTCTTTTAGGCACATCAACGTCTAAAAGCTTCTCAAGGGCCATCACATAACTGTGCTCATTACACATCATGGAAACATAGTCCAAACGATCCATGTACCCAACAGAATGAAGATAAGGCTTATTTTCACATAGCTTTTCCGTAGCCCTATGCAACAAACCAATATGTGGGTCTGCTCGCTTAACAACCTCTCCATCGAGCTCAAGTACCAACCTTAAAACACCGTGCGCAGCAGGGTGTTGTGGGCCAAAGTTGATGGTATAATGATGCAAATCACTCATGAGCTGCTCCTGATGATCCCATGGAACTTGAACCCTTGCCTCGAATAGTCTTAGGAACCGTTGTTCTTGGCTCTAAGTCTACAGGCTCATAAACACATCTTGCCAAAGTTGCATCATATCGAACCTCTACCTCACCAGAAAGCGGGAAATCTTTTCTAAAGGGGTGACCCATAAAACCGTAATCTGTTAAAATTCGGCGCAAATCTGGATGCCCATCAAACAATATACCCATCAGGTCAAAGGCTTCTCGCTCATACCAATTAGCTGCGCCCCATAGGGGTTCAACTGACGGGTGAATAAGTGCCTTATTTTCAACAAAACAGCGCACTCGGACGCGATGATTATGGCGGGTTGAAAGACAATGATAAACCACGGCAAAACGAGGGTGAACAGGATCTTCCTGCTGATTCATGGGGTCTACTGCCCTAGAATAACCCGTTGAGGTAACCTCCCGCGTCTCCCATTCACTTTGACCATAAGATAAGTAGTCAACGACACACAAATCAATCAACGTGTCAAAATCAAAATCAGCATGAGTTTTTAAGAAGTTCATGAGCCGCATGAATTCACTCGAAGACACCTCTAAGGTCAGTGAATCATGGCTTAAAATACACGTGCAATAACGAAGGTGCTTGGCAATGTTCATCTGTAATCGATCAACAGCACTCATGCGATCTCCTTCCACTTTTCTCCGTAACGGATTTTGTTTTGCAATTGAATAATTGCATACACCAAAGCCTCTGCTGTGGGGGGGCACCCTGGAACATAAACATCCACAGGAATGATCCTATCGCACCCACGAACCACGGAGTAGGAGTAATGGTAATAACCTCCTCCGTTCGCACAAGATCCCATCGAAATAACATATCGAGGCTCCCCCATCAAATCATAAGCTCGCCGCAAAGCTGGGGCCATTTTATTGCACAAAGTTCCCGCAACAATCATCACATCTGATTGCCGGGGGCTACCTCGAAATAAGCCTGCCCCAAAGCGGTCCAAATCATACCGTGCCGCTGCAGCATGCATCATTTCTACAGCACAACATGCCAACCCAAAGGTCATGGGCCACATTGAACCTGACCTTGCCCAAGCAACAAGATCATCCAATGAAGCAATATAAAAACCTTTTTCTATTACATCAGACATTTATGCCCCTTATACCCAAACAAAAACCCACCCTACTGGCGCTTAAAAGAAAGCCGCTGACAGGAAGGTTCAATCCCACTCTAAGGCTCCTTTGCGCCACTCATAGACAAAGCCTACAATTAACACGGTTAAAAAAACCACCATGGAGACAATTGCTAACGTGGGCATTTCTCGAAAATAGACAGCCCAGGGAAACAAAAAGGCAGTTTCAAGATCAAACACGATGAATACAATGGCAATCAAGTAATAGCGAACATTAAAGGGCATTCTCGTTTCTTCAAACGGATCAAACCCGCACTCAAACGCCGAATTCTTGGCCGGATCAGGTCGTCGTGGCGCAATCAATAAAGATAAAATTGGTGGAACCACACCAATCAATACACCGACAACGACAAAAACCAATATTGGAAGGTATTCAACCAACATGCTATTACCCCTCATTCCTGCCGAAGGTCGGACTCGAACCGACACGCCTCAATTGGCACTGCCCCCTCAAGGCAGCGTGTCTACCAATTCCACCACTTCGGCAAACCTTTATTTACCTTTCTGAACCGGAGTTGTTGGGATCGTTGACTTTAACAAAGAACGATCAACACCTCCCCCTTCATACTGCCCTAATAAAAGGCTGGTAGTAAAAAACAACATCGCTAAAGCGGTCGTTAATTTTACCATCAATGAAGTTGTCCCCCCACTTCCGAAAAGACTATTGGAACTACCGCTACCAAAAGCAACGCCCATATCTGCGCCCTTGCCATGCTGAACCAGCACAACAATAATCAGGGCAACACATGTCATCACATGGATGACGAACAATAACTGCTGCATAAATCCACCACCTTACAAAACAATTCAGGGGATAAAGACACCCCTCCTATCAAAAAACCGTCAACCCCACTTACCTTCATAATACTTTTAGCATTCTCTGGATTAACGCTTCCGCCATAGATTATAGGGACAGATGCACCTTTTGCCAAGTAATTATTTGTATAATCTGAAATACATTGATGCATGTCCTCAATCTCTTCCATGGAAGCCGATCGCCCCTGACCTATAGCCCAAACTGGCTCGTAGGCTATAATCAAGTCTTCAGGAGGTTTGTTAGATTGAAAAACAGGCTTCAATTGCTCAAGAACAACCTCACGAGCACGCCCCTGAGATCTGGCAACAGCATCCTCTCCCACACAAAGAACAGGCGTCATTCCATGTGATGCAACATAAAAACACTTCTTGGCCACCCACTCAGATTCTTCATGAAAGATCTTTCTTCTCTCTGAATGCCCCACGCAGACCCAATGGCAACCTAGCTCCTTTAACATAACCCCTGAAACCGCCCCGGTTATAGCACCCTCATCCTCAGGGTAAACATCTTGTGCCCCAACCTTAATACCTGGTATGAGATCACCCGCAAGGCCTAAATAGGGGTACGGTAACAACAATCCCGGAAAAACACCTTCCAATGAATTACTTAACAATCCCTTATTGTAAGAATTAAAACCTTTAAGAAGATCACGGTTTCCATTCATTTTCCAATTACCTAAAACAATCATAAATACCCTCCCAAGATAAAGTCATATTAACCACTGATAAGATAAACTACAAGTAGTTGACAAAAGTAAAAAATAGAAGTAAAATTTTTATTTATGGTAATGGGAATTAGTTTATGGGCCTCAATGGAAAATTCGGCTCTTCATACAGCAGCAGCTTCTTAATTCAAGAAAGGAATGTTATTGTTTCTGTTTGCAGCCAACGCTACAAGAACAACGAATTAATTTACTTTAACACCATCCCCATCAACGAAGTTATTTCACATGAAGCGGTTCAACAAATCTTCCGATTGAAACGCACTCAACACACCTTAATCCTGCCCCCATCGCACTACGAAATAAGCCCTATAAACTTACCAAAAGACATCGACAACATCACCCAAGAAGACCTTGAAACCCTCATTCAAGAACAACATGAAACCGAGATTAAAGGCAAACAAATTGACTACACACCTATCGCCAATCAACACAAAAAAGCATACGGCATCACCGCCAATGCCTCACACATCCACAACCTCCTTAATCACTTTGGCCCCTATAAAAACTACTTTGACATCGTCACAACATTTGACCACGCTTGCACAGGTCTTTACGAAAACCTTAACATAGACTTAGTCAACACCCTGCTTATTTTATGCGGCCCTACTTGCTCTAGAGCCATCTGGCTATCATGCAATGGGGTTAGCAAAATTACCCCCCTACCGAACCTTAAAAAAGAAACCAATCTCAACACAGCCATCGCAGATGAAATCACCCAAACAACTGAAAAAAACATCCAACGATTTCTTGATCAGCAAGAAAAAAAACGGCATCGCATTATTGTAGCCGCATCAGATCAAGACACTGAAACACTCCTTATAAAGAAGCTTCAAAAAAACACTGACACACACATCGAAAAAGCCAAATTTAGCTTCCTACTTCCATCCATACCTCAACACCCATCACCCAGCGACCTCGCTACGATAGGCTCATCACTCTTTTACGCCACAAAACACCCCATTGTCAGACCCATCAACTTGTTGCCACAAAACATAAGAAAAAAATCAATCATGGTGTTTTTTGACTTCTTTACCCTCTTCCGCTTGTTCGTTGCAGCACTCATCAGCACCAGCTTCATTGGCATGCAAGCCTATACAAAGCACAACACGCTGCAGCAACTATCCAGTGAAAACAATCAAGCCATCGCCCAACTGGAGCAACTTCACAACGATCACCAAAAACATAAAGAAGACATTCATGCCGTTGCCGTAGCCAGCAAACAGCTCATTCATACCGAGAAAGGTTTTTCAGAATATTTTTTAGCCCTATCACAAAACATCAGCCATGGCATATGGATCACCAACATCGTCATCCAAAACAACCCCCCCAATATACGCGTTGAAGGGTACTCATTTGAAGCAAAACTAGCCTCAAAATTTCACAGCCAACTAAAAAAAACTGACCTCTTCTCTCAAACACAAATCGTTGTTGAGGGATCATCAAAAGTAAAGAAAAAGAAGACAACCTCCTCCACAGCAGCAGCAGCTGAACCTTATACTCACTTTCTAATTCAATCAACCTCTAGGAAAAATAGATAATGACAAATATTCTATTTATACTCAATGACAGATCTAAATGGCTTAATAAGATATTACGAGTCTTACTTGCACTAACAGTCACCGCCCCTGTATTTTACTGGCATAAAATTCAGAATCCTGAGCTTACAAAAAGGATTGAGGATATCAACAAAAGCATTCAATCTACGAAAGAAGAAATCAGTTCCACACAACAAACCCATGCCCGCGAAAAAACCAAATTCATTTTGAAGCACTCATTATCGAAACCCAATGAGGTTGTAGAAACATCCAACACAGCCATATCAAAGTATCCCGAGATGCAAATGATTGCGCTGGATGAGTTTCTTCCCGAATCCGCAAAAAACAACCAATTAATTGATTATTCAATCATTGACAATAATATAGTAAAAGTAGGTTTTGAGCTCAAAGCTAGAACACGTTACAACACATCCTACGAACTACTCAAATCACTCGAAAAAATCACTACCACTCTTTACTGGGATAGTGTACATTATATAGTGTATGATTATCCTTATGCTGTAATGGACTTAAAGTACTTTATTATGAATGAAGAGGAAAAAGACAATGGAAGTTATTAAGTATGCTTTAATAACACTGTTAATTACTATCATGGGTACAGGTGGTGCTTCTATATGGGACCCCACTACTCGACCCAAGAAAGATATTAATCATAACGTATCCCCCAAGCAATTATCACTAGAAATGGTCTACATATCCAATGGTCATAAGGTGGCCATTATTAATGGGGAAGGCTACTCCGAAGGTGATTATATCGGTGCTAGCAGAGTTCAACACATCGAGTTAAATTCGATTATTTTAATTTCTAAAAATAAAACTTACCACCTTCAAATTGATAGCACTTCCCCACAAATGAACATCATCCACGAGGACAATAAGGGTCAGAAAACAAGCTCCTTAAAATCTTCATCCAAAAGAACCCCCAGGAAACAAACATGAACTATCTACACCTATGCATATGCACCTTAACGCTGTTTGTTTCAGGATGTGTAGACTACAGCTCCGTCAATGATACTTTAATAGACATCAAGACCAGTCTAAATAGCGCCGTCGATAAGAACACATCCCTTGCAGATAACAAACAGACAGTCTCAACCAAAGTGCCGTCTAATGTTGATGACTTACTCATTAAAACCAACCCGAACAAGAACAAAAAGAAGTTTTCGTTCTCCATCAAAGAAATGCCAGCAAAAGTATTTTTTTCAGGGCTAGCAACTGGGACCAAAACCAACATCATTGTCGACCCATCAATCGATGACCAAATTTCTCTGAACTTGAAATATGTTACGTTGGATAACGTCTTTGAAACACTTCATGGTCTATACGGCTATCATATTACTGGAAATAATGTCGGGTACAAGGTCAGCCCAAAACAACTTGAAACCCGGGTCTTTCTAGTTAACCGAATGAACATCGAAAGAACAGGGTCCAGCTCAATGTCAGTATCAAGTTCTGATTTAGCCCAAAAGGAAATTGGCGGTGAATCAACAACCAGTTCAAAAAAAACATCATCGGCATCTTCATCCACTGTTTCAACAACATACAATGACTCTAGCTTCTGGAATAAGCTGCAATCAACAATCGAACAAATGATTGGGCTTCATCTCGACAGAACAACCTCATCATCGTCAAAATCTAGTAAAAAAACAAAATCAAGCAAATCCAAGAAGAAGAAAATATCAGATGAAACCACACCCTCTAGCAAAAAAATTGTAAGTATCGACCCCAATTTAGGAACTGTTGTGGTAACGGCTTACCCCGATGAATTAAACACCATACAAGAATACATTAAAACCCTACAAAGACTTTCTGATAAGCAAGTTATCATTGAAGCAAAAATCTTAGATGTTGGGTTAAATAAACATCATAGAGAAGGCTTGGATCTTAACCTTCCCAAAACATTCTTCAAACCTAATATGTTTAATAATGGCACCAGTGACGAAACACCCACCTTAGGTTACTCAGTCGCATCAACAACCACTGACTTTTCAATTGCCCTTAATTTTATTAGCAAGCAAGGAGACATTACGATTCTTTCAAGCCCGCGTGTATCTACCATGAATAATCAGAAGGCTGTTATTAAAATAGGCAGTGATAAATATTTTGCAACAACCTCCTCCAAAACTACGAGCAGATCATCTTCCTCATCAACCGTGGACTCAGTTGATGTAACCCCTATATTCTCAGGTGTTGCGCTTGATGTCACACCTGAAATATCCGCCGATAACTCAGTCACTCTGCACATTCATCCTTATATATCAGAAGTAACCAGTGAAACCTTCGCAACCAATAATTCTGAAGGCAAAAGCATCATACTCAGACTCCCCAAAGTAACGGTGACTGAATCTGATACCGTTGTGAGAGCAAAAGATGGTGAAGTTATCGTCATTGGTGGATTAATGAAACAAATGAGTGAAGATCATGACACAAGAATTCCTGGCTTTAGAAATTTCAATCCCAATAGAGAAAATAAAATGGACAAGCGTGAAATGGTTATATTACTCAAACCAACCGTAGTCAAGAACAAGACATGGAGTAAGGCAATGACTGAGTTCAACAGCAGAATAAGGTAGTGCATGTACAAGAACTTCTTTGACATTAATTTTCTTCCTTTTGCCATCATGCCAGATGTTAGGTTTTATTGTCACCTACCCTCACATGATGAGGCGGTTAATTCAATTGCTTATAGCATCGCCAATGGTGACAGTTTAATCACAGTCACAGGTGAAATAGGTGTTGGAAAAACTATTGTCTGCAAAAAAGTCATCAGAATATTAGAAAAAGAAAACCATATTTGCCATATCCCCAACCCAAGCTTTTCAACCAATGACTTTTATCGATCTATTTTACACCTATTAGGAAGCCAGAAAGCTCATAAAGACAGCGAGAGATATGACTTGTTTCAAGCCATTCAAGAAATATTGATTACCTACCGTAAACAAAAAAAGAATGTCGTTGTCATTATAGACGAAGGTCAACTAATGAACGCCCAAATGCTTGAGAGCATTCGATTACTCACCAACTTAGAATTAAATAATGAAAAGCTCATTCAAATTGTACTTTTTGGCCAACCTGAACTCGCTGAACAGATCGAAAGAAAAGACCTGAGACAATTTGCCCAAAGAATTATCTTCAGCTATCAAATTCGAAGGCTATCGCTGGAAGAATCAAATCAATACATCACACACCGATTAATCCAGGCAGGCCATACCAATGGCTTAATGTTTTCAACTAAAGCCAATAAATTTCTGCATAAACACAGCCAAGGTGTTCCTAGAATCATCAACATTCTTGCTCACAAGGCTATGATGTATGCCTACTCGCGCAATGCCTTGCAAATCGATATTAATGCCATCAAGGCTGCCGTCAAAGACTCCCCTAATGCCATATCATCTATCTATTATAGTGATAATAACAGTTCACCCTCGGTGATAACTGCTTTAACCATCATTGCATTGTCGTTATCCATCTTTCTTATTGCCTTAGTCAACTTAATTGGAATCTAAATTATGAGCTTAATTGGAGACGCTATTAAAAAAGTTAACCAGAACAAACAGCTGAACAGAGAACGTCCTAGAAATAATAAGACACACCTCGATCATCCAAAAGAGCCCTACTCGAATGACCACTATAGCTCTAAACAAAACAATAGAGATCCCTACATTGACTCTGTGTCTGAATATTCATTTAAAATGAGCTCGCTTAACTCTATTACCATGGGTTTGATTGCATTTATTAGTATCCTTTCAATCACATCAGGGCTCCTAATTTACAAACATTATTACCTAGAACCCATCAATAAAAATGGACACACCCATAACCCACCCGAGTCCTTCATATCACCTCACGTAGATGAACCTGGGCTAAAAAAACGAACAACACATACGCCTTCACACACTCAGGCAACAACACCTATTGAATCTCCAACCAATACGACCTTACCGTTTGTCAAAAGCGACCTTATCAATACCCCGAAAAACTTCCCTCAAACAAAAAAAACTCCTGATAATTATATCAAATCACATACCAGCTCAGGAAACTCCCACCCAGTTATTGTGTTTAACCCAGAAAACAAAGACGGTCATCACACTGTTAGCCCCGCCAATGTGCCTACCCTTGATGCTGAAAAATTCTACAACTTACGCTTCTTAGAAATACAAGAAGGAAAACTAATCAAAGCCTTAGTAGCCCTGCATATGGTGGCACAAAACCAAACATTTTATATGCAAACCATTATTCACCTGTGTGAAAGCTTAAGAGAAAAAGGAAAATTTGAAGAAGCCAAAGCCGTCATTAACGCAGGCATTGATAATTATCCTAATGAAATACCGTTTATTCTTCAACTATCCTCAACCTACTTAGGAGCCAATGAATACGAACAAAGTGTTCAACTATTAGAAAAATACACCCCTGATTTTGATGAGAACCCTGAATACTACGCCTTATTAGCCTACAGTTACCTCAAGGTCAATCGATTACGTGAATCTGTTAACTTATATAAACAACTGGTTATTTTTGATTCAACCAATGCTCCATGGTGGATAGGTTTAGGCATTGGATATCAAAATAAATCCCAACGAAAACTTGCCTTAGAGGCCTTCAGGCATGCATTAAGGGTGAGTAAAGACCAAGCTACTTACAAACCTTTCTTGGAAGAACGAATTACTGAAATGACCAAGGATCAAATTCTATGAACTTAACCTTTGCTACTTTTTTACTTCAAACCAATAACATTGACAATGAGACTTACAAGCAAATCATGGAGTTCAGTCATACCACTGAAATGCAGGAATATTTATCTCATAAAAAGATCATTAACATAGACCAATGCAACAAATTATTACAACTCTATTCCAACACAAATCATACCAGCTTGGAAAGTATTGATAAAGAAATCGTCAGAAGACTTCCCAAAAACATTGCCGATAAATATACTTGCATGCTGATTCATTTAGATAAAGACTACGCAACTGTAGCCATGGCAAACCCCCTTGATGAGGAAGCAATTGATACCATTTCAATTCACCTGCAAATCCCATTAAAAGTTCTCATAGCGAGCAGAAACGATCTGCTTTTATTAATCAGAAATCACTATGAGCAACCTGAAAAAATCACTAGATTATCCAACATCAGAATGCAATCAGAGACCGAATCGGTAGACGCTGAATTCTTATCGAGTTTAGACCAAAACCACAGTCTTGATCAATTAATCCTGAGTATTTTGAATGAAGCAGCCAACCAAAGTGCTACTGACATCCATATTGAGAAACATAATGCCTTACTCAAAGTTTTTTTTAGAGTCAATCAGCGAATGCTAGACCCTATCCAACTAAACTCTGCATTATCCCAGCCCTTAAAACAAAAGTTATTACTGCTCGCAGATGGTAAAATTACCGACTCACAAAAATCACAAGACCTCAGTTTCAAATTCGATTATAACGGACAAGATATCTTTACCAGGATGTCAGTGCTTCCAACCGTTAGTGGTTACTCTATTGTTATTCGACTCTTTCACCAACATCATAAAGACTTCTTCACGTTACAGAACACTATTCACGATACGTATACTTTAAACCTTATTCAATCACGTCTGCATTCACGAAAAGGCATGATTATTCTTTCAGGCCCGGTTAATACGGGAAAAACAACAACACTTTATTCCATCATGCAAGAATCTGCCAAAGAAAATAGAGTCATTATTTCAGCAGAAGATCCTGTTGAAGTTCGGTTTAATAATATTAATCAAGTGATGGTTAAATCGGAGACTGAAGGGTTATCTTTTGATGCTATTGTTCGATCATCGATGCGTCAAAACCCTGACCTTATCGCTGTTGGAGAAATTCGAGATGGTAAAACAGCTAACACAGCCATGCGTGCATGTATTATGGGATCAATGGTTCTTAGCACACTGCATGCAACATCAGCGATCAATACCATCAGCCGTCTGATTGATATTGGTGCAGAATATTACCTATTAACATCTTCTTTAAAACTTATTTTATCCCAAAGACTCTTAAGAGTTCTTTGTTCTCGATGCAGAACTCCTGATAGTCTAGATAAACAGTCTATCAAGGTATTAAAACAGCATGGCGAAGATGCAAACGACACCTATTTTTCTCCGGCAGGCTGTAGTTTCTGTCATTCAACCGGCTATATTGGTTATCAACCCATCATTGAATCACTCAGCATCACCGATGAACTGGCTCAATTATGCAGAAGTCACACCTTTGATAAGTTTAAAGACATCGCCAATAAGCAGTTAAAGGGCAAAAAACTTCTCAATAATGCTTTCCAATATTGTCAATCTGGCTTGATATCCACTCATGACATTAAACGTCTGGCGTTAGAATATGCATAAAAAGATTGTTTTTTACTCCGTCCAATCCAAATCAGGTATGCGTTATAGAGGCTTTTTCTTTGCCCAAGATCGTAAGTACCTACAAAGAATGTTTGCTTACAGATCACTGAAGATTAGATGGGCGGTATTCCTCCCCTACTGGCTCTCAATCATTATCATTAACATTTTTAAATACACACCTTTATTAAGAGTCAGTACCAAGCATATTCAAGGTGTTTTTGCACAGATTCACAATTCTCTTTTAGTAGGGAAACATATTCATGAACAACTCATTAACCTTATATTTAATAACAACCATTTTTCTCTTCGATATGAGTTAATTAACATTCATCAAGATATTTTAGATGGCAAAAATCTATCCATTGCCTTATCGGGCCTTTTAAGCCAACAATACAGTGTTCTAGCCGCCCTGTTGGTAGAAGCGGAAAAAGGTGATGCGTTTGAAGATGCCATCCATGAAACATCCAATGCTATTACTCGACTTTCTCAACAAAAATCCAATTTATTTAACTTGTTAATACCTTTTCTTGTTTTTCTAACAGTATCTATATATTTTGCTCATCTTTTATCAAGCTTATACATTACACCTAGGTTGGCCCTCATAAGCTTAGTTGGAGGAGATGCACCTTGGTTTATACGAATATACAATTCCATTTTCGCATCTGAATCAACCTTAGAAACACTTCTAGAAATAGCTTTTATATGTTTTTTCGTAATCGTAGCATACAGTACTTTTAGATCATCTCGTTATTATCCAAAGCTGTTCTATAAAGCTGAACTTATGTTACCTGTTGTTGGAAATATACAAAAATCCCTATGCTCATTGTTACTTATACGCGCATTAGCTATAGGGTTTAAATCAAATCTACGAATGGTCAATATTATCCACCAGGCAGCAATTCACACAAAACATAAAGTCCTGAAAAATAGATTGTTAACTTCAATTTCCTTTATAAAAAAAGGTGAATTACCTATTTCTGCAGTGACTCGCTCACGTTTACTCCCCTTCCAATATCGATACTTATTTAATCAACTATTAAGAGAAGCTGATTCGACGACTGGAATTAATAATATACTTCGTTTAGGTGAATCCGAATTAAAAAGATTTTATGTGCTTGTTAAAGAGGGAACTCGATCTGTATTATTTATCATACTTATAAGCATGAATATGACTACATTGTACGCTTATATTGGAGCTTCCATCGCCTATTCTAAGTACACAGTCTAACCTAGGCAAAGTTAGCTGTGGCTGGCATCCCTTACCTGTCACTGATTGTTTTGTAATGTACAAGCATTAACACCTAATACATCAGCTAATAATATATCTCCAATTGCTGGAGTTTCTAATGAGATTACACCATAGGTGTCTTCTGAATCTCCCGTTGCAATGCACCATCCAGAGACATAAACATCCTCATCTAAAAAAATCAAGCCCCCTTCACCCTTAACATCTTTGCTCCCAGCAGTATTACTTACCATCATAAATGAACCATCTCCTGCCAGTGGAAATAAAAAGAACTCTTCTTCTGAATATAAGCTCCCAGGAACCATTTCCATTGTAATGGTAACAACACCACATTTCCCTTCAGCACAAAGAGCCGCATCATTCTCTGATACACCCATAATAAATATATTATTTTCCGGGGAAATTTGACATTCAATTGCATTAATATATTGTAATTCATTCATGTCATGATTGACCTCTTGAAAGTAATACGATGTTTGATTTCTACAGTAATTAGAATATAAATCTTTGCCATAAATGACAGAATATTGAAATTCATCAAACAGTTTCATATCCTTAACGTCAATGACACCTTGATCTGAGGCTGCCAAAATAAAAGGACATGTCGCCACAAGTAAACTGGATAATATGATTGAATTAAAAAATGATCTCATTATTATATTCCTTCGTTATTATAATTATAGGATAAATACAACAATCGCAAACAAATACACATAAAATCAATAACTTTTTCTATAATACTTCAAAAATACTACAGGATATTACTATTTTTTATTAATTTCCAAAAAAAGGCAGCCAAGATCCATTTTTTATTATAATTTTATTGTTGTGTCAATAAACTTTCTTCTTAGATATATCAATACGCTTTTATTAAATAACTCATCAACAACCTATCTCATGAAGTAACCTATGAATTGTTAACTCAGTTGCTCCATCTCCATCTATATCTAAATTTCCTGAAACCGAAACACCATCTCCGGAGTTATTATCAAAAACAATAACACACCATGCGGAGATTCGATCATTGGTGTCAAAACTTGTTGTCTGAATTTTTTCATTGGTTTGATTTAACCCTACTAAAACAACTTTCATTTCATCAAACATCCCAATCGCATCTTTAAATAGAGCATAGCCTGCAACAACATCATTATCTGTTCCATCAGAAGCCGTACACCCCCATGAAGCAATCCATCGTTGATTACCAGCATCAATATTAAAAACAGAGTTCGTTGTAGAAAAATAAACTGAATCACTGTTAGTATCCGTTGGATCAAAACAAATATCCTTAACTAAAATTTTCATCATTTCTATTTTCTCTTTAAGTTCTCTCATCGGAACAAGCTCGATAAATGTTGCACTTAGTATTGAATTTGATGCCGGATTTATCGCAGGAGCTGAATAATCAGTTGCCGCTAATGTTAATTGGCTTATCATAATAAATACCATTAATACCAAACACTTCATCTATGTCTCCTAAGAAAAGGGGTCACAAAATTCAAAACCAATCTTGTGACCTCTTAGATTAATTAAAATTTACTATTTATAATTAATCGTTATCAGCTGTGCAAGGTTCAATACCTAAAACATCTGATAATAGTAAATCACCTAGTGTTTCAGTTCCTAAAGATATAACTCCATGTGTATCACTAGTAGTATCTGCTGCTATGCAATAGCCTGATACTAGAATATCTTCATCCGTTACGATCGAGCCTACCTCACCTTTAGTAGCAAAAGTCCCAACAGCAGTATGTACTACCGATACTGCATCATCACCAGCCAAAGGTAATAGGTGAAAGCTTTCTCCTGAGTACTCACTACCAGCCAATGTTTCCATGGTCAATGTAATAACTCCACACATACCACCACTGCAAAGCTGGGCATCAGTACCAATACCCATTACAAAGATACTAGCATCAGGGCTTATTTGACATTCAATAGCATCAACGTATTGCATATCATCCAAAGAAATATCGATTTCTTGGAAAAATGCAGACTGCCCGTTTCTACAAAAGTCTTCGTACAGTTCTTGTCCAAGTACAATTGCACTTTTCATCTCCTTAAAGATTTTCATATTGTTAACATCTAACAACGGATCACCTGCTGATGCCATCGTAAATGATGTAGCAAGTAATGTTGTCGCCATAATCGTTTTAAGTTTCGTATTCATGTTTTTCTCCTAAGTTTATAACATACGTATGCTTATAGTACATTTTTTCTAAAATTACCCAAAAAAAACAATAATATTAATTTTGATTGGAATAAATTTTTTCCACCATTGATATATTCTACAAAGACAAGTTAAAGATATATGCCATCCATTTAGTGATATCAACATATGAATACCAAGACGAACCATACCATCAATTCTTGCTAGTCAAAATCATTTTAATCAGTTACTATGTTGATTCTATAAGCTAAGGTTCATTATGACAACAAATCAAACGCAATCTCTGGGTGATATTAAATCTCTGTTTTTATTATCATTACCTATTATTATTTCGCACATGTCCTCCAGCATTATGCTTTTTGTCGATCGCTTGTTTATAGCTCAACTTGGTGCAGATTCCTTAAATTCAGCAATGATGACTAACATGATCGTCGCAACATTTACTTTAGCCTTCATCAGTCTTACCAGCATCGCTGAAGTTTTTGTTGGCCAATACAATGGTTCCAAACAATTTGACATTATAACTCGCCCTGTTTGGCAAATGATATGGCTTTCTCTAGCAAGCATGGCCTTATTTATTCCTTTAGGACTGTTTACTGGAGAATGGGTTCTTAACCCTACCCATTATCAATTAGGACAGACGTATTACCAAATTATATTAACCTTTAGCTTTTTACCCCCCCTCATTTCAGCCATAGCTGCATTCTTTATTGGTATATGCAACACACGTATTATTATTATCTCCACCTTGTTTGCTAACATTGTCAACATCGTCCTAGATTATGCGTTAATATTTGGTCACTGGGGCTTTCCTGAGCTAGGCATGCAAGGCGCTGCGATAGCAACTATCATCGGGTATTTTCTACAAGCATTCATTTTATTTACTGCATTTTTAAAATCCTCCCCTCATAAAAACAGTATTGGCATTGATTGGGAAGAAATGTACTCCTGCATTAAAATAGGATTACCGACAGGCTTATCCTATTTATTAGAGATTGGTGGGTGGACTTTTCTGATGTACGTGATCACAGACTATCCTGCAGAGAATCTCATTCAAAGCATGAGCATTAGTATTTTAGGGTTATTTTATTTTATGGGCGATGGTCTTTTTAAAGCAATTTCAACTCAAGCTGCAAATATTATAGGGGCTAATCAGTTAGATCTGTTGAAAAAACTACTCCGATCATCCTTTATTATTTTCTTTTGCATCATCATTCTTATCTACCTTCCTTTGGTCTTTTTACCTGACCCATTGATTGGGTTATTTATTAAAGATACCTTTGACGCGACAATATTTTATGAAGCACATCTTGCACTATTTGGCGTTTGGATCTATTTAATATTAGATGGATCTGCTTGGATTTACGGAAGTTTTTTAAGGGCTGGTGGTGACACCTTCACCATGTTACTTATCAATGTTCTAAGTGCATGGTTGGTTGCTTTACTGCCTTCCATCTATTTATTGAAAGTTTATCACGTACATATTTCGTTCCTTTGGATCTATGTTTTTACATCCTATGCAGTTTGCAACTTAACATTACAGGCTCTGAGGTATTACTCTGGAAGATGGTTGAAGCTTGACTTGCATAAGATAGAAAATTAAAAAATAAAAACCCTTGCAATTCAATCAAAAGTATCGTACCATTTATATTAATCAAGGATGATTTTAGGAGTTTTACATGGAATTGTATATTCTACGAACTGACAGTTCTAACTGTCTTTATCAAAAAGTATCAAAATATTTAGCCAACCCCAGCTCTCGCTTAGTCGAAAAATTAGCCAGCCTAGGTATTTGTGTTAGATCATTTTATCAGACTGAAGGTCAATCCAACCTCATTATGCTTATGGAAGCCCCTTCTGATGAAGCTGCACAACAATCCTATCACTACATGTACAGTATGACAGCTAAATTTAACCCGCAATTTAAGCGTTTTAGCAAACATTCTCTATAGATTTTAGATAGCGTAATCATGCGCCAATGATCACGCTATAACCCACTTTTTGTCAAGTTGTTCAGAATTTTGAGCCACTTTTTTAGTCTGTGCTTTTAATGAGGTACTTTGTTCATAATTTTGAGCCACTTTTTTAGTCTGTGTTTTTAATGAGGCACTTTTCAAAAATGAAGAAATAGTGATAGAAGCGCTATTTTGCGCAATTTCTTCCATTTCACTTCTTTTACCTAACATATCCATCTTACTTGAAAAGCCAGATAAGCACCTTATTATAAAAGACTTGTTTCTAAGCTTTCTAAAGTTCTTTATATTTTTACTTGATGTTGCAAGAGAATAATCTTTAAGAACTTTGGCATCTTTAGTCAAGCGTCCTTGGTCATCAAAAAGTCGACATGTATGTGAAATTTTTTGAGCATAAAACATAAGAGCAGTCATGCCAGCACCACCACTTGATGCTCCTGGGATAATACCCAATCCCGAAGCAATAGAGCCTGCAACCGCACCAGCTACTGTACCACCGACTACTCCTGCTATTTTTGTGTTACACGAGAGTTGCCCATTATCCAGATAAAGAAGCTCAAGACTTGCTTGATTCACATCATGCTCTGCTAAAATTGTGTCATAACCGCAAGTTTGAACTAAATCACCGCTAACAAGAGCAAAGTGAGCATTTTGATCTATATGATGACGATCTGTTAGAGCCTTGGAACATCTATTGGATGATTCTGCCACAGACCTGATCACACCAGGAGAATTCCAAATACCTAAGTGCATACTTGAAACTAAACGTGCATTTATTTTTATTTTATTGTTACGATTTAACAAAACGGCAAGATATTTTTCTTCAATATGTCCTTTAAAATCATTCAAAACAGCTTTTTTAAAGATTTTATCAATCTCAGAATCGCGTAGTATTGCTCTTTGAATTGAGTTATAACTCGTTTGCGCTAAACCTCCACCTAAAGAGTGTCCCGCTATAAATAAATCAACCTTTTTATGACCCTGATTTTCAACAACAGTCTCAATAACTTGTGATATCTGTGCTAGAATTTCGTTTTCATGAGTAAGATAAGATTCAACCCCAGCTGCCAACTGAGTATCCGAGTACCAACTTTCTTTATTCACAGAACCACGCCAACAGATATAAACTATCGGATAATCAGATTTATTTACAGGTATGTAAATATGCCCTAACAGACTAAGCTCTTGAGATTGTGAGGCATCATTCTTGTTGGCCTTTATATTGATTGTTTGATATTGCTCAGTCTGTTGTGTTTCGGGATTTTTAAAAGTAACTATGTCTCCATCTTTTAAACCCTTATAAGCACTTACACGACCCGTTTGGAAGGAGGCGTAAAAATTTCTAAGGCTTAACATTTCCTTATCAATAGAATTAATTTCACTTTCCATTTTACGAACACTCAAAAGACCCGTAATAAGCGAGAAGAATCTAAATTCATCTTTGCTACTGATGGCCTTGATATCTGACAAATATGACTCATGATAAAGCGCATCAAACGCATCATGATAACTGAACCCCTCGATGATATATTTAGCAAATAAAACAAGCTCTGCAATTTTTTCATTGTTGGTATTGTTGAAAAATTCAGAGTCTACTTTTGTCAAATAAGCCCTTAAATAAGAAAACTGAGAGTATCGAGTGAAATTATGGGCGCCATTTGATGTAATTTTATTTACACCACCGACAACGTCTTGAAGTTTTGTTTGAAGTGTCGCTAATTCCTGCTTTAAATCTCTCAAACGATTTAATTGCTCTTTAGCACTTTTTACAACTTTATTTTTCATTTTTATCCTTTTAATCAATAATATAAGTATACCGCACGCCCCCCTAAAAGTCAACCCTCTACAAATTTACCTTAATATCAGAATGTAACGCAACACAAGAGGGGCAGTGATATAATAGCATTGATAAAAACGGAGAAACAGATAGTAAAATGAGACGTTTTGAGCTAAATTTTACAATTTTCTAGGCACGCATGTACCCGATAACTAAAACCAGCTAAAGATTCATAAATACAAGTTTTTTGGAGCCTATCTGTAAACCGAGAAAACCTATAGCCTAAAAAGCCATGGCAATTAGAGCGGATAAACTAGCTGTAACAAAACCACTTCCCATGCAAATACTTTTTATCACACCTAGCTAATCAATTCCATAATAAATGCCAGCGAAGAAACCAAGAAACTCAGAGCAATCTAGAGAAAAAATCAATCGCAAGATCATGCAACATAAGCCTTGTGAATTCAAGAACACGTCAGCAAACAACCCCAAAAGTTATCTGCTGGTTAACCCCATTCCAAGAACATAACCATTATGATGAATCTGCCCAACAACCCTATCACTATACGTACAGTATGACAGCTAAATTTAACCCTCAATTTAAGCGCTTTAGCAAACATTCTTTATAAATTCTAGAGCAGCACACTCGCAAACCCAAAAATCGCATAGATTAAAAACTACTGTTGTTAACACAAGGCCTAATATTTAACCAGGCCTTGTGGCTCATCTTATTTCGATTGATTACCCAACCAACCCTTACACAAAATGGGCACATAAAACATGAACCACCCCCCTCTATTCTCGCACCCAATAAACCTTAAATAAAACACAAAACCAATACTTTACTTTCACAAAAAACCCTGTCAGAATACCCAAAATAACTGGAAAGTTGAAAATGAGATCTGCACTGAATTACCTTAGCAACCTTATCTTTGGAGAAAACCATGAATACCCCCAACAATATGTTGCCCTGTTACAAGCAGCCTATAAACTAAAAAAAAAACCATCTTCCGTAACCTCACTACCAGAAAACTGGGAATGGCATGAAACTTCTCTTTGTAAAGCTCACAACGGCCACAGCACTCACTCGCTTTTTCAACACTTGGGTAAAATAGAAACATTTGCCGCCATTAACCACACCTCTAAAACAATCGCCATTCTTATTCCTGGAACCGATAATCACAATGATCTCATTAAAGATATCTACCTTAAATATACAGGAAAACTTCCACAGGAGCTTATAGATAGCAAAAAAGATCTAATAAAAAAGTTAATGAGGAGTGGTTTTAAACTAATATTTTTAGGTCACTCCCTTGGTGGAGCTATTGCTGCCAATTTAGCCGTATCCTTTCAGGAAACAGAACAACAATCCATTGATACCATTACGTTTGAATCTCCCGGTATCATGCTAGCTGAAGACCCTATCTACGACCATATTCGTGACTATGCCATGCTGGGCCCCAACCCCATCAACTGTTTACACCTATTCCCGGGTCAACGTCATATTGTCATTCCTTATAAGCTGTACGGAGCATTTAGACTCTCATGCGAGCACGATACCAGTGTTTTTAATGACGCTATCGATCTAAACAATGATAGGGGTGGTGAGGAAGTTATAGGGGCTTTATTAACAACAGCGATCCAATACAACTCGGCAAATAATTCATTCAACACCTTATTGTATTACTTTGACCAACATCGCCTTGCAAGCTTTTCAAAAGAACCCCAACAAGAACCTAAATCAATCAATTCAAGCCCCTCACTTTGCAACATTTATAATTATGTTTTACAAAAGGGCCCCACCCTTGAAGTTCATCCTATTGATAGAAGCAGATGGCTATCTTTAGCTCAGCCTATCAAGGCCTTTCATGATCAGATGAACGACATCAGACTTGTTAACACTTCTCGAAATTTCATCGCAGCATCTATAAATGCTGTAAGAAGTTTATCCAGTGGTCATATACAACAAACCAGCCAACAGCTATTACAAGCTGCGCAATCCGGCCTACACCATAGCGAAGAAGCCTTAAAAACAATGTACAAAGCATGGATAAAAGAGACCTTACAACCCCTGTTATCCGATCATTCATCTATCCCTGAATTTGACTCCGCTCGAGAGATTCATGGCAATGCAATGTCCATTAGGTCCGATGAACTGACTTTAAAAAAGCTGCTTAGCTGCGAAAAACACCTTTCGGATGACCTCACAGTAAATTTAATCGCGAATGCTTTATTACCGTATAATGAAATAGATAAGACCTCTAGGAAAGCTTCTATAAAAGCTAAAAAAGATATCAATACAACAATTGCACGACATGGGTTCGCTTTAGTACCCAAAAACGAAAACCTAGACTGCTACGTGATCGTTAACCCACTTAAATAATTAACTATTCCGAAGCCTTTCTAATGGATGCAAATAGATTTTTTGGGTCATCCAATTCAGGGTGGAAGGGCTCTGAACTAGCTTCGGCATGATGATCATTCATCCACCTTAAAACAGCGTAGTCTTCCAACGCATAACCCACTGAATCAAAAATTCTAAGCGTATCGGATGAATGTAACCAGGATCCGTCAAGACATTCATGGATTTCTTTAACGTTATCATTTTCTCCACGCAACTGCTGAATCTCACCCTCAACACCAGCCTGCTTGATGCATGGCACAACAATACGGGCGCCTATTAACCTCATCACATCCAATTCAGTTTTCCCTGGGCAATCTCCTCCTAGGGCAATAACAACTTGATCACTTCTTAAGCTGGCTGAACCCAAAACATCTACTCGCTGCTTAATTGCTGTAGACGTCACGATAACGTCACACGATTCAACCAACGGCTCAACTTGACTTAAGGATTCAATAGGCCAAGGTTTAAAACCTAAATTGCGTGTTAATTTACCCACTGTTTTCGGATCCACATCATACACCATAACACGATCAATGGTCAGCACCTGATCTAAACCTAATAACTGAAATTCAGATTGAGCTCCTGCACCAATAACACCCAATTTTATGGGCTTTTTTATCTTACACAGTGAGGCAAATAGAGCACTCATGGCTGCAGTTCTGATAGCGGTTAGCAACGTCATTTCTGAAAGCAAGTGAACACGTCCTGTTTCAACTGACAACAAAGCCCCTAAAGCATAAATAGACAGCAAACCTTTCGATGGGTTATCAGGGTGCCCATTCACCAACTTACACGCATACCACTCATCATCAGAGATCGGCATAGACTCAATCACCCCATGCGGGAAATATAGTGCCTGACGAGGTGTTCTTTTAAATTCAGACCAACGACCATAATCGAGCTTGAGCCTATCCATAACTTCTTTAATACATTTTTCAACACCATACTGCTGAACCCATAACGCCACATCAGAGTGATGCAAAACTTTAGTAACCATACTTCCTCTTCATGATATTGAGACTTAAATGTAATTATGCCATAATCGTTATTTAATATAAATCATTGTTATGAAATCAACTCAATTTAATCCCAAGCAACACCTCGACAAACATCGGTTTGCGGTCCTACACGGGTCCCAAACCGCCCTCATCGAACACGTCAAAGAAAAACTACAAGAACACTTCAGCGCCCAGGGTTACCGTAAACGCATCTTTGATGCCACTTCAATCCATGACATCTATGAACTGACCACCGAAACTAAAAACAACTCTCTCTTTCCTGACCCCAAATGGTTCATTCTCAACTATGCTGGTCAAAAACTGCCCAAAGAAACTGAAAACCTCCTCTGCAACCTTCCTGAACAACTTAATCATGATCAATTTGCCATTCTTATTGTCCATCATGCTGATAAACCTGCCCCCAAAAGCAAATGGTTTAAACAACTGTGTAGCCAACAATTAAGCATTGACTGCAACCCCCTCTATGGCAGAGATTTACAACAATGGCTCCAAGCACTTTTATCTCAATGGAAAGCCCAGCTCTCTTCTTCACAAATCAAACAACTCCTACAAACATCACAACATTCACTGTCTGATCTCGTTAGAATTGTGCGACAAATAGGCCTAGCCTACCCACAACAAGTCATTAGTGAATCTACCTTTCAAAGCCTTTTGCATAGCTTTGCCACCGAACCCTCTTTTACCCTTCTCAACCAAGCCCTAACCGGCAACTTAAAATCTAAAAAACTGCAACTTGGCACCCACAGTCAAGAGGAGCTTCATAAACTCTATTGGCAAACAGCAAAAACCGTAAGGTCTTGCCGAAGGGTCAAAGAATTATCTCAAAACCTGCCCTTAAACCAAGCCTACAGCCAAGTTAAAATTCCTCCCTGGCAACAAAAAAACCTCACCCCTGCTATTTTACGACACAGCCTCATATCCCTGTATGCGATTCAAACATTTCTAGCTACAGGAGACAGCCTGATCAAAGGCCAAATAACAGGTAATTTACCACAGTTTATCGAGCAATCGCTGCTATACTTATCAGGAGACCAAGAATGCCCATTGCCGTTCTAGGAGGCACATTCAACCCTATCCACCTCGGGCATCTTTATATTGCCAAGACCGTCCTCACTCACTTTAATTGCTCTGAGTGCATCTTAATTCCTAACGGACAACCCCCGCATGAAAAAGCCCCCATTTCAGCTAAACATCGGCTTAAAATGCTTGAACTTGCCATTGAACCCCATGAAAACTTTAAAATAGACCCCAGAGAAACCTTACGAGAAGGCCCTTCTTTTACCGTATTAACACTCCAGGAACTAAGGCAACAATACCTCAATGAAAGCTTAATTTTTATCTTAGGAGATGATGCCTTTGCCTCTCTCGAATCATGGTTTATGTGGGAAACTCTACTTGACTATGCACACCTTGTGATCATAAGGCGCTTCGAACCCCCTCTCACTAAAACACTTCAATCCTATCTAAACCAACACCTATGCCATCAAAACCAAACTATTAACAACCACCCATCCGGGTTTATTTATAGGCTAAATCAGCCCTTAAATCCGAACCAATCATCCATTATCCGTCAAACTCTACAAAGTCATCCACGTCGGTTTTTAACAAATTCTCTGAATTTTGATCCGAACCAACTTCCTCAGTCTGTTTGGGAGTATATTCTGGATCATCAGCTTTATGCTTCTTAACATCAACTAACCCCTTACCCATCACATAATGATCCCACAAATGATCAATCGGTTTGGGCAGAATATCGGACATCTTTGACGCAGCATTCTTCATCGGGTCAACCAACCTAGAGTACTGCCACCACGATTGATCGGCTAACCCCGTCAAACTAAGCAGCTGCACCATTAACATACAAATCAAAAGGCCTCTAACGGTCCCAAAAACAAGCCCAAGGACTCGATCAAAAGCTATCAACCCAGTCTTATTGAGCACCCACAAAATCAATGACTTCAAAAGATTACTGAGTAACATCACCCCTAAAATCATCACAGATGCCACCACTAAAATTCTCAC
The DNA here is from genome assembly GCA_036012865.1 of Gammaproteobacteria bacterium. Taxonomy (GTDB): domain Bacteria; phylum Pseudomonadota; class Gammaproteobacteria; order Comchoanobacterales; family Comchoanobacteraceae; genus DASCQC01. The sequence continues at coordinate 34,830 of DASCQC010000029.1, forward strand.
CGTGCCATTATTAATATAGGAGGATAAATAATCTGAAAAACTTCCTGAATAATGAAAAGCCAGCCAAATAGCAACAACCCACGCCAACAAGCTCAAAGATTCTCTGATAAACCCTCTAAAAGCTCCCACCATGGCCGAGATAATAACAATACCCAAAACAACCCAGTCAAAAGCTACAAACGAACTGAACATCAAGTTATTCATGAAAAGTCCTATACATTTCTTGTACCTCAGGCTTTTGTAAAATAAGTTCAATTTGATCCTCAGAAAAACTACTGGGAATTGTAACACTAAAACCCTGAGCTTCCGGAGTGATATGTAGATAGTTCATGCGGTATCGTTGCCTATACTTTTGCACACCAGAAACACTTGAAAAAATGCCTAGAGAAACACCGTCTCCTGAGATAGGCCGGGATGATTTTCGTGCCAAGGGAGCCCCTTCATTCCATTGAAATGAGAAAGAAGACAACCACCTCATGCTTGTCATCCACCAAGAAGGCATCAGATCTTGCTTGGAAGGTATTTGAATACGAGACAACAGTGGGTCCGTCATAGGTCTATAAAAAGGCGAAGTTATCCACAACAAACAAACCAACATAAGCAATCGAATCACCTTAAGTTCACGTTGCTCGGTATACATTCCTTGCCATAATCTTAACTTTACCTTCACCACTTAAGTCGTCCTTACTTCCTTTATGTGCTGCACTTGACAAACATCCTGAAATGCCTGAACAGTCAGGAAAGAACCTGTCACTAAAACTTTATCAGCCTTAGAGTTAAGAACTTGCTTCACCGTCGTTAAGACATCTCTTAGATATTCTACCTTAGCCGGGTGACATTGCAAATATTTATCAACACTTTCTTGCGGAGAACCAAAAATAGATTGAACCCAAACCCAACCCATTGACAACTTTCCCAAACACTCAAGTCCTGGGAATACATTTTTATCCGCTCTCATGGCCAAGATAATCACACAACGAAAGTCTTTATCTTGATTCAATTGCTTAGCCAACATCTCTAAAGACTCTGAATTATGAGCTACATCAAACACCCATTCTTGTGAGCCTATTTTTCTAAACTCACAGCGACCCGGTAATAAGGTTCTCTGAAAAGCTTTGTTTAGCAACGATGTTGATAACCTACCACCCAATAATTGATAAGCCTTTAAAGCGCATGCTACCGATGATTCAACCCATTTATTTTTGGGAACTGTTATCGTTCTGTCACCCTTGACTCCCCACTCATTATTCTCAATGAAAAAATCTTTCACAATACGGTAACACTTAGCCTTAGTCTTCGTTAATAAAGCTTCACCCTTTTCAGGCATCATCATTTCACCCAAAACTAAAGGGAAACCTTCTCTGGAATACCCTAGCTTTTCTTGCATGATAGCAGTTCGCGTATAACCTAACCACGCTTGGTGATCTAACCCAATGGAGGTAATCACGGAAATATACTGCTTAGTCTTTGAAAAATCCAAGGCATTCATAGCATCCAAACGCCCACCCAATCCAGCCTCTAGAATCAATAAATCACACCCGGCTTCTGCAAAGGCCATTAAAGCTGCACAAGCCAAGATCTCAAAATAACTTAAAGAACCCTCTCCCATTTTATTTTGAATAGTTTTAAGATAACCGTACAACTTTGCTTCACTAATATTAACCTGATCAATGCGGATACGCTCGGTAACATCATGCAAGTGTGGAGAGGTAAACACCCCCACCTTATACCCCGACTGCTTTCCTAAGGATTCTAAAATTGCAGCGCATGTTCCTTTTCCATTCGTTCCAGCAATCGTAATCACTGAAGCTTGAGGCGCCATTAACTCCAAACGATCAAAACAACCACGAATATTATCCAAGGATAAATTCATACCGGATTCTTTTAAACGGTCCAGCAAATCAACTAAAGAGCTTCTTACCTCCACCCCTATCGCCTAGCCATCAAGCAAGAGATTAAATCACCCAAAACAGATTTAAGCTCTCTTCGATCGACAACTGCGTCAATAGCTCCGTGTTCAAGTAAAAACTCACTGCGCTGAAACCCCGCAGGCAAACTTTGCTTGACCGTTTGATTAATAACCCTTGGCCCTGTAAAACCAATCAAGGCATTAGGCTCTGCTAAAATAACATCCCCTAACATCGCAAGGCTGGCAGCCACCCCTCCAGATGTGGGGTCTAACAACACTGAGATATAGGGCAATTTAGCCTGAGAAAGTCTCGCAATCGCTGAAGCCGTTCGAGGCATTTGCATCAGAGAATAAACCCCTTCCTGCATTCTTGCCCCACCACTTGCCGTTAAACAAACAAAAGGCACACCTAATCGTAAGGCCTCTTCCGCAGCCAAAACAAAACGCTCTCCGACCGAAACCCCCATGGAGCCCCCAATAAAATCAAACTCAAATGCAGCCATTATTAGGGATTGATTCTCAATAAAACCATGAGCTACCTTAAGCGCTTCGGTTTCCCCTGTTTTTTTTCTAGCCTGAACCAAACGGTCCTTGTAACGTTTGGTATCTTTAAATCTCAAAACATCCTTCGACTGAATATTTTCAAATAACTCGTCCCATTCAGCCTTATCAAACAAATATTGAAAACGCATTTTGGCTGAAATACGATGATGGTGACCGCATTTTGAACATACCTGTAAATGCTCTTCCAGCTCTTCCTTGTACAACATGACGCCACACGATTGGCATTGCAACCAAAGACCCGCGGGAATATCCTTCTTAGAAGAAGAACCTGACAACTTAGGCAATAACTTTTTGAGCCAACTCACAAAGCACCTTTTTATTCATTACTGCGCCCATTGTAACCACAAGCCCAAAAAGTGGCAAGTAAGCCTTAGGACAAACCCCTTAATTTATTTGCTGTTTGCCTGATTAACTCAACCGTTTCATCCCAACCCATGCAATCATCCGTAACACTTTGCCCATACCTTGATGAATCAAAACCTTGTCGTCCTTCGACCAAAAAGCTCTCCATCATAACCCCTGCTATTAAATCTCTGGAATCATTGATCACAGTCTCAAGAACCTTACTCTGTAAACGGGCTTTATTTCTTGCATTCATATGACTACAATCCACGATGACAGATGGATTGAGATTTAAACCTTCCAAGCGACTCCGAACATTCTCTATAGTCTCTCGATGATAATTAACACCCTGATGACTTCCTCGCAGCACAACATGGGCCCAAGGAGCTCCTGAGCTTAGAGACTCACACACACCGGCTTCATCCAAATAAATATATGGGTTTTGTTGTTGAGCAACTCTCAAGGCATCCAGCGCAATATCAATATTTCCACACAATGGGTTTTTAAACCCCACTGGAACACTCAGATTAGAGGCCGCCACCCTATGTAGATAAGAACCCACATTTCTAGCTCCAACAGAAAACCAGCTAACTAAATCCTCAATGTAAGGCAGTATCAAAGGGTTTACCATCTCACACGCCAAAGGAACACCTAATGCCTGAAGTTGACAAAAAAACTCTCTCGATTTTCTCAACCCAGTGGATACGTCCCCCCGACCAGGTCCTCTAGGCTCCAGAACAAAACCTGGCCAACCTACTGAGGTTCTTGATTTTTCTATATATGTCCTCATAACAATAAACATGACATCATCAACGTCCTTGGCCAAGGCATGCAATCGTTGAGCATATTCCATAGACGCGTCTAGATTATAAATTGAACACGGGCCTACAATGATTAATAAACGAGAGTCGTTACCCGAAAGGATATTGCCAATAGTTTCTCTTGATTCTGTGATAAAATCTTCATTTATATTTTTAAACTCATTACGTATTTCACCTGAACTCGGCAACTTCATGCTTTCTTCCTAACTCTTTGCAACAACACTACCTTAGTCTTTTTAGATATTCCAGACATTCAACACTTTAATTTGACAATTTACTTGGGTGGCAAAATATCTGCCCCCATACTCAAACCTACAGTAATACTCAACAGACGTGTTACCATGCGACTCATCACACCTTTGGATTGAGGTTTTACCTGGCTATTAACCGCCCCCAATGCAGCTGGGTTAATAAACATATGTGGATTTAATAACAAATGCCCCTGCATTTGTCGTGATTCAGATAATGAGTTTTGATGTGGCAAAGGCTCTTGACTATTCAATACCTGGCTAGAAAACAACTTATTGGATACCTTTCGAGACTTGGGCAATGTTGTTATCTTATTATCTATAGAGAACATTGAGGTCTGACGCCCCACTGTTTTATGGGGTGAATCAGAAAAATACTGTTCGAATTTATAATCTTGACCACTTAAACGAGTTAAGCCTAAGTGATTAAATTGCTTATACACAACAATCCAGTCTCGGTATTCTGAAAATGCTTTGGTAAAATCTCGAAAAATCCTTTCATGCTCCAGCAATAGCCCTTCTTGAACCAAATAAGCCATGGATCCATCTTCATTAAGCGATATTTTTTTAGCTTCAATCTGCTCTTTAAGCCATTTCCAAAACATTTCACCTGCCAAGGTTTCTTCAGGCTCACTGGTTTTTACAATTAAATCTTCTAAACGATCCTTTTTAGCAGCTTTATTGACTTTCTCTCGATCAAAATCCAACCCCAAATCAGAAAAACCATCTTCCGGACTCACCAGAGCCTTTAACCAAGCCAATAGCAGTTTAGGTGATTCATTCAACCAAACCAACCCGTTATCAGGCATAATATTTTTGGCTAACAAAGGAGTCACTGCACTCATATAAGAGTGACCAAGGTCATGAATATTACGCACCTTATAATACTTAGCATCAGAAACAATGTCTCCGATCAAGGGCTCCCAAAGTTTAATAAACTCTCCTTTGTCATTACAAATGAAAACCTTTCTATCTGTGGCAACTAAACCAACCTCATATAAAAGACCTGCTGAGAATACTAGAAACCTCAATACTGCTTGCTCGGTGGGGTTCTTTTTACTCAAAGCCCGATCATTCATTTGTAATAAAGCCTTGGCTCGTGCCAAACCATAATTAAAAATAGAATCCTCCCAGTGTAGGCCTGTTTGGGGTAAAGATTGAACAAAGTCACCAAATCGAAACACCAAGGGAAGATAGGTCTCATTAAACAACGCCTCATCAACGCCGCTCGCAACTCTCAGCCAATCCACATACTCTTGATGTGAACTTTGCTGCAAAAGAACTCTACCAGGAACAACCTGATAAACAATACTTTCTTTATATCTTTGACTTATTTTCTCTTGACTCATACCCTAACTCACCGTTCAAACAAAACAACACCATGTAGAAGACCTTTTCTTTATTCCAAATAAACTTGGATAATCCACACCCACCAAATATAAACCTTTAGCATCAACCAGTTTAGCCACTGTGCCCTCTTTAAATTTGACCAAATCATGCGCCCAGCTAACTGAACGTCTCCCTCTACCAACTTCCACAAGAGCCGCTATCATAAAACGCACCATATGGTGCAAAAACGCATTCGCACTCACTTCAAACAACAGCATGTCATGTTGAATAGAAATGTTCAACCTAGTTAAAACTCTTACCGTACTTTTAGCCTGACATCTTGACGAACGGAAAGACGAGAAATCATGCCTGCCTATCCACCCATCAGCCGCCTCAGACATTCTATCAATATCTAACGAATAATTACAATAACCACAATGATAATGAAAAACACCGCTGCGAACACCGCCTGCTTTTAACCAATATTGATAGTGCCTTTCCGTAGCACTAAACCTTGCATGAAAATCCATAGAAACATTATTCACACTTAACAACTTAATATCATCAGGCAAATGAACATTACCACCCAACAACCAGTTTCTAGGAGATCTTAAACCTTTCGGCGCATCAAAATGAACCACCTGCCCAAGTGCATGAACACCCGCATCAGTTCGGCCTGCACAAACCACTTGTATAGGTTGATTGGCAACTTTTGATAAGGCTTTTTCAAGCCTTGACTGAACACTGTCTGCCTGAGGTTGTTTTTGCCAACCGTGATACTGCACTCCCGCGTATTCAACGAGAGCAACATACCTTTGCAATGCAGGCGTTATATCAGCATTCACCATACCCTATTATCTCAAAAAAATAGATAAAATTCAAGAATAAAACCCAAAAACCTTCAGCACCTAAAGAAAATATAAAACGGATAATTGACCCGAACAGTTGATCCTCTCCCCAATATAAGCTAAGCTTCAGTGAAGGATTAACATCGAGTCGACTATGTTATACACTGTTATTGTAATCATTTTAAGCACTTTCTTCAGCCAAGCACTTGCAACGTTCAACTTTAATGCGATAGAGTCTAGCCGACTTGTCAACCAAACGGAATATTATACCCGGCATTTACCACTACCCCAAACCAAAGCCTCACTACCACAACCTGCTCCGATCATTATCACAAAAGAAGAAAAGTCCCCCGCCATAAAAACCCAAACCAAAGCCTCACTACCACAACCTGATCCGATCATTATCACAAAAGAAGAAAAGTTACCCGCCATAAAAGCCCAAACAGAACAAACAGCTGAGCAAATTAAGCTTGCAATTTTAGACCTTAAAAAAGATATCAAGTCAATCAAAGACAACATCAATGCAGCACCTAAAGTTGCCTCCAGCGCTCCTGTGTACCTCTCTCAGAACCAGAACATCTTCGACCAACCTCCCACCTTTTGGTTTCTTGGTAGCATTAGCTTACTTTTAGTGATGTCTGCGCTACGCTCTATCATTCCAATCAGACGTGAGGTCAAAGCACCTACCAACTCAAACTATGATTTAGAAGAAGATGAATATGACTTTCTAGGCTCAGAAGAAGGCTTGCCATCAAAACTAGATTTAGCCAGGGCCTACATTGAGATGAATGAATACAAAGAGGCTGAAAAAACACTCAATGAGATTATTGCTACAGGTAATATAAAATATGCCAACAAGGCAAGATCCCTCATTAAAAGCATTCACTGAAAGTTAAACAGCCCTACACACATAACTCTCTTTGCATGTAACCGGCGATGAATTACATCTCCTGAGTCTCAACAGATAACCGATACTTATCTGTCTGACTTAGCTTTATTATTTCATGCATCTCTTCTTCACTCGACTCAGTAACCGCCCGCTTATACCACTTCATAGACTCACGGTAAGAAGATTGACTTCCTGTCTCATCATATCTATCGAAATAAATAACCCCTAAATTATACATGGCTTTTGCCTCTCCCCCCGCAGCTGCCTTTTTATACCACTTAATAGCTTCTTTATCGTTAGGCTTACCTTGAGGCTGCCCCTTACCCTTCTGATACATCTCACCCAAATGATACATGGCAATAACATGCCCTTGATACATGCCCTGCTGGCCTTGTGCTGCCTTTTTATACCATTTTATTGCCCTATTATAATGTTCACTGCCCTCTGACTGATCATCATCACCATACACTTCATACACTGAGCCCAATGAAACCATAGCATCAACATTACCCTCTTCTGCAGCATTAATAACCCACTCACCAAGATCTTCTTGCCTCTTATATTGATTAAACGCAAAAACAAGCAAACATCCTCCCATCAGCACCACAAGACAACCAAGAAAATACATATTCATCATTATTACCCTCTATTTTTTACTATTATCTTCGAGAACATACATTAAAAACAAGAAAAACACAATAAAAATATATATTTATCATGATTTTGTAAAAAACTTCATCACTCATTAAAGCAGATTAAAAAACCCCAACAACAACTAAAACATCTTTTATTAATGAAAACAGTAAAAATCAACTAGCATTTTAACTCATCACCAACATTATTATTTTCACTCTAATGAATAGAAAAAGGCCAGGGATTTCTCTGGCCTTTTTAATATACGCTAGGTCAATAAAAATCAGTTGGAAAGGCTATACTTAAAACCTAAAGCACTCATTTTTATTTTCGGAGGCACAGCATAACCACCTTCAGTAGCAACTTTAAAACCACTCGCTGAATGCTCTTGCATCGTTCCATAGAATGTTAAATGATCCGACATATCACACTCAATACCAAGCGCCTTAATCGTTCCTTTAGATCCATCATTCCTCCAATGCTTAGAGGTTGAATGACTATAACTAACGCCCACTGGTTTACCCATAAAGTCATATTTATAGCCTGCAGCATAAGAATGATATTCCGCCGCTTTTTGACCAAAATCATTCGTTCTATCATTGGCTGATGAATTATCTACAGTTGGGTTAACATAGCCTTTAGGGTCTAATTTAGTGTGAGCAATCAATGCATCAAAACCTTGGTAGGCAAATGCAGCAGAAAGACCTAGGCCATGGATATGCGGATCCACGTTAGAATTGTTAGATATTTTAGCTTGACGATCTCCTCTAGCACGAGATGAATACCCCGCCCTCAAATCTAACTCAACACCCTTAATTGTTTGGCTATACCTACCACCAAAACCCATACTATCATGACGAGCATCATGAAGGTCACTAAGAGACGAATAATCCATCGTCAATGTCAACCCTGCCAAAGACTTAGATAACACTGAAAAGTCGGCTGTTTGATATTCAATATGATGACCTTTGTCATTCAACACATAATAACCAAAAACATGACCAACATCATTTAAAAAATATGAACCAAAATTCACTGATTCAATAAATGAACAAGTCTGATATTTTGTTGTCCCGAGTGAAGCCTTGTGCGCAGAAGAACTCTTAGGCTCGGTATCACCTATTGATAATCGACCTACTATTCCTTGATTATCCTCAATCGCTATTTCAAGATCAGCGGTTTTGCCTGAATCAATGACATAATTATCTTCATCCACTCTATCCATTCTTCCTTCAGGAGCCTTCAGCTCGATCAATCCTGTCAATTTCCAACGATTAACTTCTGTTGACACCACTGCTGCCAGTTGAGATGAATTATCTCCCCAAGATCCCACCATCGTATTAGAATTCTGACGACCCGTTTCACCAGTATTAACTTTACGAACTCCACTGTAAACAGTCCCTGAAACCTTAACCTCAGGCTGAGTCAATCTAGACCCTGTGTTTGCAGCTGCCAACGCCACCTCTACCCCAAATAGACAAGGTGCCACCAAAACAATAGAACCTATCATCCCTGCCATTACTTTTTGATTCATATAATTTGTCTCCCAAATACAATTTCCGTTTGTAAAACACAAACTCTAAATCGAATATTACATTAAATAATCATCAAACTCAAAACGTCATCATTTTTTTCTATGTTTTTAAACAGCACATTCCAACGTCACATCAACCTTATTTACCCCTCTCAATAGAAAAAGGCCAGAGATTTCTCTGGCCTTTTTAATATAAGCTAGGTCAATAACAATCAGTTGGAAAGGCTATACTTAAAACCTAAAGAACTCATCTTAATTTTCGGAGGCACAGCAAAACTTCCTTCAGTAGCAGCTTTAAAACCACTCGCTGAATGCTCTTGCATCGTTCCATAGAATGATAAATGATCTGACATATCACACTCAATACCAAGCGCCCTAATCGTTCCTTTAGATCCATCATTCCTCCAGTGCCTAGAGGTTGAATGACTATAACTAACGCCCACTGGCTTGCCCATAAAGTCATATTTATAGCCTGCAGCATAAGAATTATATTCCGCCGCCTTCTGCCCAAACTCATTGGTTCTTGCGTTGGCTGCTGAATTATCTACAGTTGGGTTAACATAGCCTTTAGGGTCTAATTTACTATAAGCAATCAGCGCATCAAAACCTTGGTATGCAAAAGCTGCAGAAAGAGCTAAACCATGAACGTGTGGGTCCATGTTAGTGTTATTGGATATTTTAACCTGACGTTCTCTAGCACGGGAAGTATAGCCAGCACGCAAATCTAGCTCTACATTACCTAGGGTATGACTGTAGATTCCACCAAACCCCATACTATCATAATTAGCATCATGAAGGTCACTAAGAGATGAATAATCCATCGTCAATGTCAACCCTGCCAAAGACTTAGATAATACTGAAAAGTCTGCTGTTTGATATTCAATATGATGACCTTTGGAATTCAAAGCCGTATAACCAAAAACAGAAGCAACATCATCATCAACAAATGACCCAAAGTTCACTTGATCAACAAAACCTACTCTTTTATATTTTTTAGTTCCCAATGAAGCACCGTATGCAGATGAGCTCTTGGGCTCAGTATCCCCTATTGATAGTCGTCCCAAAACTCCAAGATTATCCTCAATGGCTATTTCAATATCTGAAGTTATGGAAGAATCCAGTATATGATAATTCTCTTCATTAATTCCATCAGCACTTCCTTCAGAAGCCTTAAGCTCAATCAGCCCTGTCAATTTCCAATTCCTAATAACTGTTGAAACCTCTGCTGCCAACTGAGAATAATTATCTCCAAAGGAGCCTATTGTTGCATTGGAATACTCACGCCCGGTTTCTCCTGTCTTAACTCGACGAAATCCACTGTATACAGTCCCTGAAACCTTAACCTCTGGCTTAGTCAATTTAGACCCTGTGTTTGCAGCTGCCAAAGCCATCTCTACCCCAAATAGCCAAGGGGCCACCAAAACAGCAGAGCCTATCATCCCTGCCATTACTTTTTGATTCATATTTTGTCTCCCCAATACAATTTCCGTTTGTAAAACACAAACTCTAAATCGAATATTACATTAAATAATGACCCAAATCAAAACATCATGGCTTTTTATGTTTTAAACAGAACATTCTAATGTCACATCAACCTTCTTCACCCCTCTCAATAGAAAAAGGCCAGATAAAATCTGGCCCTTTCTAGTTTGATTTAAGAAAATAATATTTAGTTGGAAAGCCAATACTCAAAACCTAAAGCACTCACCTTAATTTTCGGAGGCACTGCATAAGCTCCTTCAGTCCAAACCTTAACGCCGCTAGCTGAATGCTCTTGCATCGTTCCATAGAATGTCAAATGATCGGACATCTCACACTCCATACCAAGCGCCTTAACCGTTCCTTTAGATCCATCATTCCTCCAATGCTTAGAGGTTGAATGACTATAACTGACGCCCACTGGTTTACCCATGAAGTTATACTTATAGCCTGCAGCATAAGAATTAAATTCCGCCGCCTTTTGACCAAAATTATTCGTTAGTGCATTGGCTGCTGAATTATCTACAATAGGATTAACATAACCCTTAGGGTCTAATTTAGCATGAGCAATCAGCGCATCAAAACCTTTATAGGCAAATGCAGCAGACAAACCTAAGCCATGGATATGTGGATCCATGTTAGTGTTATTGGATATTTTAGCTTGACTCTCTCTAGCACGAGATGAATACCCCGCCCTCAAATCTAATTGCACATCCTTAACTGTTTGGCCATACCTAGCACCAAACCCCATACTATCATAATTAACATCATAAAGATCACTTTGAGATGAATAATCCATCGTCAATGTCAACCCTGCCAAAGACTTAGATAAGGATGAAAAGTCTGCTGTTTGATATTCAATATGGTGTCCATTAGAATTCAAAGCCGTATAACCAAACACGGATCCTACTGTAACATCACTATCCCCAAAGTTCACCGCATCAACAAAACCTACTCCTTTATATTTTGTAGTTCCCAATGAAGCATCGTATGCAGATGAGCTCTTGGGCTCCGTATCCCCCATTGATAGTCGGCCCAACATGCCTTGAGCATCCTCAATGGCTACCTCAAGGTTTGATGTTACATCAAAATTATCCTCAACATTATCCTGATCAAATAGATCCGTGTTTCCTTGACTGGCGCTAAGCTCAATCAACCCTGTTAATTTCCAACGATTAACTTCTGTTGACACCGCTGCTTTCAGGTAAGATGAGTTATCTCCCCAAGATCCCACCATCGAATTAGAATACTTACGACCCGTTTCACCGGTATTAACTCGACGAAATCCACTGTAAACAGTCCCTGCAATCGTGACCTCTGGCTTCGTTGCTTTTGAGCCCTTATAAGCAGCTGCCGAAGCTACTTCAACACCAAAAAGCCAAGGCGCCACTAAAACAGCAGAACCAAGAATCCCAGTAAAAACCTTACTATTCATCAACTTATCTCCCAATTAAAATTTCCGCCTGCAAAATACAAACCTTAAAATGAATATTACATCAAACAAACACAAAGATCAAAAACTATCCTCAATAAACGAATCTAAACTCTACCATTAAAAAAACACCTCCATCACCACCCTTCATTAAAGACAAACAAACTTATAAATCCTTACCAAAAAAAACCGCACAAATGGTTTTTTTGTATAATAAAAGACCCGCATAATGCAGGTCTTTTAATAAAAAACTCTTGAAAACTAGACAATGACAGAGAAGCCCAATACCCCTACTTTTATATTTTTGGTTGGAACAAATACATGAGGATTCTCATCATAGCTTCTCACCTGGTCACGATTGGATGAATGCTCTTGCAACACTGCATGCATGGTTATACGATCAGACAATTTATGAGCCATCCTAAAACCTTTTATGGTAGCTTTTGAGGCATCATTAAAAAATGATTTAGAGGTTGCATACTCTCCACTAAAACCAGTCTCTTGACCCATCAAATCAAAGGTATAACCCAACTCAAATGAGTTCATCTCAGCGGCTTTTTGACCATATCGGAAATACCTAGAGGTTGCATTAGTGAATTGTTGAGATTGATTCACAAAGTTATGCGGACTTAATTTAGCATAAGCATACGAGCCATCAAAACCCTTATACTTAAAGGCTGCTGAAGCACCCAAACCTCGTAGATGCCAACTACCACCATCAACAACCGACAAGTTATTATTGTAGTCATAATTTCTATAAAATGGCGCCCATGCTCGCGATGTATAACCCGCTCTTAAATCCAAATCAACATTCTGCAAAGACCCTTTCCAAGACGCAGAAAACCCATGACTGTCATAGCGAGGATAGACAGGAGATCCGTCAGGAACATTCATGGTTCGCTGATCACTCTGAGATACATATTCAGTAGACATCGATAATCCCTTGATATATTCAGCAGTGGTGTATTGAACACGAAATTGATGATGGTTTAGCTCATAAGATCCAAAATCATAACCTATCGAATTGGCTAAAGATTGAGCAGCTGGTGACGCAGCATAAACATTACTAATATCTGCCCTGCTATAAGAAGTTGTAGCAAATGTAGCCTTGGTAGATTCACTCGTCCCAGTGGGAGCTTTACCCAGGTTTAAATGCCCCAACATTCCCATATTATCCGTAATTGAAACCTCTAAAACATCTGAATGAACCATCTGCTCATACGGAGGGTACACAACTAGCGCATCTCCATTTTGAGTAATATTTTTATGGTAATAGATGTTGTCTGCATCGTATGAAGAAAAGCTGTTATAATTGGATGACACCCTAGCTTTTGCCATGAGATCGTATCGACTAAAGCTAGTCTTTGCTGTCAATTGGATATGGGAAAGATCTTCATCAACTCCCATTTGACCCACCATCATATTCGCATTGTCTCGACCATCTTTCCCATTATCAACTTTACGCACTGCAGCATTAATCAACCCAGAAACAGTAACCTCTGATTGCTTGAATTTTGGGTGTTTATAAACACCTGCAGAAGCCACTTCAACACTAAAAAGCCAAGGTGCAACTAACATAACAGAGCCCATCATCCCTGCCATAACCTTATGATTCATCAAAATCTCCTCACTATTCCTTTCGTTTAATAAAATCTACATCAAAAAGAAATAAAGAGCAAAAAAGATCATTATTCTCTTTATCAAAGCAAAAACACCCACACACTGATTATCTATATAGCAAAAGACCCGCATAATGCAGGTCTTTTAATAAAAAACTCTTGAAAACTATACAATGATAGAGAAGCCCAGGACCCCTACCCTTACATTTTTAGTCGGAATATAATAATTCACATTAATAGCATCATAACCTTTAGAAGAATGTTCCTGTAACACTGCATGCATGGTTAAACGGTCAGTAAATTTATGAGCCACCCGAACCCCTTTAATCGTAGCTTTTGAAGCATCATTATAAAACGCCTTAGACGTTGCATATTCACCACTTAAGCCGGTTTCTTTACCCATAATAACATACGTATAACCCAACTCAAAAGAGTTCATAACTGCAGGTTTTTGACCATATCGATAATTATAATAATATGCATTATAATTTACATCCACAACATTCACAAAGTTATGTGGACTTAATTTAGCATACGCATATGAGCCATCAATCCCATGATATTTAAAGGCCGCTGAAGCCCCTAAACCTCTTAGATGCCAATCTCCACCATTAATAGAAGATTTGTTTTGATTCTCGGTATAGCCCCTATAAAAAGGCTCCCATGCACGCGATGTATAACCTGCTCTTAAATCTAAATCAACACCCTGCAAAGATCCTTTCCAAGAACCTGAAACACCAAAACTGTCATAACGCGGAAAAACAACAAAACCCGCACCAAATATTGTTCGTTGATCACCTTGGGATACATATTCAGCAGATAAAGATAACCCTTTTATGTATTCAGCAGTCGTATATTGAACACGGAATTGATCACGATTTAGTTCATACGAACCAAAATTAATACCTATTGAATTTACTTGTTCATAAGTACCAAATGGTACAGCATACACATTACTTGTATCCGCTCTACGATAAGAGGTTGAAGCAAATGTAGCCTTGGTAGATTCACTTGTCCCTGTAGGCGCCTTACCTATACTTAATTGTCCTAAAACACCCATACTATCATCAATTGAAACTTCTAATATATCAGAATGAACTCTATAATTATAAGATGGGTATCGCTCTTCCCACTCCCCATTCAAAGTAAAGTACTTTTGTACAAAAGCATTGTCATCATCATATGAATAAAATCTATTAAAATCTGATGATACTCTAGCTTTTGCCGTTAAGTCATAACGACTAACTCTAGTCTTAGCTGTCAACTGAAGGTGCGAAAGATCTTTTTGGGATCCCATTTGTCCCACCATCACATTGGAATACTTTCGACCCGTTTTATTGTTATCAATTTTACGCACTGCAGCATTAATCAACCCAGAAACAGTAACCTCTGATTGCTTAAATTTTGGGTGTTTATAAACACCTGCAGAAGCCACTTCAACACTAAAAAGCCAAGGGGCAACTAAAATAACAGAGCCCATCATCCCTGCCATAACCTTATGATTCATCAAAATCTCCTCACTATTCCTTTCGTTTAATAAAATCTACAACATAAATTCTACATCAAAAGGAAATTTAGATCAAAGAAAATCATTAACCTGTGACTGTCGGCCCCAAGAAAAAGAATTACCTACCTGGAGGCTTCATAAAAGGCATGCTTGAAATATCAGGACTGGACGTGAATTTTTTATCCCCATACAAGGTTTGATGATTGGACATAATACTTTCCATGTCACCCACTGTTAGCGGCTTATCTTGTGATGCCTTAACCTCATACTCTCTGGCAACTTCGTCTAGAACCTTCTCCATTTCTTGATCTTTTGCATTTTCAAACAAATGGACTACATTCGAATCCACGCCTTTATTTTTCAAATCAGCTACTGCTTGAGCTATGCGAGTACGCAACCCCTCTGGGTCCGTTATAAGATCTCCAGCTCCTTCAAATTCTTTGATAATTTCTTTATAACCATACCCCTCAGAGTCTGTATTATCTACACCTGATTGATTGGATAAATTATTTGTTTTTTTCTCTAACACTTTAGCTCCTCCTTATTAATTATAGGATATTTATCAGCTATTTGCAATGCATTATAAGCAGCTCCTCTTAAAATATTATCAGCAACCACCCATAAATGCAAGCGGCACTCGTCATTCAGCGACTTTCTTAGCCTTCCAACAGCCGTTTTCGGTGTATTCACAATATCTTGAATATTCGGGTAATCCTCACACAACTCTAAGTGAGATATGTTGGAAAATAACGATTTAACCTCCTCAAGATCAATAGGCTGGTGGGTATCAATACAAATAGACTCCGCATGCGTATATATCGTTGGAACTCTTACCGTTGTTACTTCAACCTCAAGAGACTTATCTCCCCAAATCTTTTGAGTCTCATGAATCATTTTCATCTCTTCCTCACAAAACCCATTCTCTGCCATTTTTCCAATGCTTGGAACCAATGAAAAGGCGGCATCGTTAGTTGCATAATTTTGATTGCTTAAACTCGCTTCAGTATTGTTAACCAAACCCTCCATAGCTCTTTGACCGGCGCCTGAATAGGATTGATACGTTGAAACTGTAAGTCGCTTTATCCCCCAAATGTCTCGGATAGGGTTAAGGGCCAATAACATCTGAATAGTCGAGCAATTAGGGTTGGCAATAATACGATGCTTCTCAAATAAATTATCCCTTCCATTAATCTCAGGAATGATTAAAGGAACTGAAGCATGCTGCCTGAAAGCTGAGGAGTTGTCCACCACCCAACACCCGGCATCAACCACTCTAGGAACCCACTTTCTTGAAACACTTGCCCCTGCGGAAAAAAACACCCCCTCGATTAAACCCCAATCAACATCATCAATATTTTCAACCTTATAAGAATCATGATCAATCACAAGCGTCTTACCTTGAGAGCGAGCAGAAGCAATGGCGACAAACTTCGCTGCAGGAAACAACCTTCGCCCCCACCTTAACAATTCCTGTCCAACTAACCCCGTAGCTCCAACCACACCAAAAGTTCTCATACCACCTCTTGTAAAACACCTAGTGTATACCCCCTTAAAGCATCCATCAAGACTAGATCTTAGCCCATTGATTTGTTATAATAAAAATATGTCAAATGGCAAACCACATAACACGGATGTCTTTTTGGAAACCATGAAAAAGACTCTCAACTACCCTGCGGCCACCCCTCCTTCCGTGCCGAAGGAAATTCCACAACTTAACTTCCCCATTCACAACTGTCCGTACGGACCCGATGAAGCCATCTACCAACAAGGAAGCCTGCCGTCTAAATCGTTTCAAAAACTAAAACTTGGTAAACTCAACCTCGAGGATACCTTAAACCTTAGAGGATTCACTCGTGAAGAATCCTTGCAACACCTTCAAAATTTCTTATACAACTCTTTCTACCAATCTCACCGAACCGTCCTAATCATCCATGGCAAAGGCCATCACTCAAAAGGGCCTAATTGGATTAAAAACGATGTCCTTGTCAGCTTAAAAACTCACCCACTGGTCATCGCATTAGCCTCTGCCCAACCCAAAGACGGTGGAGAAGGAAGTGTCTACGTTCGTTTAAAAAAACCCCATAAAACCGGAGATCAAATATGACTCGCTGTTTAATCATTGGCTGTGGCTATGTTGGCAACCACTTAGGAACCTTATTACTGAATGAGGGGTGCACCGTTTATGGCCTTAGAAGACAGGCCCATAAAATAGCTGAAAACATAACCCCCATCGGCATGGATTGGCTAGATATGACCGTTGACAAACTTCCAGAAGTAGATTTTATATTTTATCTACTCTCACCTGATTCAAGTGACGACACAAACTATAAAAAAACCTATTTAGAAGGAACCAAACACCTCATTCATCTACTTAATACAAGTGAAAAACCTTGTCAGAAAATCATTTATGCCTCCAGCACCAAAGTCTATTCAATTCAAGATGGTAGCTGGGTAGATGAAGAAACCCCCATTAACCCCACCGAACCTAAAGCCAAGATTCTTTACGAGGCTGAAAACATCATAACATCTTCTGGCCATGACTTTAGCATTGCAAGACTAGGAGGCATCTATGGGCCCCACCGCCACTTTCTACTTAACCAAGTCATTAACGGGGAAGTTTCTATTAGAAAAGATCAAGCCTTCTCTAACCGCATTCATCAAGAAGATTGCGCACAAGCACTTAAGCACATGATGACCCTCACCTTCAACGAAGGTATTTATAACGTTGTTGATCAAGAACCCGCAACACTTAACACCATCATAAGCTGGATCAGCAGTAAATCAGGCAAGCCCCTACCCCCACTTGAAGAGGCAAACTCATCCATGGACTTACGCCTCACCAACAAACAGTGCAGCTGTCAAAGACTTCTTCACACTGGGTTTATCTTTAAATACCCCAACTTTAGGGACGGGTTTGGTGAAATTTTGAGAAAAGAATTTAACGTGCACTAGGCTTAATGGTGAGCTCATATTGAATGGGCTGATCAATGGAAAGATAGTTTCCATTAACCCAAGAATCCAAAAACCGAAACGCGTACGGCTGATACGGGTTTTCAGTCTCACTTAAAGGTTGAATATATTCGAAATGATACCCCCTCTTCCCCATATCAACAATCATTCGGTAGGACGAAATACTCAGAACAGAATTATCTTTTTGAAAAGTTGACCATTGAGCGCGATTAAGGGTAGCTCTTCCCCCAGGAACTGAAACTTTAATGTGATAATCTTTCCCCATAAAAGGGATTTTTGAAAAAATCGGATGTTTAAATTCAACACGATGAACCTCTTTCCAAGCCGGAATGTTTTTATAATCCATCCCTCCCGCTAGAGAATTCATGGCTTGAGTCAAGGTGACATCTAAAAGATGGCCGCAAGAATGGTACCCCAACCCTTGACACTCCTTTTCATTCTGCAATAGGCTGACTATCCTCTGGATACGAAAATCATACAGAGCAGGAAACCCTCTACGCCAAGAGGCATCATAAGCAACATTAGTTATCTGGGTCAACCACGCCTGATAAAGGCTTGGGTACTTGGCATCCAATTGACATTCGCCATCCCACTGACTAAACCAGTCCCAAACCTCCTTGTTTGCATGGGAACCATTGATTTTTGATAAAGCAGGTTTTATCATAGCCCACTCCAGCTCCTTAACATCCAACTGCAAAGCTTTCAGCATATCGCTAGTCCATCGAGCTTTTCCAGGCAACATTTCAAGCATTCTTGAGGCCCTCAACTCATACCCTATAGCGCTAAGGTCATATCGATACTTATTTGAAATGGGTGAATTATTTGCATTGATCAAATACCCTGACAAAGGGTCTATTGCATGAGGCATGTACTGCCATTCAAGATTACCTGCTCGGTTAGACTCGTCACTTACTTGATGTTGAATCGTTTTTCTTTTAGGAATACGCCCGGATAAATGGTAACCCACATGCCCCTTATCATCTATAGCCAATAAATTTAAAGCAGGCGCAATAAACTTACTCATGGATTGAAAAGATTCCTTGATAGAGCTTGCAAAATTCATCCCTAACAAAGCTTCCGAACCAGTATCATCGTCACTATCCACCTCCCAATTTAAAGCCACAGGTTGATCATCAATATAGGCAATAATAGGCCCATCATCAGACTGTTCAGAAATAAACTTAACAGGATCTTCCCCTTTGACCTCTATAATATGATGAACTTTTCGAATATTCCTTGGGTTGCTCACTAACTCAGATTGATCAACAAAACTATAGGTAAAACTCCATGCTACGTGCTTGTTTCGACCAAACACCACCCCTGGCGCTCCTGGCAATGATGCTCCACTAATTCTATGTTCCGAAAATTCCATATCAGCAGTATACCAGGTATCAGGAAAACTAGGGCTTAAATGAGGGTCTGCCATCATCAGGGAAGATTTATTGGCTGACCTTTTAGGCCCGACCACAACAGCATTTGACGCTCCCGACTCCCAAAGCTTACTCAAGTCTAAATCCGTAGATATTGTATTAATTTTTTTATGTTTAGCATAGTTCTTGACCAAAGCCTTATGAAGCATAGGAAGCCCTTGACGCCTACCTTCTTGACTAGAAACTGTTGAGTTTTGTTGCAACGTTGGGTACCATTTATCCCACTGATCATCATCCCAGAAACCCGAACCCAACTTAAGTCGCCACTCTTTATTTCCTAATGCGAAACCGATTAACTTTCCCATCACCAAGGAATCCTCAACCGCCCAAGGTTCAACTTTACTAACCAACAGGTTTAAAGGCAATGAATAACGACCAGAAGCAATAACCTCATTCACACCATCTGCGTAAGCCTGCAGCTTTTTTCTTGAAGATTCTGACAATAGTTCTGTACTTTTTTTTGCAGCAGGATAAAGACCCAAAATCCTCATTTGCTTATCCACACCTAAAACTTTAGGCCCTAGCACCTGACTTAGTCTACCTTGCGCAAATCGGCGATTAAACTCCATTTGAGCCAAGCGATCCTGAGCATGGACAAAACCCTGAGCCCAAAAAACATCTTCATCATTATTAGCCTGAATATGAGGAACCCCAAAAGAATCTCGACGAATGATTACCTCGTCAGAAACAGTATTAAACTTCAAATTACCCGACAAAACAGCCCTGTGATTCATCTGAAAAATCTTCCAGCCAAAGGTAACTAGCAAAACACCGGAAACAGCAAAAGTTACAAAAACCTTACTTATTTTTTTAATCAACAATTCAGGACTCCTTAGGCATCAACTTCAGTTTATCACTCGTACCATTCACCCATCGAGCAACGTCAATAAAGCTTCCATGAGCCCAACTGGAAAGCAAGTCATCATAATGGCTAGAAAAAATACTACCTGATTGCCCTGGAGCAATCATCATCTGGTCATGCTGAAACGAAGCGGCATCCACGACCAGTCTAATCACCGGGCCTTCTACTGCATCAAACCATTTAGTTTTACCAAACCACCTCGATCGATTTAAGGTCTCACGACTACCTGAACTTGGAATCGATCGATTGAACCAATACCCTAAATAAGGAACTTTCCCAAAAACAGTATGCCTAAAAAAGGCTTTGTGCACATACTTCCATTTCCAATGATAAACATTGGTGCCTAAATTATTCGCCAAATGTAACACTGCAGCGTGAAATGTTTTTTCCAGCATCTCTTGACTACTAGAATACTGCCCCATCCTGCCGCCATCATTCAATCGGTTCTTAATATAATCAACGTTATAGCGTGGCTGATGGTAGGCAGGTCGATCATTGAAATCAGTGTACATAGCTTTTGAAATTTCTCGTATCCATTGACTATATATAGTGATACCAACACTATCTAATTCAGCCATTCCATTCCATTTTTGCAAACTATCATAGGCCTTTTTTTCTAACTCTTCTTGGGGTTTTAACCTCATTAGAAGATCTTTTAACAGGACCCACTCTTGATCTTTAACATCCATTTGTAACTTCTTCTGATCTGCCACACTCAATAAAAGGTTGTTCCTTGACAAAGATTCGTGCAAGCGAAACTGCCGAACATTATCATATTCTAGGCCATTTAAGTTATATAAATAGCTAGGAGAAGCAATAACATTATTTGCATTGGCAACAAACCCTTTTTTGGGGTCTATCAAAAAGGGCATCTGGCGTTGAGGAATATAACCTTGCCAATAATTAGACGTTATAAATCTTCCAGAATATTGACGAGAAGGTACCTTGCCTAGCAAACGATACCCGACATGCTGGCGATCTATAATCACAAGGTTTTGACTGGGAGATATCCAATCATGAGAAGCTCTGAAAGCCTCTTTAACAGAAGCTGCCTCATTAATCTTAAATAAACTCTCCAAGGTAGAGTCCTTTTCATTTAACCCCAACCATAAGAACCTTGCTTGCTTTGATCCATTTTCTCCCACAATGCGACCATTTTTGATATCTTTAATCAACAACTCTTTCGATTCGCCACCTTTCACCAAAATAATTTCTTTTCGAACAGATCCTTTTGAGCAAGAATAGCAAATTTGCAAGTCAGATTGATCAGCATGTGAATTAGTCAACCCCCAAGCAACATGATCATTGTGCCCAATAATCACATAAGGCGCTCCAGGCATCGCACCTCCTGAAATAGTCCCCTCGGGGCTTTCTAATTTAACCAAGTAAAATGTCCCAGGAACTGTCATATCCAAATGAGGGTCATTGGCAATCAACGGATGCTTACTTATTGAGTTACTTGCATTGATGGCCCATGCATTCGATCCTGGCTGGCGAGTTTCTCCACTAAATAGCTTCTCAATCAAAGTAACATCTTTAGCAATAAAAGGTTCAAATAATTTGAGATCTTCTTGAGAAATTGGAGGTGAATCTGGAAAACGTTGTTTAAAGGACTCTTTGGTAATCGGAAGACCAAATTCGAGTAATTCCTTTTTAGACACTGTGGCCTGTTCCATTTCTCCATAAGCCGGGTATAAACGATCAAACGTATCAATCCCATCATGATGACGAACATAGGAGTTCGAATATTTATACGTCCAGTTTCTTCCTAAATTCCAAGACATAGCCTTAGCAATGGTCACTGCGTCACTAGGCTTCCAGGCTTCTGGATGAAACCCCAAAACCTTAAACTCTGTGTTGAGTGAATGATCTTGCATGTACTCATTCACCCCTTTAGCATACATTTCTAAGTAGCGCTTAGATTTCGGCGATAAATGCTGATACGATGATTTAGCTGCTTTGGCAAGGCCCAATATTCGCATGTACTCATCTAAAGGGAGGGCTTTCTTACCTACAATTTCACTCATTCTTCCTTCAAATGTCTGCCTCATAATCATCATCTGAAGCAAGCGATACTGCGCAGACACATACCCTTGCGCAAAAAACAAATCCTCTCGATTATCTGCCTTGATATGAATAATGCCTTCATCATTCTTTTGAACCAGCACACTAGAGCTCACACCAGAAACAAGCTTAAATCCATGATCTTCCTTAAAAAAACCAAAAAAAGCAACGGCCGACAACCCGATAACTAGCACCATAAAAACAGTACCCACTACGATGGATAAACGCGCAAAATATTTCACTTTATTGATGTCTCACAAAACTAAATAGTTTGTAATTATACCATTGAGGACTGAAAAAATCCAAAACAATAAATAAAGCCTAGCTATTTGTATATAAATAGTTGTATAATTAGATATTAGGATGTCAATAGAGAGGATCAAATGGACTTGATTCACTGTACAATAAGTCGAAATATAATGTCGTGTCCGGTAACACTGGCTGGAAATGAACAACTGTATGACTTCCAGTCGATAGCGCCTTGGATTAAAACATATGGAACCAACCCACTTACAGGGAATAAAAAACCCAACCTTCAATATTACACCCTTGATGACCTAGAATTCCAACCTTGGGCTGCACAAAACATTTGTAACTATATCCAAAATAGTCCCACTAAAAAAAATAAAGATTATACCACCAACCTTATCAATACTTCACAAATAAACCCCCTAATCCAACACCAAAACATTGATAATTTATTAAAAGTAATTTCCTGCAAAAAAAACAAACAAACCAAAGGAAACAGCAGATCCTGGCTATCATACCTACTCATGCAAAACACCTTCAATGAATCCGACAATGCCCCTGAGAACACAGTTTTTGAAAAATTCAAAAAAGCTTTCAAGTACCAATTCTTTTTCTATCGATTCAAGAGCTACCATGAAAAATGCACCTTGTGGGGCCTAAGATCCATCCGTAGCGGCCTGACTATTATTGCCATCAGCCTGATTGCACACTTTATTTTTGAAGCATTCACTCTAGAAGTACTCTATTGTTTACTCTTCCTCTCATTATTCCCCTTGATAACAGGAGTTCTTATCTACGCATACCCCTCCTGTATCGATAGAATAGGTCTTCTCGATAACATCATAGAAAGCCCATTTGAGTCCTATATCACACAAGAAACCAACTCAACTGCACTTTCACTTTACGAATCACAAACTGAACATCACACCAAAGCTTATGAAGAACATCAAGATGTAGACATGTATCGATACTCCGAAGAAAAGACATCAAACACCATGCGAAAGAAGATTACAGACGCAGCTCAAGAGCATCTATTCAAAGCAAAAATGCTCCTGGCTGACTTTATTCGACATACCTCCCCCATGAAACACCTACGCCATACCAATAGCCTCACTAAAGAGACAAACACGACCCCCTTGATACCCAGCAAGTTCTATCGATCCAACACCCTAACCACCCCAATCACCGCTATCATGCTTATCTTTGATAGAATTGCTGGATTCTTCATGCCATCTATTTCAAACAGCTGCCCAGAATACACCCCACAACTTGCAGCCACCCTCAAAAAGCTACACATCGTAGAGCCAAAATCACCCCCACTAAGCCCCCATCAAACCCCTCCATCAACTCCTACACGATCATCAAGTTTAGAAGTTAACCTTTAATACTAAACTTATCTAATTAGCACACTCTTATTTGCCCTATGTTTTTAACTTCTTATTTTAATATCAATTACAACATATTAACTTCAATATTAGTGATTTTCATTACCCCTAATAACCGCACAATCTAACCCTGACTGTTTATTGAATACCACAGCTCAAGCCCCAATTAGCATCCTCTTCATGACTCCGACCAGAAGTCCCCTCTGCTCTTGGAATCACCTTGTCTATCCATGCATGGGCGTTCTTTATTTTTTGAAAATGCATTTCAAGCCTTACTTTAATAGCTTTATTTTTTATCTCTTTAGCCCCATCATCTAATTTAATTGAATATTTATCGCTTATTTTACCAAAGACTCCTACAAACATCTCTTTTATTGAAGCCCACAATTCTTGGTTTTTTTTGAAGCCGGCAGAGCTATCATAATCAAAAGCACAACCTAAAACCATACACCTAAAAACCATTTAACTCGGCACCACTCCAAATAACCAAGCCCTTGGATTGCGCTTTAGCCAACTTAGAACCTGGCTTCTCGCCCGCAACCACATGCGTAACCTCCGAGGTTAGAGATTTAACAACTTTACCTCCCAAAGATTCCACCTTGCCAACCGCCTCTGAACGGCTCATACCCTTTAATGTTCCTGTAAAAACAAAAACAAAACCTGAAAAAACCCCACTCATGGTTTCTTTTTTTTCAACTGAAGTTGGTCGCACCCCCAAACGCTCTAACTCAAGCAACATGGAGATCACCGCATCGGACTTAAAGTAATGATCAATATGATTGGCTACAATAGGCCCAATATCAGGCAGTTCTTCCAAAGAAGCTACCGAGGCTTGAGACAAACTACCCACATCCCTATACACACCAGAAAGAGCCGCAGCAGTTGCTGCCCCAACCCCTCTAATTCCCAAACCATAAAGAAAACGATCAAAAGAAATACCTTTTGACTTATCGATAGCGCTTAGCAACTTTGAAGAAGACTTAGCCGCAAAACCTGGCAACTGATTTAAATCTAAAAGAGAAAGTTTATAAAGATCTGATAAATCTTTCACCAAACCAAAATCAACCAGCATATCAACTGTTCTTATGCCTAAACCATCAATATCCAAAGCATTGCGTGAAGCAAAGTGCTCTATAGCTCCTTTTAGTTGAGCCTTACACAAGACTCCTGCCACACACCTTAAAATAGCTTCTTCTTCAAGCTTAACCACCTCACCACCACACACAGGACACTCTCTAGGCATAGTAATTTTTTCTGCCTGATGAGGGCGATCAGCCACCACTACTGAAACAACTTCGGGGATGACATCTCCTGCTCTTTGAATAAACACAGTATCACCAACCCTAATATCTTTGCGCTCAACTTCTTCAAAATTATGCAAACTGGCATGACTAACACAGACCCCACCCACCTGAACCGGCTCTAAATGAGCAACTGGAGTAATAGCCCCAGTACGACCTACCTGAAAATGAATAGCATTGACTTTGGTGGTAGCCTGCTCAGACGGAAATTTGTGTGCACACGCCCACTTTGGCGACTTAATCGACACACCTAACAGTTGCTGCACCTCAAAACTATCAACCTTATAAACAACCCCGTCAATTTCATACGGTAACTTAGGTCTTTTCTCTAAAATACGTTCATAATATTGAATCAAACCTTCCTCTGAATTCACCACCTGAACCCAAGGGTTAACCAAAAAGCCCCATGCCTTTAATTTCTCTAAAGCTTCAAACTGAGAGCCTACACTTACCTCAGAGACAAGGGAGTACACAAAACACTTTAATGGCCTCTCTGCTGTAATCTTAGCATCTTGCTGCCGAATACTTCCTGCGGCTGCATTTCGACAATTAGCAAAAGATTTAACGCCACGTTGCTGACAGAGTCTATTAAGTTGTGCCAGACCCTCTTTTTCCATAAAAATTTCACCACGAACTTCAACCCTACCTTTAGCCTCTTCTCTTAATCGTAAAGGAATTGTCTCTATCGTCTTAACCGTGTGAGTAACTTCTTCACCTTCAACACCATCACCTCGAGTAACCGCAGAAATCAAAAGCCCATCTTCATAATTTAAGCTAATAGCCACACCATCCATTTTGGGCTCGCATACCCACTGCAACTTGCCTCGATAGGTTTTCATAATTCTGGATATAAACTGCCTTAAATCTTCGTCAGTAAAAACATTTTCCAAAGAAAGCATAGGAACAGTGTGTGAAATGACATTAAAATTAGAAGAAACTTTAGCTCCCACTCTTTGCGTAGGGGAATCTGGCAACACATTCTGAGGGTATTCTTGCTCGAGCTTTATTAATGCTTGTAGCTTTTGGTCATATTCAGAATCAGATATCCTTGGGTCATCTAGAACATGATAGTAATAATTATGTTGATTCAGCTCATCGGCTAATCCCTGCATCATCTCCTTTATCCTTGTCATACAACTTAATTCAGTATGGGTTGGAAAATAATATGATCAATCAACCACGCTGATGGTTCTTTTTTGAGACGAGCCAATGTTCTTAATGAAAGCTTTGTAACACCTTTATCCGTCAGCCTTTCCATAGAAACCATCAAACCCAACGAAAATGAATCATTCGCCTGTGCCAACCTCTTACCCTGATCAATTGGAATCAACTTTATTTGCTTCACTGTATCACCTAACTGTTGATAATAAGCAGGCCAAATGTTTTTCTTAAATAAATTCCAACCTTTTTTGGTAAAATACTTCATCTTATCGCGTTGCTGAATAGGCAACATGCCCTCGCCCCAAGACAAGGCAGCCAACAAATCTTCAGTGGCCTCTTGAGTAACTTTCTGCACATCATCTTCATTGGACTTGATAGACTCTTCATTCGATGATGCAGATTGTATAATCTCATCAAAAGATGGTGGAGATTCCCCTTTACTTTCAATAACCTTCTTTTTCGCCCCGGCAACAACCAACTGGTGTGTGGGAACTTGAGCACCCTTCTTAAAAAGATTGACCCCAGATTCAGCCCCTGCAGCATGACTCATCAACAAACAGATAATAACTAATTTACGCACACTCAATACTCTCAATCATCTCGGTTCTCATCTTAGAAAAATCTTGGCGATCTAGTACCCGTTTATCCTGATCCTTAATTTTTCCGCCTAAACACTTCTGGAACTTTAACATCAAATCAACCATAGCATCAAAGGCAAAAACAGGGTCATCTTGTAGCTTTGGCTTCATGAATAACGCAACCCCTTTGACTTGCTCACTGGGAAGAGTTTTTGGATCAAAAGTACCCGGATAATTGGACCTAGCAATGCTAAACAAACTTTGTGAACAGTCAATATCATACCGATGATAAATTCCTTTTCCTCCAAATTTTATTGCGTTATCCTCAAAAAAAGAATAGATATTATCGCCTTGATAACCTTGCTCTAAAATAATAAAAAACGCATAAACATCTGGAAGGTCTTTGATTTCCTCATGATTTCTGAATGGAAAATCAAAAGATCTGCCCAGATCCTCTTTGGGCGCGGACTGTACTGCCTTTCTCTCAAATGGCCAAACACTAAAAATAGCACAAAAGGCCAATAGAAAAGCACACAGACCAGCCAACAATATTAAATAATCCACTGCTTACCTCCATAAAATTGAAGCTGCTTATGATAAGATGCCAAATTGCACCAAAACAATCAAGTACATCCTATACATAGAAACGAATACTTAGATAATCTATGCCTTCCCTTACCTTAATCTTTATGTCAAAATACGCCTAAGCCTTGGTAGCTCAGCTGGATAGAGCAATCCCCTCCTAAGGGATAGGTCGCAGGTTCGAATCCTGCCCAGGGCATTCTTACTGAATAACCCACCTTCCATTTTGACGACAAGCAACCCCATGAGTCGTTTCATAACGACCGTTCATATTAACAGACATGGTAAATTTACGGCAAACTCTATGATTAGACTGATATGATTTCTTAGGAACCAAAACATACGTATACCCGCTATCAGGATCTACCCAGGTACTTTTATGACCTGACTTGCTTGTTTCTAAACTATGCGCAACATTTCTTGCACTTTGCTGACTCATCGACTTGCCAATCTGGCCACCAATATGCCCTCCAATGATGCTGCCCGCAATAATAGCTCCCGTGCTATCTCCACCGATCTCTTTACCCACAACCCCGCCAAGAATACTGCCTGTAAGCCGACCAAAATCTTCATTGGATACGCCTTGTTCTGTACACCCTCCAGCCAAAAGACAAGGGATCAACACCCATAAGCTCTTCTTCATCAAAATCTCCTTAAAACATTATAAAACAAAGGTCTTTGCACCATATGGCATCAAAACACAACCCCCTTCATACTAACAGCCCATCAAACCATTTTCAAGACAACATTTACTGAAGATAAATCTTATCAAATCCAAGCATCCTATCGTCAACACAATCAAACGGCTCCTTAAAAACCATCCATTTTGATGATCAATAATGAGTGTTACTCAATCAACAGAGTTAGCTAATTTTTTTGATAACCCTTGGAGGCTACTTGATAACTAAACACTGACAACAAGACTACTGAGACTCCCAGGGAAAAAGGTGTTTCTTCAGGTAAATAAGCAATTATTGCACTAACACCGGCCGACAAGGCTATGCGCCCAAACCCAAAGATGGATGCAGCCATGCCTGAAACACTCTGAACAGAATGAAAGGCTGCTGCAAATGAATTATTTAATACCAGCATGCACCCATACATCATGACTGCATTAACAAATAATATACTGTATACACTAAACACCTCAAAAACACCTTGAAGGGTAAAAATAACACCTGCAACAACCTCCAAAGCAATGCCTAAAAAAAGCGTCTTCCTTGCCCCCATTAACACAACCCACCTCGGATTACTCAAGGCCCCTATGGCGAATGCACCACAACCCACTGCATAACAATACCCAAACTGTATGGGCGTTAAATGTAGCGACCCTTGAAGCAAAATAGGGCTAACTGTTAACCACACAATAATGCAACTGTACGAACCCACATAACAAAGTGAAAAACATAGAAAATCCAGGGTATGAATAAGCTCATAAAAAATTTTCCACCATCGCTGGATCGAAATCACCTTACGCTTCTCGATAGGCAACGTTTCTGTTATAAAGATAATGACCACACCTAAAATCATGAGCATATAAAGACTTAACACGATAAAATTAGCTCTCCACCCTAATAATTCTTCGACAAAACCACCAAAAATAGGAGCAATGGCCAAAATAACTATGGAACAAAACGACAAGTATGAGGTCACTTTAATCAAGGCTTCATCTTTAAAAGTATCAATCACAATAATTCTGCTTAAAACAGCCGTTCCTCCCCCACCCAGACCCTGAATAGCCCTGCCTAGAAAAACATACTCTATCGAGGTAGAAAGACTGCAAACAACACTTCCCAACATCGCTAAGAGTATGGAAAAAACCAACAGGGGATAACGCCCCCTCACATCCGATAAAGAACCAAAGATAAGCTGTGAGAAAGCGGCAAAGATAAGGTAAATGGCGATGGTGCCTTGAGCCATATGCACCGATGAACTTAAATCTTGTGACAAGGATATCAGCGAAGGCAAATAAATATCTGTCGCAAATTGGGCCATGGTTGCGATTAAACAAAGGGGAATAATAACCCTTAGCATGTTATTTTCTCCAAAAAGTTCTTGAGGTTACTCCCCCATAGTTACTCATTATGTACCCCCTTAGAAAACACCTGAGAAAAGAAGTTATCGTAATGAGATGCTCCCATTAGAACCACAGTATCTCCCTCCTGCACACCTCCGTCTAGGAAAGCTGATAAATCATCCAGGGTATCCACCCAATGAAAGGGTTTCGTGATCGATTGAACAAAGCCCAACCAGTCTTCAGGTTTATAGGGCAGAGGCTTGATCATAACAACTTGATCAGCAATGGATAAAGACCTCACCAGCTCTGCCTGCATCAACCCCTTTCTTTGGGTGAAATTAACTGGGTTGAAAACAGCTATTAAACGCCCTTTAGATGGAAAAGATTCTAACATTTTAGTAATGGCTGTGGGGTGATGAGCAAAATCATCCCAGTACGCTACCCCGCCAATCACGCCCTTTAACTGCCTGCGCCTTGCTACCCCAGGGTAGGTTGAGAGATAATGTGTAGCATCTTGTGTTTCAACACCTATAGAGACCGCCAAAGTTATTGCGGCTAAAGCATTATGCATCCATTGATTTCCAACCAAGTCCCATTCAACTTGACCCACCAAGGCATGGGACTGATAGACATCAAAACCCTGGGCTGATTTGACCGCTTCCAACCCCAAATCACGCTGCCCAAAACTTTGAATTCGTGTCCAACAAGGGTCTATTACAGCACTAACATGAGAATCCCCATGAGGAACAACAATCAGCCCGTCTCCAGGAACCGTTCTTATCATCCACCTCATTTGTTGCTGTATACTTTCTAAATCTGGATAGATATCTGCATGATCATAGTCCAAATTATTAATCAAAAGATGCGTTGGTCGATAATGTAAACATTTAGGTCTTTTATCAAAAAAAGCTGAATCATATTCATCTGCTTCAATGACAAACGTCTTACCTAATCCTTTACTCGCGAGTTTTTCAAAACCGTTCATCACCCCTGCAACCAAGTACCCTGGGTTCAAGTCTGCTTGTTGCAAAACCCATGTTAACATTGCTGCGGTTGATGTTTTACCATGGGTACCACAAATGGCTATGATTGAGTCATAATCTCTTAGCCTTGCGCCCAACCATTCGGGGGCAGAATAATAAGGTATTCGCTGATTCAAGACCCACTCCATGGTTGGGTTACCCCGCTTAATAGCATTCCCCACAATCACACCATCTGGCTTAAAGGGCAATGAATCCGGATACCCCTGTATTAATTCAATCCCCATTTGAGTTAATTGAGGCCCTATGGGAGGTAAAAAATGATCATCTATGCCAATCACATCGTCGCCCCACTCACGAGCCAATTGAATCACCCCTGCCATCAAGGTACCTGAAGCACCCAAAACTAGCCATTTCATAATTTAACTCTCAACTATCATCATCTGATAACCATGCCGTAAAAGCCCATAAAATGCAATTTGAATTCTTATTTAACTGAATTAAACACTCTCTCCTGACCTCCATATCAACCCAAACCTGATCCCCCTCTTGAATAGCATAGGAAAACGATTGCTGACGCTGACATGCCAAAAGATCAGCAACCAAGGCATTAAACTCATGATAATTGCCCAAACAGGGGACAAAAGTATAAGGTTTTTGTAATGAGCAACGCTCATTCCAGAAGCTCGTAACCCAATAAGCTAAGGCCAAAGAATCATGATGACGCCTGGACAATATGCGATCAATTTCAGTAGTTTTTCTAAATAAACTCCACACCCTTTGACTAACTGCTGAGGTCTGTGCACATGGGTGGGGCTTAGCTTCTAATTGTAATAACCCACAACGACAACACCGTAACAGGTAAGGCATCTGCATGAGGCAACGTTGACACTTCGCATCCCATGAAAAATCACCACATTCAAAACACCACATGAATGAATGATAACCCAACCCTACATCAGGTCACTATACCGAAAAAAACTCAACCAATCGTTTAACCTTCATCAAACAGCTATTAATCTTTCGGCATATACAAATCAGTAATCGTTCCCATACAGGCTTCAGCTGCTAGCCCTATCGTTTCTGAAAGTGTTGGGTGAGGATGAATCGTCAATTCTATATCTTCGATATAACACCCCATCTCAATGGCCAAGGCAACTTCAGAGATAATATCACCTGCAGATTTTCCGACAACGCCTCCGCCCAAAACTCTACCTGATTCCTTGCATGCCAATAACTTAGTTAAACCTTCTGATCGACCTAAACACAAAGATCTTCCACTTGCTGCCCATGGGAAAACACCCTTATCATAAGCAATACCTTCTTTTTTCAACTCAGCTTCAGTTTTACCTACCCAAGAAACTTCAGGGTCAGTATAAGCCACTGAAGGTATGCACTGGGCATCAAATTTAACCCGCTTACCATGAACAACTTCAGCAACCAATCGACCCTCTGCAGCCGCCTTATGTGCCAACATGGGATTACCACAAACATCCCCAATGGCGTAAATATGACGCTGATTGGTCGTCAAGCATTCATCCACAGGAATAAACCCTCTTTCATCAACCTTAACTCCGGCATGTTCAGCACCGACATCAGCCCCCTTAGGCCGCCTACCAACAGACACTAACATTTGATCATACACTTTGTCTTGGCCTTCTTTAAATGAAACTGTTAGGCCATTCTTGCCAGCCTTAACGCCGGATACTTGTGTTGACAAATAAAACTTAACCCCTCTTTTCTCCATTATTTTCTGACAGGGCCTCACCAAGTCTACATCGGCACCAGGCATGATCTGTGGCAGCATCTCGATCACATCTACTTCAGCACCTAACGCTCTATAGACTGTGGCCATTTCACACCCAATAATACCCCCACCTAACACAGCCAATTTACCGTTGGTTTTAGATAAATTTAAGGCAGTTGTTGAATCTAGAATTCTAGGATCATCTTGGGGAATAAAAGGTAAATTAACATTTTCAGACCCCGAAGCTATGATCGCCTTATCAAAATCAACGATTGTATCAGAGTCACCTTTGATTTGAATCTGATTAGGGCCTATGAATTGAGCCTCTCCATGAAGTACCTTTACTTTTCGTTGACGAGCCAAACCCTTCAAACCTTGTGTTAAGTGACTTATGATACTATCTTTCCAGTCAACTATCTTTTTCACATCTATTTTAGGCTTACCATAAGTCAAACCATGCCCTGAAACCTCTTCTACTGAATTAACAACCTCTGCCATATGCAAAAGAGCTTTGGAAGGAATACAACCCACATTTAAACACACCCCACCAAGAGTAGAATGCTTTTCTATCAAGACAACATTGACTTCACGATTACCACTGGACTCTTTGCGAGTTAAATCTGCCAAACGAAAGGCTGCAGCGTAACCGCCAGGACCTGAACCAATGACCACAAAACGCGTCGATACTTTATTACTCATACCTATAACCTCTCTATTAAACTTTTACGTCATCAAATATTGAATCATTTACCATATGATCTATTGCCTGAGCAAGTGCTACAGCAAAACGAGCGCCTTCAGCGCCATCAATAACCCTATGATCATAAGATATTGACATGGGTAGCATCTTATGAACAACAACCTTTTCATTTTCCAAAGCCAAACTATCAAAAGCTTTCGAAAGGCCTAAAATAGCCACTTCAGGGGCATTAACAATCGGCGTAAAATATCGCCCACCTATACCGCCTAAACTAGAAACAGTCATGCAGCCCCCTTGAAGCTGCGAAGGCTTCAATTGTCCTTCTCTGGCCTGTTGACTGGTCTCAGCCAGCTCTTCTGCCAACTGAACGATTGATTTTTTATCAACATCTTTGATCACAGGAACTACCAGCCCTTGCTCAGTATCAACAGCGACACCTATGTGCACATATTTCTTTAAAACAAGCGTCTTACCTGAAGCACTTAACGATGAATTAAAACGCCCAAACTGGTGGAGAGTATCCGCCAACGCTTTAATAATTAATACCACAGGAGTTAATCGAACCCCTTTCTTTTTGAGGGTATCCTTGATGAGACCTCGATAATATTCAAGCTGAGTAATGTTAACATCCATATGTTGAGTCACATGTGGAATATTCACCCAACATGCGTGCAAATGTGGGCCCGCCATCGATTGAATACGAGTTAAATCAACCTTCTCAACGGGTCCAAAAGCTTTTGCATTCTCTTTGGGTACCGAGGGAAGACCTCCTCCCCCCTTGCTCTGAATATGCTTTACCAAGTCTTCCTTGGTAATACGCCCCTTATTACCTGTGCCTTTAACCTGTTTTAAAGACACCTCTAATTCAAAGGCTAACCGACGAACCAAGGGACCTGCATAGAGTTCATTGTCATCGTGATCAATCACCTCAACTGCCTCCATAACAGCAGGCTCTCTATCAACTTCTATTGTCTTTTCAGAAGGTTCATCCTTCGTTGCCTCTGTCTCTAACATGGCCACCACATCACCTACTGCCACAGACTGCTGGGATTTCACCTCAACAGACAAGATCTTCCCGGAATAAGGAGCCGAAATATCCATGGTAGCTTTATCACTTTCTAATGTAATAATAGGTTGTTCTGCCTCAACAGAGTCTCCTGGTTGAGCTAATACCTCTAAGACAATAACTTGTTCAATCCCCCCCATATCAGGAATCGTGATGGGCTCTTTTCTCAATGAGGGTAGCGTGGGTTCAGGGTTGGATTCATTGACGTTAATTTCGCAAACAGGCTGACCCTCAGAGACCTTATCGCCCACCTTCACCAAAACATTGACAACACTGGCATCATCTTCTGCCATCACATCCATGGTGGCCTTATCAGATTCAAGGGTCATTAACGGCTGATCCTGAGCAACAAAGTCGCCTGACTTAACCAAGACCTCTAAAACGGTAACACTTTCTATTCCCCCTAAATCAGGAATATTGACATGTTTATTACCCATCCCCTAAACCTCCATAGGATTTGGTTTTTGATCATTGACTTCCAAGGTTTTTCGTGCCTCAAGCAGCGTTGCCTGGGACATAAAACCACGTTGATAAGCATGGTAGAGCGCAGCATAAGCTATGTTTTCAGCAGTCACTTCAAAATGCTGTCGCAACCGCCTTCTTGTATCTGAACGCCCAAAGCCATCCGTTCCCAATAAAGTTAAAGGAGCTTTAATACCCGCTCGAAGACCTTCAGCATAATGACGAATATAATCTGTTGCAACCACAACGGGGATATCGCCTCCTAAACAATGCTCTAAATGGCTTGAATGATGGTTTATTTCAGGTTGAAGATAACGTTTCCGATCCAACTTTTGTTGTTCTCTTACGATTTGATTCATACTAGGCATACTCCAAACCGAAGCGGTAACGTCATAACGCTTTAAGATTTCTTTGGCTTGAAGGCATTCTCTAAGAATTGCTCCTGAACCCACCAAGCAAACTGCCTCATTGGGTTCTTGGATAAGAGGGTAAAGCCCCTTAACAATACCTTCTTCAGAACCTTTAGGCATGGCCCTTTGTGAATAATTTTCATTCATGGTTGTTAGATAATAAAAAACGTTCTTTTGCTCTTGATACATCTCTTTCAACCCATGGCGAATAATAACAACTAACTCATAAGCATAAGTTGGGTCATAAGAAATACAGTTAGGAATGGTTGCTGCTAAAACATGTGAGTGACCATCGGTATGTTGTAAACCCTCTCCGGCTAAAGTTGTTCTTCCTGAAGTTGCTCCCAACAAGAAACCTCTTGCCATGGAATCTCCAGCTGCCCAAGCCAAATCACCAATGCGCTGAAAACCAAACATTGAATAATAGATATAAAAAGGAATCATCGGCTTTTGATGCACAGAATAAGCTGTTGCTGCAGCAATCCAAGAGGCCATGGCTCCAGCTTCATTAATACCTTCTTGTAAAAACTGACCTGAAAGAGATTCTTTATAGGGCATGACCTGATGATGATCAACCGGCTGATATTGCTGATCTAGAGGAGAATAAATCCCTAGCTGTCTAAACAGGCCCTCCATTCCAAATGTTCTTGATTCATCTGGAGAGATAGGCACCAAATAAGGTTTCAACTTAGGGTCTCGTAGCAACACCCCCAACATCCGCACAAAAGCCATCGTGGTTGACATTTCACGATCAGACCCCTCAAGCAAACTCTTAAAGACTTGCAAGTCAGGGATAGGCAGTGATTCAACTTGATCTCTTCGATAAGGGATTTTACCCCCAAGAGACTGTCGCTGCTTACTCATAAACTGGTAAAGCTCATCATGCGATTCAGGGCGATAAAAATTCGCTTTCGCAGCCTGATCTTCACTTAAAGGAATATTGAGATCTCGAGAGAGTTGTTGCATTTGTTCTTCGGAAAGCTTTTTCTGATTATGTGCCGTATTAGCAGCACGAACCCCTGAACCTAACCCATACCCCTTAATCGTTTTTGCTAAAATAATCACCGGCTGATGCTGATGATTAACCGCAGCATGATAAGCTGCATATACTTTCTGCCAATCGTGTCCCCCTCTATTCAGTAGTAAAAGGCGCTCATCACTCCAGCCTGAAATCAGTTGTTGTAACTTAGGAGTATTAAAAACAATCCGTTTTAAGGACGCCACACCTTCCGCTGCAATTTGCTGGAAATCTCCATCAACACAGTCCATTAAACGCTGCTGAAGCAACCCCTCTTTATCCTGACTAAAAAGCTCATCCCAATAACGGTTCCACACAACCTTAATGACATACCAACCACACGCAGCAAATTGAGATTCAAGCTCCTGAATAATCTTACCGTTACCGCGAACGGGGCCATCTAGCCGTTGTAAATTACAATTGACAATAAAAATAAGGTTAGAGAGTTGCTCTCTGCCCGCTAAGCTAATAGCACTCATGGATTCGGGTTCATCCATTTCACCATCACCACAAAAGGCCCACACTTTTTTATCATCATTTTTCAGCAAATTTCTAGCCTGCATGTAACGCATAAACCGGGCTTGATAAATAGCTTGCAAAGGCCCCAAACCCATCGACACGGTTGGGAATTGCCAATAATCAGGCATGGTCCAAGGGTGAGGATAAGAAGCCAACCCTTTGCCACCAACTTCTTGCCTGAAAGCATCTAATTGATCACAAGAAAACCTTCCCTCAACAAAAGACCGCGCATAAATACCCGGTGATGAGTGCCCTTGAAAATAAACACAATCACCATTGCCTTGATCATTCCCTTTAAAAAAGTAATCAAAGCCTACATTATACAACCCGGCTATCGAAGCATAGGAAGAGATATGACCTCCCAATTCAGGGTGTTTTCTTCCGGCTCTTACCACCATTGCAGCCGCATTCCATCGACATAACTGACCTACCTGCTCACTCAAATGAAACGTTTCAGGAAATTCAGGTTCATTTTTAACGGACAATGTATTAACGTACCTGGAATAAACCCCTACTCGCTTAGTATATGCATGAGAATAAAGCACCTGCGCTAAAGCATCTAATACCTCAGCACCTGCCTCCAGCCCTACATAGCGCACCAAAGAAGAAAATGCTTTATGCCATTCGGCGACTTCATTGTGATCAAGTAATTTTTTCGTACCAGCTTTCATATAAAATCAAGTCATATTAAGTGGCCAAATTATGTCATTTTTACATATAAAAGTCTATATCCTATCGCAATCGACTGTGATAAAAAACACAGGCGTTATTATTTCAAATACCTTCTTGCCATGAAACCATGGCCTTGGATCAGCCTATTTTCCTGATTAAAATGGGCTGTATCACTTCGCCCCACCCTCCAAATTGATAAACCCATCAAAATCATGAATCTTGTACTATAATTACCATAGAAGTTAAAACCAACGTTATAACGAGAGCACTATGAGCAAGAACTACAGAAGAAACAAAGAGGGAAATGGATGGATTGATGATACCAGCCAAGAAGGAGTAACCATCACTTATTACGATAATAAAGACACCGTATACGAGTATGCCAACGGCCATCAATCTCACTATTTGAGCAATGGTGATACGCAAGAGCACTATCCCAATGGCATCATTACCAAAACTACAGCAGCGTCAGCTGAAAAAGAGACTTTCTACCCCGATGGATCCCAAGTCATAGAAAAAATCAACCCTGGAAATAGACAAAAAGTGATCAACAAACTAGACCAATCTCAGATTACCCCCAAAGAGATCGACACAATCAAAGATCCTAAGAAAAAATTCAAAGCCGCCCAGGAAGCTATTGCAAGAAAATGGGGTCAAAGATAACTTGATTAAACTCTATTGATACAAGTGACTTATGAGATAAATTCATATATGATACGACCATTAACTTGAGAAGACATTGACCACTGCTTTTGACATTCGTAACGCCTGCCTAACCCTAGGAAGTCATACCTGCCTAGATAATGTTTCATTTTCTATCACTCACGGTCAGCGCATCGGCCTTATTGGAAACAATGGATCAGGCAAATCATCTTTATTAAATTGTTTAGCTGAACAATTATCTTTAGATTCAGGAAGAATTATCCGCAACCATTCACTGTCGACTTATTTTCTCTCTCAATCATTACCTGATGAGTCCATGAACATCAATACTTATCTCAATTCAGATGAAAACCCACTTCACTCAGAGCATCTTTATTGGGTTGAGGGCATCAACATTACACAACCGATCAATCAATTATCGGGCGGCCAAAAACAACGCCTTAAAATTCTTAAAGCTATTCGTGCTAATTCAGATATCCTTTTATTAGACGAACCGACCAACCATCTCGACATAGCTAGCTTGCAGTCCTTAGAGCTATGGTTAAAAGACTTTTCAGGCACCCTCATTACCGTTGCCCATGATTATGCATTTATTCATGCTTTATGCACACAATTCCTTTGGCTAAGAGATGGAACACTATCACGCTTTAAAGGGTCATTGACTGCTTTTATGGAACATCAAAACACCACCTATGAAAATGAAGCAAGAAATCATAAAAAGCTCATGAAAAAACAAGAAAGAGAATTTGAATGGATGTATAAGGGGGGGGTCACAGCAAGGCGCAAGCGCAATCAATTAAGGGCTGAAGCCTTTCATCAATTAACTGAAACCATTCAGTCATCTTCCCCTAAGAGCAACACCTTAAAACTAGCCTCTAGCACCCCTCCAAAATCTGGAGAAGTTTTATTACAAGCCCAGGAAATTAGCGATAATCATTGTTTCAAACCCTTCGACCTTATTCTAAGAAGACACGACAAACTTGCCATTATTGGCCCCAATGGTGTGGGAAAAACAACTTTACTTAATTGTTTGCTAGGCAACCGCAATCATTCTGGTACCTGTCAATGGGCTGCTCGGGCAAACTACAGTTATCTTGATCAACACCAAAGCTCTCTTAAACTTAACCATACCCTGCTAGAAAATTTAGATGCAGTGGTTGCCGGAGATCAACAACGTGAGTTGATGGGTTTTTTAAATGATTTTCAGTTTGATTTCTCGTTAGCACACACCTTAGTTAGACATTTCTCAGGCGGCCAAAAACAGCGTGCTTGCTTAGCACAACTGTTACTTCGTCCAACCAATTTATTAATTCTTGACGAACCCACTAACGACCTAGATCTCATGAGTGTAGAAGTATTAATTGACTATCTAGAACAATATAAAGGCGCCTTGATTTTGATTAC
Source organism: Gammaproteobacteria bacterium (assembly GCA_036012865.1). Classification (GTDB taxonomy): domain Bacteria; phylum Pseudomonadota; class Gammaproteobacteria; order Comchoanobacterales; family Comchoanobacteraceae; genus DASCQC01. Next base: position 74,224 of record DASCQC010000029.1, read on the forward strand.
ACACAATCGCCGACTCATCGATCAAGTTGCCAATAAAATCCTTCACCTGCCTCCATCGGGCGACATCATCATTGACCACACACTCAACCGTCAATACATGATCAATTCAACCGAGCAAAAACCTAAAAACAACACCGCAACACCTGAAAAGAAAGGGTCTGGAAAAAAAGCTCATGACATTCGTAAAATTCTCAAAAAGATAGATCTATTAGAAACACAATTAAAAAAGATAAACCTTCAACTTAACGACCCAAAATTATACATAAACCCCGATCAAAAGCTCACGACACTCAACGAAAAAAAATCGTCTATTGAAGAAGAACTGCAACATTATTTTGAAGACTGGTCAAACCTTGAAGAGTAAATAAGACTCTTTTTGATAGCCTCTTAGGAGGTATATTATTGTTGCGCTCAATTGAACAAGAGTGTTGACAAAAACATCGCCCTACTCTTGCGGCATCTGTTGTTCTGCACCTATAGGGGTTACATAATGCTTAACCACATAATAAGATGATAGAACAAAGGTAATCATTGTCACACCCTGTATGATATAAGCAGCCTGGCTACCAATCGTGTTTTTCACAGCCAATGCAGCTACCATTAAAGCAAACTCACTGCCCTGACCCAGTCTAAAACCAACCTCCCAAGACGAAGGCAAGTCCTCACCTACCCAGGTTAATAAGTAACGAAAACAAACTGGCTTAAGAATGAGAAAAATACCTGAAAGCAATAATGTTGGTAACAAAATATCACTTAATAATGAGACATTGAAATTAGCCCCCACTGAAAAGAAAAACATCACCAAAAAGAAATCTCTTAATGGCCGCAAAGATTCTGCCAAATAAAGTGATATTCGCCCAGATGATGCAATCGACACACCGGCTACAAAGGCCCCAATCTCATTCGACAAGTCCATCATAACCGCTAATTCGGAAAGCCCAAGACACCAAGCGATTGCCAATAAAAACAAGTACTCTCTTACTTTTTCAAACCGCTTAAATAGAGGCAATAAAACATACTTTTCACCCAACAAAGAAAGCACTATCAACAATGGCAATGATAGCAGCATCATGGCGATTTCAGGGGCCTCAAATGATTGCTCCATCCCCCTTAAAGTCAGCAAAACAAACATCGCTATTAAATCCTGCAACAACAAAACACTAATTAATACCTCACCAACATGTCGATGATGTAAAATATTACTCGGCAATAACTTCAGTGAAATAATTGTACTTGAAAACATCATCGACAAGCCGATGACCAACGAATCAATGAAGGGAAGCCCTATATAAACACCCACCAAATACCCTGTCGACGCAAAAACCAGAGAGGATCCTATGGCAACAATGGTTGTTTTTTTAAGCGTTTGCATCAAATGCTGAGGATCTAGGTGCAGCCCCAATAAGAACAATAAGAAAATGATACCAATCTCACCAACTTCTCCTATAATGTGCGTATCACTGACCCACGCCAGAGCCCAAGGACCCAGTATCATACCTAAGAGCATATAAGAAACCATCAGGGATTGTCGTGTATACAAAGCCACTGTGGAGAATATTGCAGCTCCACAAAAGATGGTAAATATTGATTGTACAATCGTATTATCAGTCATAACTTCAGTTTCAAAATAAATCAGGAGCTAGCCGATAAGCCGGGTTCTGTCATGGGCAACCATCTATCTAGGACCTATGTCACCATAAGCCTCATGCGACCAACCCGAATCGATGCGAGTAACATCGTAGATTCCTACACGGTCTTGCTCCAAGCGGGGTTTACCTAGCCTCAAATTGTTACCAATTGAGCGGTGCGCTCTTACCGCACCTTTTCACCCTTACCAGCTTTTCAGCTTCGGCGGTTATTTTCTGTGGCACTTTCCATAGGTTTACACCTTCCAGAAGTTATCTGGCACTTTTACTCTAAGGAGCCCGGACTTTCCTCCACTATCGTGGCGGCTGCCTAGCTAACTCCTTGAAGATCATAACACATAAGCTAAAAAAACTAAAGAACTATTGTATCTTTTTCTTAATAAAATCATAAACAAATCGCTTCTTTAAACCTAACCCATGTGAAAGCATCTCGCTGGCCTTACTAAGCCCCAATACTCGATAACAAGGCATAGCCATTCTTTCCAACGGCCCCAAATCAATCAACTCTTGTGCAGGCGATATAATCACAACCATCTCTCCTCTTAATCGCGATTTTTTTTGATGAATAAAATCACACAGAGCAGAAGCCGTACCAAAAAAAGATTCTTCATACTGCTTGGTCATTTCTCTGATAAAAAATACTTCACGATCTTGGCCTAAAATATCACTCAACTCTAGTACAAGCTTGGCAATGCGATGAGGCGACTCATAAAGAATTGTCGTGACCTGACTCCACTGCAATTGATGAATTTGTCGCTGCCTAGTCCCCGACTGCGAAGACAAAAAACCTATAAACTTAAACTGATGAACAGGCATTCCTGAAACACTTAATGCGGCAATAGCAGCACATGGGCCAGGAACAGGAGAGATCTCAACCCCACCTTCACGACACATTCTAACCAAACGATAACCCGGATCACTCACCAAAGGCGTTCCTGCATCGCTGACTAAAGCAACGTTAGCCCCCTCTTGAATCCGAAAAAAAATATCATTCGTTACCTTTTTCTCCGTAGCATCTGCAACCTTAACCCACTCACAGTCAACCTCATGATCAAGCAATAGCTTGTGCGTGTGCCTTGGGTTTTCAGCAACAATAATATCAACCGAGCTCAAAACCGACAACATTCTTGAAGATTTATCAGCCAAATTACCTATGGGGGTTGCCACAATATACAATTTTCCTATTTTTTTAACTTGAATAATTGTCTCCCGAGCTTATATCTGGTTTAATATGACAATAACGAATAGAGATTGTCTATGTTTAAATGGATCATGCCTATTATCTTCTTCATATTTCTGAGTGGTTGTCAAGTAACTCCCACAGGTTTTCCCAACCATCTCTACCTTTCTAATAAAAGTCACATTAACACCCCCTACGAACCGACCACTGATAAAATCAATCAGCTTATAAAACATAAAAAGTGGCATCAAGCAGAAAACCTTCTCAATTCAGAACTTGCTTCACCCACAAAAAACTCTTCCCCCCCCATTTATTTCAAATTTAAAGCACAAATAGCTGAACAGCGCCGAGACATTCTAACCGCCCTTTCATCATGGCTAAGCTATTGCAAAAATCAACATGAAGAAAATTGCCCCCCGGCCTGGAGACTCATCAATCAAACGCCCACCCACATCCTCACCTCTATTGCCAAACTACCTTCAGCCCAACCCATTCGCAACTGGCTAGAACTAGGCCCGCTAATCCAAACAGGTGACCTGGATGGGCTGGAAAAATGGAAACAGCATCACAACAACCTTCCTGCTTGGATTAAAATTCATGAAACAAATTTTAAGAAAAAACCTCAATCCATAGCGGTTTTACTCTCTCCCAAAGGCCCCATGGAAGAAGAAAATAAAGCCATTAAGCAAGGGCTTTTAGCCGCTTATTATCAAACCAAACAACCGAATAATATCAAACTTAACTTTTATAACATCGACCCAAAAAACTTTCAACAATCCATTCAATCCTCATTACAAAACAAACCCGACCTAATTATCGGACTCACCACTCCAGATGAAGTCAAAAAAGCTCTTGATATCATCCCAATCAACACTCCCGTTATCGCTTTAGCTCCCCATGAAGAAAAACGCAACAACCTTTATACCTTAAACCTCAACCAAGAAATTGAGCTCAAGCAACTATCTCGAGCACTACAAGATCACCACCTAAATAAAACCATCATCCTTCACTACGACGACGCGAAGTCCCAACAATTAGGGCAAAATTTTAGTGACATATTAAGCCTATCTTCCAGAAGTCCCGTCACGATAACCGAACTATCTAAAGGAAAAGAACCCGAGATAATTCGAAACCTGATGGGCATCAATAACAGTGAAAACCGAGCTCGCCAAATTCAATCTAAACTGAACATCAAAAACAATAAAATGAAATTCCTTCCCACACGAAGGAATGATTTTGATTCAATATTTCTTGCTCTTAGTCGCAGACAGGCTCGCAAAATAGTTCCTTTGCTACGTTACTATTTCATTGACCCCTCTAACATTTACTCCACATCAACTCTACTGAACGGTATCAGTAACCATTTCAAAAACACCGACCTGAATGAAATCCATCTTCTAGCCCCTAACTGGATGGCAGACAAGATCAACCTCAACCCCTACAATGCCAACTTATTTCACACGATATCCAAATTAAAAGACACTCACTTTCAGCAATATAAAATCCACTACGCCTTGGGTATTGATGCGTTCAACCTCAGCCAACACCTCCCCATACTGGAACAGTTTCCTCACAGCCAACTGACGGGAGCCACCGGCCATCTCTACTTACTTAATAATGGGCACATATGGAGAGAACTTAGCTTACTAAGATACCGCAATGGTTTAACACAACAGGAGATAACCCCATGAGGATATTATGCTTATGCCTACTTCTAATGGTAAGCGGTTGCGACACAACATCAGGATTTATTTTAGGAGCAGCCAGTGCTACAGCAGCTTACCTTAAATACAAACACTAAACTTTGGAGAAACACAATGAGACCCCTATCTATTTTCTTAAGCCTTGCCTGCCTAACCGGTTGCGGAGAATTCCCATCATTTGATTACTATGGTGAGGGAGAGTACCCTTTTGAACTACGCGAAAGCCCTGCAGAATCAGAAACCAAAACACTCAAGCGCCGAGACCTCTCCAGCATTCATCATGACGAAGCCCTCACATACAAAGCCATGAAAAAATTAAGCAAGTTAAACAGAGATGGCAACAGGGTTAAAGTTACCGTGCTCAATGGCCATGTTTTAGTTACCGGAGTGGTAAAGAACAACCAATCGAGACACAATATTAACTCTCTTCTTCAAGAGATTAATGGAACAACGAAGGTATCCAATAACACAAGAGTCTCTTCTATAACAAAGTCACAAAACAAATCAGACAATTGGATAAAAACAAAAGTAAGAGCCAACCTCATCAAGGAAAAATCCTTAAACTCCTCCAACATCAAAATAAGTTCAGAAAATGGCACTATATTCCTTATGGGAACAGGATCCTCCTCTGATGTTAGCAAAGCAACACAAGCCGCAAAAAGTGTTGAGGGAGTGAGCTCAGTCGTTAACCTTATGGACCCATCATGACCCTTCCAGGCGATGAAATACAAATTATATTAGTCTGGGTTATTCCAACCCTATTCGCCATTACCGTCCATGAAGCCGCTCACGGAATAGCTGCGTACTATCTCGGTGATAAAACAGCCTACATCATTGGCAGAATGACAATTAACCCATTCAAACATATCGACCCTATAGGCACGATATTAGTTCCTATGTGTCTAATACTTACCGGGTCTGGTATTATTTTTGGGTGGGCAAAACCTGTTCCAGTCAACGACCAAGCGTTGCATCACCCTAAAAGAGATATGGCTCTGGTAGCATTTGCAGGGCCCTTATCTAATTTGATTATGGCCTTGATCTGGGCCGGTATTTTCAAAGCAAACTTAGCCCTTCAAGGAGGTTCAACAGTCTCTAGCTCCTTTGGCCTGCTTTTAATGTGCCTGGCTGGTGTAAAAATAAACTGTATCTTAGCTGCCATCAACCTTTTACCCATTCCTCCTCTCGATGGAAGCCGTATGGTTAATGTTCTTCTAAGCAAACGCCTATCCTATTTTTACTATCAATTAGAAAGCGTTGGCTTCATTATTATACTAGGGTTGCTTTTGACTGGAATCTTAGGGAATATAATCTCACCCATAGACATCTATTTTAAAACCCAATTATCCGAATGGCTTAACTTGCCGGCCCATACATTTTTCTTGCCGGTTAATATGAATTATACCTTTTAATAAGGCTGTTTATTTAACAACAGTTAAATGAGATTTTGATGAGCTGCCACCACCAGAAGGAGGCGGTTCGTCATCTTCTTCCGAATCTGAACCCGAGTAACTCAAATCTAAACCATGCAGCGTGTCATCGGCTTCATCTTCATCAAAAAACATACCCTGACTATTCTCTTTGCAATAAACAGCTTGAATAGCAACCATTGGAAGCCGAACCACTTTAAAACTATCAGAAAATCTGGCAGAAAAACAACACCAATGATTATCAATATCTAAATTACGGGTAGCCTTAGGAGCGACATTTAAAATAATCTTATCATCTTCAACAAACTCCATAGGAACCTCTACACCCGGATGATCTACGTGAACAAGCAAATAAGGCGTAAGCTCATTATCAACAATCCACTGATGAATAGCTCGAACTAAATAAGGTTTACTCGTCGTCATACCCATACATATCTCTGATTAGTAATTCTTCTTCGGACAGACTCGCCTGAAAACCTGTTCTTTCAAAAATCCTATCCATATAGTCTTGTAAAGGTTTCATATCATCACTGAGAGTAATGCCGTATGCAGGCAACCTCCATAATACTGGAGCAATACAGCAATCTACTAATGAAAACTCTGAGCTAAGAAAGTAAGGCATTTCCTTAAAGGCGGGAACAATCGACTGTAATTGACTGATAATCAATTCTCTGGCTTTATCAGGGTCACGGTTATTTTCTATATCACCTAACAACGTGTACCAATCTTGCTCAATTCTATGAATCATCAGCCTTGATTTAGCCCTGGATATAGGATAGACCGGCAATAAAGGCGGGTGAGGAAAACGCTCGTCCAGATACTCCATAATAACATTCGATTGATTTAAGACCAAATCTCTGTCCACCAACACTGGCAGTGTTTTGTATGGATTTAACTGCAAAAAATCTTCAGAAGGATCTTCAAGGTCAACATACTCAATGTCAGCATTGACTCCCTTTTCAGTCAAGACCATGCGGGCTCGCTGGGATATTATGCTATTAGGATGAGATAAAAAAACCATAGATGTTCGTCTGATCATAACCATACAAACCCCTTAATTATAGTCAATACTAATTTACCGTTTAGAAAACTGTTTCTTACGTCTAGCTTTCGGCTGACCTGTTTTCTTACGCTCTGTTTCTGCTGCAATTCTTGTCAAGAAACCACCTTTTCTCAAGATAGAGTGCCACGCACTGTCAACAGCATCTTGAATGGATTGCTGCGCAATCTGAAAAGCCACCAAAGCACGAGAAATGGCTAAACGAATAGCCCCAGATTGACCTTTAATGCCTCCTGACTTAGCAGTAATTTTAAGATCAAACTGACCCTCTGCTCCAACAGCCTTTAAAGGCTCTACTGCATTAACTTTATGAATAACAGCTCCTCCAAAGTACTCATCAACTGTCTTTCCGTTAATAGTAATCTCACCTTTACCAGGTGAAAGAAAGGCTCTTGCAACAGAACTTTTACGACGCCCTGTTCCATAAGATTTCTCTACAAAAGTAATTTTTTTACCAGCTTGCTTACTCATCATCATTCAACCATTGTTGTGGGTTTTGTGCAGCATGCAGATGCTCTGCACCAGGAAATAATTTTAGCTTTTTAAGCATTGCATTACGAAGTATATTTCTAGGAAGCATGCGCTTAACCGCCAAAAATAATACTCGCTCAGGATGTTTTTCTAGCCTATGAGTAGCCTTCTCAGACTTAATCCCTCCAGGAAATCCCGTATGCCATTGATAAACCTTATCAGCGTTTTTAATAACCAACTCACGGCAATTAACAACAACGACAAAGTCCCCATTATCAATATGTGGAGCATAATCCACTTTATCTTTACCCGAAAGTGCTGTAGCAATTTGGGTGGCTAATCGCCCCAGAACCTTCCCTTGGGCATTCACTAAACGCCAAGAATTCTCGATATTTTTCTGAGACATCAAAGTCTTTTGCTTACTCATATCAATCCAATTATTAATTTCAAGTGTGTTATACTATCCTAACCTTAAACAAGTTACAAGCACTTTCTATCAAATAAACATTAAAAACAGGATACTATGCACTTGCCTCTCCCAACAAAACCTGATAAGCTTTAAATACCCAATAATAACAGGGTTTAACATGACCATTAATTCATTACAAAAGATATGTCACTACGACTCTCCAACGTTCACATCGCTACTTAACCCGTTTGATTATAGCATCCAACTACCAGGTCTTGATGGCGACGATTATATCGAAGTATCAGGCCCTATGTTGACAACCCTTCACTACTTTCATTCCATTAAAGAAATGGCCCTGCATGATGATGAAGTCACCAACGCACAAAAAGACGGAAAATTCGTAGACATCCCTTCTCCTAAACATATTATCCTCGGTTACCTAACTCTCTTCAAAAGAACCCATTCCAACGAAACCATCAATATTGAAAACGTCAAGGGCAGCTTCAATGAGGAAATCTTTCAACATTCTCAACCCGCATTTGCAGACTATATATCAAAACTATTTGATGAAAATCTCCCCAAAGAAGAACCCAACACCCAGGCCATCCAACATGACCTCTCTCACCTAGCAACCCTTTTTGAAGGATCCCATCAAAAAAGAACCGCCTTCTTAGAACCTATCACAGAACTTCATAAAAGAAGAACTTTAAGCATTACCAACGTATATTTTAAGCATAAAATGAATGACTTTACCGCTCGAGGAATGATTCAAGAACCGCTCAAAAGCGAACTAGCCTCCAAACCCAATGAAGAAAGCAGAATCAATCATTTTGTCAATACAATCTACCTCTCTGAAAACTCCCACATGTATTCAAGAAAAAACAGAAAAAACCAATCTTTTTGCTCAGAGATGGCGATAATACATCAATATTTCACAACAACACGGCACTGGAACTATGACAAACATACCATCAACTTTTTACCCAACCCACTAACGTTTCAACCCAGATTTGGTAACTTCAGATACTGGCTAGACGATGTCATCGGCCCTGGAAATGCGGCCATGCTAACCGCTTACTTAGAATATCTTATTCTTGTCAATGCAAAACCTTTAATTGTCGGATCTTATAATTATCAAAAGTCATCTCACACTTCCAATGAACTTGCTGCCGCTGGGCTTTTCAATCAAAACCTGTTTAACCTAGACAAAATTATTAAAAAGCTTGATGAAATAAAACAACACCACCCCTTAGCTATCCGCTCTAGACAGATAGCCTTTGCTCTACTCCACGATAGCCTTGACCTCATGGTCATGTACACTAATTCTATGCTGGATTATGAAATCAATGCTGCGATGAATAATATTTTAGCGCCTCATGACTTGAGCGGCCTTAATCAAGAAGACAGACAGCCATACAGCGATAGCTATAATCAGGCAATCTATGAACTAAAATTCCTCATAAACGACCCCCTATTCATGCTCAATGCAGAATCATTTATCGACACATGGGCTAATCATCATGTAAGAGACCGAGTCTTTAAGCACGACAAAACGACCATCCAAAATAAAATCCGCTCATTAATCCAACAATGCCATACACATGCCCGACGGTATTATAATTTCCCCCTGGTACGTTACTTTGCATCCAACCTGCAAAAAACCCTGATCAAATTGATCCAAAGCGACCCCAAATCTATAGAAGATATTTATTCTATCAGCCAAGTTGATGATTATGGCGCCCCTCTTAATAAGGACCCTGACATCATCAAAAGTATAGAAAGACTTCATACTGCTCTCCAAAACCCCAGCAACAACACCAAGCACGCAATCATTCAATCAGGAGCCCCTAGCCCAGGCTATCTTTTTCGCTTGAATGAAGTGTTTCGAAGCCTAGAAAATTACTTGACACACTTACGGCAACAAAGCTTCATCACCTTACCCTTGGTTAACCTTAGAATCCCTATCTCAATTCAGCAAACCCTTCTGATTTTAGGTCTGGCGCTACCTCTTCTTTTATGCTTATTGAATGTGATTGCTTTTACAACCATGATGTTCTCTGGCCTATTGAGCCTTACTCTTATGGGCATTCTAAATTTTCACCACATTGGTCTTAGTTTAGACTCTTTAGAATACAGTGGCCGAACTTTATGGGGTTTGGGTCAAGACCGAATGCACAGAATCATTGAAACCCTAAAAACCCTCATAAAATCAAAAGATATCAACCGATTTCAAGAGTATATCGCAAGCTTTAAACCTCAACCTATCCCCGCAATGACACTCAGCACAGAACCCTCACCTAACCCAGAGAAAATACCCTTGAACCAGATGCAAGACCCAACCAACCCTAAAATAATTCAAACAATTTAAACAAAAAATATTACAAAACTACAACATGGATAGATTTTTAGTCAACAATTGTGTTACAATCGTGTAAGCACTAAGATGAAATATATTATGACAGCGACAAAACCAAGAGCAAACAACCTGAGACGTCAAGCCCCTTCCATGGCAGACTTCAATAGAATCACGCCTGAGATACAGCCCACCAACTTCGAAGAGTACGTAAGAAAACAAATTGAAAGAGCTAAAAAGGGCAACCCAACAGCCATCCCTATCATAGCACCCGAACTAACTAACAATTAACCTTATTAAAACAGTTAAAATGAGAATTATATTCTATAATTAGTAACAGTTGATAACGAAATTGAACAACAGGAGACTTGTTATGTCAAACCCCTCACTAAATTTATTTAATCAATGGAACCATCAGATACAACAATTGATCAATCACCTTATCGCAACAGGGAAACTTAACGATGACAACCCTTTAGAACTAAAAGGGATTCATAACCCACAAGAGCTCTGCTACGAACTCATGAAACAAAGAAAACTACCACAAGGAGGGTTACACTTTAAACCAGCAGAGCATACCCAACATCGCACAGAACAAGAAAAAGCCATTGAAGAATGCAAACCTCTTGTTGCAAAAATCAACCTTGCCACTAAAGTCAAGAAAAAAGCATTTGAGAAATACGTCAGCTGGATTAAAACCAGCGACCTTAAAACATTAAGAAGGTCTCCACAAAACGTCAAGCACATTATAGATGTCTTTGTCAACATCCTCTATTTAAAAAGCACATTAACCCCTCTTCATGAGGATTTACTCTGCCTACAAAAAATATTGCATGAAGTTTCTAACGAAGTGGATATTCATCCCCATTCTTCCAAAGAAAGTCTTTCAAAACCATTGGGGCAATTATCCATCATCGTAAGAGCTATTCACGAATCCAAACCCAAACCCAATGAAATTAACAACCCTTATCAACAAAATATCCTTAAAGATGAACTTTTTCAAAGACGTCTTAAAGAAAACAAAAATATTCTTTTGAAAGCATTCAGTGAACGATCAATGCCTCTAAAACCAAGAAAAGTTATTGACGATAGAAAGGCCTTAACTCAATTTGGGAAAACATTATTGAAATTTGGACTGAACAGACCATTAAACAGCAATTCTCCCCCTTCAACCCTCCCTACTCAAAAAAACAGAATGGTAGGAAAAGCTTCGGGGTAGTCTTAAATCCTATCGATTCAGGGGGGTATCACCCGTCAGCATCAACATTTTCGCCCGAAGAACCTGTTGTCACAGTTGGCTTTGGTCCCTTTTTGGAAACTAAAACCTCTGAAAGCTCTTTTGCTAAAGATTTTTGATTTAATGACAAAACATGCTCATCTTTTGGAAAAACCTCAAAGTTAGGGCAAGGTACATTTTGAATTTTTGCCAACATCCATGCAAGCCTCAAGCACTTCTCTGTTCCCTCTAGAATATGAATTCCTCTCCACCCTTGCTTCATTGCAATAACAAAAGCTTCTTTGACGACAGCTATATAATGTCCCCTACTTTTGTGTGTTGTCTCTTGGTCAGACCCTTCAGGATCTCCCGTGACTGCTATCTGTATCATAGACGGAAACTCACCTTCAGGCGTATAAATCATCCTCCCCCCTGAATCCATTGACACGTAGGCTTTTTCCTTAAAAACATCTTGTTGAGGGTCAGCATAAGGGCCTTTGGGATCTTCTGAAGAAGAAGGAAGGTCTTCGAAAACTAAATACCCCCACCTGGTTGACTTCAAATAAGCAATATCTTCAGGAGTAAGTTTTGACATCTTATAGACATCACTAATATTCACTTCTGATGAACCACTATCCTCGATTTCCGTCATACTCTATTCCTATACAGATTGATATAAATTATAGACTTTATCCTGCAGCATTTCCATTTTTTTATTGATTATATATAGATAAATGGTTACGCTGAAACAACTTTCAATGAGATAAAATTATGCCAAAGATCCAATTTGAACAGGCCCTAAAGGACTTGGAGTCACTAACAAAAAAACTTGAATCCGGACAACTATCTCTAGAAGAATCTCTAAAAGCCTTTGAAAAAGGCATTCAGCTCAGCCAACAATGTCAAAAGTCTTTAAGTGATGCCGAACAAATCATTAATAAACTAAGCCCCGCGGATACCGTTCATGACGATTCTAAATAGCTACCAGCATCGCATTAACACCTTGTTATTGAGCTATATTCACAAGCAAAAAAGCCCACCTCCTCTACAAGAGGCCTTGGCATATTGTATAGGTGGCAAACATATTCGCGCACTCATTATCTATACTTTAGGCCATGACCTTAATATTCCTACCACCACCCTCGACTCTATTGCCATATCCGTTGAACTCATGCATTCATTCACCCTTATTCATGATGATCTTCCCTGCATGGACAACGATGATTTCAGACGAAACAAGCCCAGCTGTCATCGAAAATTCAATGAAGCTATCGCAGTTTTAGCAGGGGATGCTTTGCAAGCTCTAAGCTATGAAGCTCTTAGCCAAACTCCTGGCTGTACCATGGAAATGGTCCAAACTCTCTCCAAAGCCACCGGAGCCAAGGGCCTTTGTGGTGGACAAACTCTAGATTGTCTCAACCATGCCCAATCTGCCGATGACTATCTTGAAATCATCTCCATGAAGACTGCCGAGCTTATTGCAACATGTTTTAAATTAACTGCATTAATTGCTAGGTTGGATAACCAGAAGGTTCAACAACTTACCCTCGCAGGAAAACACCTTGGCATTGCTTTTCAGCTACAAGATGACATCCAAGACCACGACCAAGACCATCATTCCATTCTGCAATTTATTTCATTAGATACTGCTCAACAATGGATCCACCACCATTTTCAAGAAACCCTTCATAACATTACAACATCCCTAAAAAATCACCCTTCTTTTTATGATCTGTTTACATTCATAAAAAATCGGGAGTTAGCATGAACTCAATCACCGACATCACTCAATATTTCTTTGATTTGCAAAAAAACATTCACAATGAACTCAATCATATAACTCAAGACACATCCCAGCAGTCTCCGCTACATTGGGAAAACTATCAAGGGCATATCACCCACTGGGAAAATCAACCTTGTTTTGAAAAAGCCACCATTAGTGTTAGCCATATTGCGGGTCAATCCTTACCTAAAGCAAGCCTTGATCACGCCAGTGAACTGAAAGAAATTATTAACCAACCCTACGAAGCTACCGGCATCTCGATGATCTTTCATCCTAGAAACCCTCATGTGCCTACCATGCATGCTAACCTTCGATATTTTCAATGCCAAGACACCTGGTGGTTCGGTGGAGGCATGGATTTAACGCCCTACTACGGCTATCGTGAAGACGCCATTCACTGGCATCAAAGCTGTCAAACTGCATGCTCAGCTAGCACCCCCAACCCCTACCCTTGGTTTAAAACTCAATGCGATGATTATTTTTATCTAAAACATCGACAAGAACACCGTGGCATTGGCGGACTTTTTTTTGACAAACTTTACGAACCTTCCTTTGAAAGCTGTACAAAACTCATTCAATCCATCGGGGATAACCTAACAAAAGCCTATGCCCCCATTGTTTCCAGAAGACAAAACACTCCCTATACACAAGAACAAACTGAGTTTCAACACTACCGGAGGGGACGCTATGTTGAATTCAACCTCCTTCAAGATCGTGGAACTTTATTTGGGCTACAATCTGGGCACCGAACAGAAAATATTCTTGTTTCCATGCCCCCTAAAGTTGCTTGGAAGTACGGTTATCAACCCCAACAAAACACACCTGAAGCAAAACTTATAGAAACTTTTTTATCACCCAAAGACTGGATTAAAGAAACCCTATGATCACCTTGAATCGTTGGCATGCAAGCATTGTCATTACTGCATTATTACTCGTTACTGCCTTATTTAATTATGAAAAATCCTTCCCCGTTCTAGATATTGATTTTTCAATTAACTCACAACAGGCCGAAGAAAAAGCGATATCCTTCCTCCAAAAAAACCACCTGTATGATGACAAAGATCATTCAGTCAGTATAGTCAAAACAAACCATCCAATAAAAAACTACCTGGAACTTAAAAGCGGCCCCGATCAACTCCAAAGATGGGTTGATAAAAACCTCTTTCCCATCGTATATTGGAGCGTAAGATTTTATCAACCCGAACAAATTAAAGAAAGCTATGCCTACCTATCCCCTCAAGGGAAGGTCATAGGGTTTGAACAAAGAATATCTGAAAACCAAGCCTTACCTCTGATATCAAAAAAAACAGCTATTCAATTAGCCCTAAAAAACCTTAAACAATTTATTCCCGCAAAGATTAACATGCAACTCATCGATTATTCCACACACAAACAACCTCATCGACTAGATCATACCCTGGTCTTCAAAGACCCTAGAATAAACCTCCCTGATAAAGGTCTCAACATTCGAACCATCATCATTAGTGGAAACCAAGTTACCGCTAATATTCCCGATGTGCGCATCCCTGAATCATTCAGAACCCATTACGCAGACCTTCGAAGTTACCACAACAACATCTCTTTATTGAGCTCCATTGGCATGGTGCTTCTACTTATTCTTCTCGGTGGTCAAGGTGTATTACACCTTATCAAACAGAAACTTTATGCATTCAAAGCATGCTTTGGGTTTGCCGTTACGTTTGCCTTTTTAAACTTAATCAATAGTATTAACCATTGGTCGCAAAACTGGTTTTTCTATACCACGACCACCCCGACCCTAAGCTTCCAACTTAGCTTGATTGGTTCTGCCGCAATTTCAGCTGCCTCCAGCTTCTTTTTTGTTGGGTTTCTCATGGCCACTGCAGAAGGACTTGATAGACAAATCAGGCCCCATGGACCTCAATTATTCCAATGCTGGCGATCTAAATTATTGCAAAGTGACCTTATCAAACACCTATTGGCTAGAGGATGGTTTATTTTCGTGGGCATCCTGATCTACGTTATCAGTTACTATGCGATAACAACCCACTATTTCAACTTTTGGCAACCCACCAACACCGAATCAGACCCCAATATACTCTCAACGCCTTTTCCTTGGATTCAAGCAGTCATCGGTGCGCTGACTGCATCCGTTACAGAAGAGTGTTGGTTTCGAGCCATCCCCATTGCCATGACATCAATCTGGGTCCAACAAACCCAAAGGTCTTCTCTTTGGGTCTATTTGGTAGCAACTCTTAGTGCTATTATTTGGGCCGGAGCACATGCCAATTATCCTGTATCACCCTATTATGCAAGAGTTATTGAACTATCCATTGCTGGCATGGCCTTGAACTATTGTTATGTCCGATTTGGATTAATACCTGTAATCCTTGGTCACTTCCTTTTTGACTTACTACTCATGGGGATGCCTATCTTTATGGGTGCAACCACCCACTATTTCCTTTCTCAGGGCATCCTAATCTTTTTGCTCTCCTCTCCTCTTATAATTTGGTTAATCTCCTTAACAAAGCACGTAAATTTTGATACATCCTACCTCAACAACCAATTCAAATACGTTAACCTACCAAAAGTACTAACCCATAAAGAACATAACACATATATTTCAACTAACTCATTAACCATCACCTTCATATTTTGCCTGATAGTTATCTCCACCTACCCCTGGGTTTATCGTCCACTCAACATCACACCCTTAAATATCTCTCAAGACAAGGCTATCGAACTCGCTTATCAAAAACTACATAACTTAAATATCAAACTTGATGACTCAAAATGGGAACAACACGTTTTAGCCTTTCCTGCGAATGACTCAATCGGATGGGCTTTTATCAGTCAAAACAACCTTCAAAATCCCCTCAAAGCAAATCCCTACCGACTAGCGTTAAGCTACCCAACATGGTCGATCAAATGGAACCGATCACATCAAGACACTTCTGCCAACCTTCTAGATCGACAAGAATCTTTCGAGATTAGTTTCAATGGGCTAGGTGAAATGACCCAGTATTCTCATGAACTACCTGAAAACAAAAAAACCGACACCTTGACAAAACTACAATTTATTGAATCGACCAAACCACTGCTTCCTACCCATGGTGCCTGGAGCCTAAAAGACACCCACCAAGAAACGCATCCCCAAGGAAGAAAAGATTGGTCAGCAACCTATCGAGCCTTGATGACCGATCTACCCAAAAACTCCGACTTCCTTTATCAGATAACTCTTTCTGGTATGAAATTACTGCATCAAAGTTACTCGTTAAAAATACCTGAAAAATGGATCAAAAATCATTTATCATTTCAAGCCATTCTAAAGCATTTTAACAACGTGAGCATGATGACTCTAATCCTCATCATATTCTATTCACTGTACCTTGGCATACAACACTTAGCCCATCGCCCTAAAAAACCATTCTTGCAACTTTTCCTAGCACTAAGTTGTCTCCTATTACCCCTCAGCTATTTAAACCTGCCTTCTTTGCTATACTTTCTTCCGACGGTTGGAAACCATGCGCAAACCCTTCTTATTCAAATAGGCTTAAGTGCCTTGGGATCCTTAGTACAACTGGTTGTCTTGGCTGGCTTACTGAATACTTCCCTAGCTAGCTACACCTATCAAAACACCCGCCCACACTATCAAATGTACTCCTTAGGTTTTGTGGTAGGCTGCACTCTTTATATTATCAACGAATGGCTACTTTTGAGCCATAACACCCCCCAACTTAACTTGCCCTTCATTCACGTTTATAACACTCTCGAACCGACACTTTATACAAGTTTGGAAGGCTTATTAGCCGGAATCACTGTATTTGTTTCTCTTATCCTAATTAACTTACGACAAAAACTACCTAAACATGTTATCTATATCATGGCAGTCATGCTAGCTCTATCCTTGCCATCTAGCTATACCCAAAGCATCTCATTGTATTTGACACAAGCCCTTATTTTTGGCTGTTTCTTGGCTTTTATCTTCCTCGAAATGCTTTCCAAAGATTGGAGAGCCTTCACCGCCTGCTTCATCGGGTACAAGCTTATCCATTGGTTAACCCTTAGCTTATACACTCCGGAGCTAGGCTATGCCTTGACAGCATCTATGAGCTGCCTAATAGCTTACGGTCTCATGTGTATCACCCTTGAAAAAGAATACTGGAAAACTTCTCCGTAAAAAATTCATTCTATTCCTGACCAAAAAAAATCTGCCCAGTCGTCATCAAAAACCGCATATATTGTCTTCTTCTAAATCTTTGCTCCAATCATGATAATGACCCCCACAATCTCTAGCCCCACCATCTTCATAATAGGTATCCTCCATTTATCATTTCACCTCTAGCATCTGCTTCACCATATCAACCAATAAATTTATTATTCTCATATTTACAGGCTAAGCTTAAGGAATGACTGTTGACTTAAATAACCGCCTTAATAAACCTGTTAATTCAGTGGTTGATTGAGGTTATAGGCCATGCCATAATACACGTGGAACTTGTTGAGACTTTGTTATGATTTTCAGAGACTCACTTTTAAAGGAATATGGCTTTGGTCCAATGTTTTGATTTAAAAAACACGGTTAAACAATACCCTTATACTATAGCTTAATTATCGATGGGAGAAATTGATGAGTAAAAATATTTTAAAAATGGGGTTTTCACCGCTTAAGGGCAGAATTTCTAGAGCAGCTTTTTTGGGTTTTACGTTGTTATTATTTGCGGGCTTTGCCGCTCTTGGCTTCTATGATAATTTTGATCCAAACAATACATTGGACCAATTGCTTTCGATGGTGTTTTTGTGTTGGATGTTGTTTCAGACATGCCTGGGGGTAAGGCGCCTACATGATACTAACCACAGTGGTTGGTTTATATGGCTCTTTCCATATTCCCTCTATTTAGTTTTTCGAAAAGGTGATCGTGGCCCTAATGATTATGGAGATGATCCCCTAGATAAATAATCATTCTAATGCTTTAGGGCTTGATAACTCAGGATCAACCGCGTAGATTCATTGAACCCTTGCATTCAAGGCCCTCTCTTGTTTCTTTTTTGGCTTGCTTGACGGTTATTTGTTTAGTTTGATATCTGCTGTTTTTTATACAAAGTATTTTAAATTAACCTGAACCTAGCTAGGTTCATAGCACAGTCAAATTTTATACATTCAACCATTCTGAATCTCTATTTAACAGAAACTTCTTTAGGACTCTTTATCTTGTTGAATCAACTTTTGTATCTTAAGAATACTTTTCTTTGCTCTTTCATCTCCAGCCGCCGCTGCCATCTTATACCATTTCAAGGCTTCTTGATAATCAGGTTTATTTCCGGGCTGGCCCTCTCCGTTATAATACATCACACCTAAATTATACATAGCCAGAACATTACCAGCATCTGCTGCCTTTTTCCACCATTTGATCGCCTTCCCATAATTAGGCTGGCCCTCTCCGTTATAATACATCCCCCCTAAAACAAACATGGCCTCAACATTTCCACCCTCGACTGCCTTTTTCACCCACTTGATTGCCTCTTTATAATTAGGTTTATTTTCGGGCTGACCCTCTCCTGTATAATACATCACCCCTAAATTAGACATAGCCTCAACACGTCCACTTTCGGCTGCCTTCTTATACCATTTAAAAGCTTCTTTATAATGAGGTTTATTTCCTGGCAAGCCTTCTCCATAATAATACATATCCGCTAAATAAAACATAGCTTCAACACCTCTACCTTCAGCTGCCTTCTTATACCACTTCAAAGCTTCTTTATAATTAGGTTTATTTCCTGGCTGACCTTGACCAGAATGATACATCCTCCCTAAATTCAACATAGCCATAGCACGTCCACCATCCGCTGCCTTTTTATACCACTTCAAGGCTTCTTTATAATTTGGCTTATTTCCTGGCTGGCCTTCACCCAACTGATACATCATCCCTAAATCATTCATAGCCCTAGCATCTCTACGATATGCTGCCTTTTTATACCACTTCAAGGCTTCTTTATAATTTGCCTTACTTCCTGGCTGGCCTTCACCAGACTGATACATCCCACCTAACTGGAACATGGCAATAGCTACTCCAGCATCCGCTGCCTTTTTATACCACTTCAAGGCTTCTTTATAATTTGGCTTATTTCCTGGCTGGGCCAGGCCACTACCATACTGCGCCCCTAAATTATACATGGCCCCAACATTACCTCCCTCTGCTGCCTTTTTATGCCACTTAAAGGCTTCTTTATAATTTGGCTTATTTCCTGGCTGGCCTTGACCAAATTGATACATCACCCCTAAATTATTCATAGCCTCTACATATCCACCCTCTGCTGCCTTTTTATACCATTTAAAGGCTTCCTTAGCATTAGGCTTATTTCCTGGCTGCTCCTCTCCTATATAATACATACCTCCTAACCGGTACATATCCTCAAGATTACCCTTGATTGCTTTTTCACATTGTATTAATAATTTCCCCTTCATTCCCTCACAACTTAACTCCTTCTCTGCATACACTTGAGTCACAATAATTGACATAATAACCATTAAATACATAAATATATTCATTTTTATCTCCCAACAAATAACTTATAGCACACATTTGTTTTTTTGCATAAGAAATATTAATCAGCAATTTATTGTTATATTTGATGCTTTTTATGTTTAAAAATATTTTGACATTGTAACTAACCCTTCAAAACTCAAACCCTCTATTCATCACAAGCAGCATACACCATTTCCGTATCAGCCTTATCAGCGGCGTCTTCTAAATCCTCGCTCCAAAAGTATTGATCAGAATCGTAATAACCGTAGTACCCCTTATCTCCAGCATCTGCTTTATCTACTAAATTCACTCTCTCTCATCACAGGCTGCATAGATATATTCTTCTAGTAAATCATCACTCCAAAAGTTAACATTATAATCGTAGTAATCATAGAATTCTTTAGTACCTCCATCCTTGTAAGATAAGTCCACCATTACTGTCACTTCTGGAATTTGGCAAAACTTATCTGGAAACACATACATCTCTTCATTATCAGCCCAATAACTAAACTTTGATTCAATATAATAGTACCCACCATCTTCTATTAGATCATCACCATAGTCCTCTCTCAGCAAGTCTAAATCGTCAAGTTCTTCAGAATTAAAATAATAGCTTATTTCTTTATTTTCTTCACAATCACACTCCACTCCTGCCGTGGTACCTTTACCCCCGGTATCTGGATCAGCTGATCTGCTTATCTTTTGTATCCTCTCCAGCTGTTTCTGTGCTCTCTTATCATGTCTCCCAGCTGCCTTCGTCCACCACTCGATCGCCTTCTCATCATTAGGCTTATTTCCGAGCTGGCCTTCTCCTTTAGCATACATCACCCCTACATTAAACATAGCCTTAACCTGTCCACCCTCGGCTGCCATTTTAAACCATTTAAAAGCTTCTTTATAATTTGGCTTATTTTCTGGCTGGTTCTCTCCTTTATAGTACATCAACCCTAAATTATACATAGCATCAACATGTCCCTCCTCTGCTGCCTTTGTCAACCATGTCAAGGCTTCTTGATAATTAGGTCTATTTCCTGGCTGGCCTTCTCCTTTATAGTACATCAACCCTACATTAAACATAGCCTCACGATATCCCCCCTCAGCTGCCATCTTATACCATTTCAAGGCTTCTTGATAATTAGGTCTATTTCCTGGCTGGCCCTCTCCGTTATAATACATTCCCCCTAAATCATTCATAGCCTGAACATCTCCATCATCGGCTGCCTTGTTATTCACCTCAAAGGCTGCTTGATACCACTTAAAAGACTCCTCATCATTAGGTTTATTGTCGGGCTGGCCTATACCATACCCATAAATCAATCCTAAATTAATCATAGCAGCAGCATTTCCACCTTCGGCTGCCTTTTTCAACCATGTGATCGCCTTCTCATAATTAGGCTCCTCCCCAAGTTTACCTTTACCCTGATACATCGCCCCTAAATTATACATAGCCTCAAGATCACCCTTCATTGCTTTTTCACATTGTGTTAATACTATCCCCTCCATCCCCTCACAACTTAACTCCTTCTCGGCATAAACCTGCATCACAATAATGAACATAATCACTATTAAATACTTAAATATATTCATTTTTATCTCCTAATAAATAACTTATAGCACATCAATGGTTTTTTTCAGAAAAACTATTAATTCTTATCTTATAGTTATATTCGATGCTTTTTTAATATTTGGAACGATTTTACCATTATCACTAATTATTCAACAACTATTTATCCCTGCCTTAAACTAGAATAATTGAACTGAACAATCTACATAAAAGCATCCAAGTACCCATCTAAAGCTTAATTGATAATTGTACAAAATTAGCCATTTTTCTATTTTTTAGATCGAGAGCTTTTAATCTCAGATAGGGAAATACCAACCTCATCTTTGACCTCTTTCCAAGCCAATCCAAAGATGATCTCTAAACGAATTTCCGTGGTATTATTAATCATCGGCCAAACTTTTTCTACTCCTTTAACCCACTCAGGTGATTGGATATCCACCGATAAAACATCTAAAACCGGATGGCCCCAATCATTCCTTGTCATGGCATCACCCCAGTTATGAATATCCTGCAACCCCTCCCATAACTTCTGCCCATGATCACCTTCAGTTCCGATACCAAAGGCGGCCAGCATTAACAACCCTCGATCATTCACCACTAATTTTAACATCGCTAATAATAACTCTAAAGGTTCCTCAGCAAAGGTCACATCCCCAATACTCATCACCAAATCATAAGATCTAGTTTCTTGCTTCAATTGCTGGATAGAAATACGGGTAATACTTGCCTCAGGATAGAATTCTTGTAACTTATCATCCAAAAAATTCTCAGGATAAATACATAAAATCGTTTTGGGAACTATACGAATGCCCTGTAAACGATCTAATACCTGATCCAGTAAAGTATCAACGACCTTCATTGAGCCACCTCCGACCAATCTTGATACTGCCCCACATAAAACCATCGATTGTTTTGCCAATGAAAACGACTTATCTCTGAAAGACATTGGGATTGGCCTTTTTCCTTATAATATGCTTTGAACTCAACAACTCCCTCTCCCTGCTTTTCAAAAGTTCTAATCACATCTAAATGTAGCCACTTAACAGATTTCGCCCATGCCTGAACCTCATTCGCACGGAAATTAACCTTGGGCTCCCCTCTCATGGTAGATGCAATGTACTTCATTTTAGCTAACACATACGCACTGTATCGAGATCGCATTAATGCCTCAGGAGTTTTTGGTCTCTTAATTCCTTGTATATAAGGAGAACAACACTGAATAAATGTTTGTTCAGAACCACACGGACATTGCACCATTGACATATAAAAACCTCTATAGGAAAATCCTAAATTTACGGGTATACTACTTTTTTTGAATAGATGAGGTCAAGATGTATTCTGTTATCAACATTCAAGGTCAAGATAGGTTAGAACTGCTACAAGGACTAATCACCACCGACGTCCACAGCAAACAGCATCATAAAACCTGTTGGTGTGATGCCAAAGGCCGAGTATTAGCCGATGCTCTTATGGTTTATCAACCCCATGCTCTTCTCGCATTGGTCCACACCACCGTAGCTAACATTGTTATCAACCATATCAATCACTATAAAATTTTAGCCGATGTCCATTGCTCTATTGAACCCTATATCCTCTCAAACAATCCCATCAATACTCATAGTATTACAGCTAAACTTTTAGATAATCTCTCCATTTCATTGACCCCTAACCCAGTGACTGAAAACAGACTTGATCAACACTGGCAACAAAAACGCTATCAACATCATTACATTCATGTTGAAAAAGCCACCTCTGGGCTATTCCTTCCTCAATCGTTTGGGTATGACTTGCATGATATGGTTAACCTCCATAAAGGCTGTTACCTTGGGCAAGAAGTCTTAGCAAGACTTACTCGCCTAGGAACTCTGAAAAGAAAACTCTACCAGCTATCCAGCAACCAGGCAGGCATTGGTTCAAAAATTTATTGCCAAGAAAAAGAAATTGGCACCCTCATTGATAATACTCAACAAACGAGTTATGCCATCTTAAGTCAACCTCATCAAACAAAACTAACCACATCAACAGGAGAAGAAATCTCGTCCGTTCAATGCTTGATACCCTAAAGCTAAAACAAAAGTAACCGCCCTCAACTTTAGCATCGATAATACTGTAAGTTTTGACCTTACTATAAAACTCAATCCTTATTGGTTACAACCCCCGTCTAGAGATATCGACAACTCATTCACTTCGGTCTGATTACTCTTATCGATGCGCTCAGTGGTAAAATTATCTGGACTGGAAAACAAACCAAAAGCCGTTGGCGAATTTAATATGCTTTGACGCGACTGAATTACAGATAAATCTTGCTCTACATTCCCTTTGTGTTTTTTTCGACTAGACAAGCTTTGACTCAATGACCTTTTCTTAGATAGATTACTGTTTTCTTGGGGTTTAATATATTCCTGCAAATATTGTCTTGCTCTAGGCTTAGCTATTTTTTTTTGTAATATTCTATTAATAATAGGTGTATGATCACGTTGCTTAGCAGCTAATAAAGCAGCTAATAAAGCAGCTAAACATTCTATTTTATTATGTTTTGCGGCAAGCTCTAAAGATTGATTAAAACTATCCCTGCTGCGATCAACCCCAACCAAATATTTAACATATTCACTGTTACCCAGTTTAGAGGCTAACATTAACGCAGTGTGATTCTTATCTACCGACTCAATCATGCTGTTATCAAAATGATATAAAAATTTTATAAAACCTAATTTTCCTTTCTTTTTCAGAACTCTCTTTAACAATCCCAACCCGCCAAAAACAAATTGTTTATTAAAGAATTCTTCAAATTTCACAAAATATTTAAAAGCTCTTACATCACCATTATCAACAACAAAATCAAAAATACGAGTAAATTGAGGCTTTTTACATTCCAACATCCCCCCTTTCTCAAGAAGGAATTCAACCATATCAATATTACTATGCTTCAAAGCTTTGAGAGCAGCCTTATCCTTTTGATAAAAACGATAATTTTTACTTTCTAGATAACAAACTAATAGTCGTACACAGCTAATATCAGCAAAAGATACAGTCCGTAGTATAGCATTATTAATCATGCGCGTAATAATCAATGGACTAAAGTTATATTGTAACAACAAATAATTTATCAGATATTGTTTCCTAGATCTAATAACAGCGCTTAGTAAATCCAGTTTTTTAAAATCATTTTTCACCACTAACCATAAAAACAACGGATTTTTTTCAACTTTTGTTTTAAAATACTCAAAATTAATGACTGAACCAATATCGAGTTCTGCTAATAATATCTTAAAGTCATCAATAATATCTCGCATATTATCAGATACATTACGAGGAACAAGTATCTCCAAAGGCCAAGAAATTACACCAAATTTACCCAAATAACATAACACATCAAGATTCCCTCCTTCAAAAGCAAGATCCACTAAGCCTTGTGCCCTAACGTCATTAAGATCACGCTTACAACGACCTTGTGATAATAACCAGCGGAAACACTCAATACTACTCTCTTTAGCTGCTAACCGTAACAAACTTAGAGCAGAACTATACCTAAAACATTCTCTAACTTTAGGAAAAACATACTGCAATAAAGATAGATTTTTTTGCTTGATAGCAATATGCAGCAATGCAAGAGGTTGGTATGAATATCTACGACGAGTCCAAGTGACTGCATCCCAAATAATATTATCTTGGTTATCCAAACAATATTGATATAAGTTTTGATTGGGGACAGTAGACTGAAAAAAGATTTCTGCATAACACTTAAGCTTTTGATATATACTCACTAAGTTCGAATTGGCTTTAGCAATCGACATAGCAGTCCTGCCTTGAAAATCTTTGAGATTAATATTACCTGCTCCAAGAGTGAGTAAACTACTGAAAGCTGCTTGATCATTCTGTTCCACGATATGCATCAATAACGTCATACCCTTCTCATCTTGGAAGTTAATATTCGCACAAAAATCATTTTTATTGTGATAAAAGATCTCTTCTAGCTTTTCGCCTGAATCCTCTGAACCAATGATAGATAATCTCTGATCGTGTTTAGCCAATTGTTGTAGCATTTTCAAAGAGTCAGTATGCGGCTTTATGGTTCCTGCCCGAATAAATTCATCTAATCTTCTGAGTCTCTGCTTCACGGTTATTCTTTTATTAGACAATCGCGAGATTAAATATCTTAACACCTCATTATTACCTTTGATAGCTGCATAATCGATCACATCTCTACCCTTACACCGATAAAGAGTATCAATGCCTGAAGTTACTAATAATTTTATAACTGGCAGTCCACATCCACTGTTAACAGCATGTATTAGCATATTCTCTTGGTTCTTATTTTGAATATCAAGATTAATCGTGGGGTACTGCAATAGCGTTTTCAATACATCCATGGTTTGATTAGAATTGAGCTTTATCATTGAAATTGCGATTTCTAACGCTGATCTATGATTTTTGTCCACTGCATTGACATCGAGACTACTCTCTAGAAGTTTTTTAGCAACTTTATGATAGTTTTTAAATATCGCCCAACCTAATGGTAAAAATCCTTTAAACTTATAAAAATACATCCCAGTCAATAAATCTTTCTGTTGCGATAATAAATCAATCATCTCTGACTGATTGGAAGTCGATGAGTATTTATAACACACATCTAATAATTTTTTAATATCTTTAGAATTGTTATCATCAGCTAAATCCATGGCTGTCTTCCCCTGACTATTTTTCATCTCCATATTGGCGCCGTTCTGCAACAAAAGTTTCACAGCTGCTATTTTTTTATTCTTAATAGCATACATAAGTGCAGTTTCACCATATTGATCTTTTTGATTAATATTAGCCTTGTGATTTATAAAATATTGAATTTTTTGTAGCTCACCGATTTCGGATACATACATTAGCAAGGATTTAGAAGATTTATGGGGTACACAATTTAAAGAACACTTAGCTTGAACAAATATATCGATGATATAATCAGCGTTGGAAGAGTTATCCTGCACTAAAGACAAGAGTAGGATTGCAATATTACCTCGTATTATTTGAATATTTTTCGATTTAGAATTCGCCTGATATATCCTCGCAAAGTAACTTTTCAATGTTTCAAGGCATTTCATTTTAACAGCATTATCATTTGACAAGGTTTTCAGAAAATCATTAAAAAATCCATTAAAAAACTTAGCCTTAAATCCTGAAAACTTATTTTTTATAATAAGCTGAACCATTCCAGCACTGTACGCTTCAGCGGGTAAGTCAGCTTGAGTTTGTGTAAGCAAAAAATTAAAATTTGCATACACATTAGAATCTACTGCTAATTTAAAAACTCTCTGACACTGTTTATTATCTAATTTATGCCCCGCAACCTTCCATAATGACTCAATAATACTCAGTTCACAGCCTCTTTCAAAAGCAAAAGTAATCGGACTTCTATTATCCTTGTTAAGATTGACTAAGTACTCAATTAAAGCTGTTTTATCTTTGGTAAAAATAGGATGTGATAGGATTTGATGAATCAAATCATATCGTCTGTAA
Organism: Gammaproteobacteria bacterium; assembly: GCA_036012865.1. Lineage (GTDB taxonomy): Bacteria > Pseudomonadota > Gammaproteobacteria > Comchoanobacterales > Comchoanobacteraceae > DASCQC01. The sequence continues at coordinate 101,050 of DASCQC010000029.1, forward strand.
TAAAGCAACAAAATCAATAAATTATTGCCGCCAGCAGATAATTCTTTCAAGCTTTCTTTTGTAATTTCATTATCTTCGATGTTATATCCCATCAAATTTTTTATTAAGATTCGACTTATACCTATAGATTTACTTATTTTATCTAGGTTTCCAAGGTTGAAAATATTACGATACCACGGCGACTCCTTGTGAGAGTGTAATAAATTATGCTTTAAAATAAGCTTAATTTCAGGTTGAGGCACTATCTGGAGCACATCAGATAAACTCCAGCGGTAACTACTACTGGAATTTGAATATGACTTAATAGCTTTATCAAGCTTGAACAAAGGAATATTAAACCCTATGCGACATAATTCATCAAAATCAGCAATGATCATATTATTTCTAGATTGAAATAAGCTGTTGCCTGCTAAAGGGACTCTAATTAAAAATTCATCCCAGTGCTTCTTAGCTTTAACTGTGTTAAAACAACCTAAAAAAAGCTCAGAAATCTTTTCTCGATCTTCTCTTGTAATATCATTTTTCAGTGAAAAACAAGCTTTATTATCATTGATCCAAGAAATAATCTCCCACTCAAAATCTTCAAGGCTTTTATGATCTAGACGCTCTAATAAAGATGAAACCATTTGCTTATTTTCATCGACATTCTTTTTATCTTTCTTCAAACTAATGCCTTCAATGATGTGTCCAAAATTGACTGTTTGCGGCACCTTGTCTTGAGCTATTAGATAGCTGTTAATCACTCCGATAAAAAATTGAATAGCTAAATTTATCCGTGCAATAGGATCTTGAGTAAAATGCTGTGCACCTGCGTAAAATCCAGAGTTACTTTCTAAAGACATCCGCATCACATTACTTTCTGGAAAAATCACTAAATCCTTTAATTGCAGGTGATATGTCAATGTAGTGATGATATCACTTGCATAAACCCCCCTGTTAATCGTCAATAAATATTGGTAAAATTGACTATTCGTCAACCCTTCTTGATTAATGTTGTTAGAAAAATCTTTCGTAAAGCCAGGCTGTGCAGCCTCTACTGATTTCTTAACTTGATCTATAATTGAAAGTTTAACGATTTTTTCTGGGGTATGAACAGATTTGACTTCTTGAAATTTTGAGTTCAAAAATAGATAAATCATATTCATTAAGGTTTGAAATTCTTGTTCAGTTATATTTTTTTCAAAGACATCCTCAGAATTACCTGTTGCCGATGTCATTAAATGCTTTCGTATTTTTAATTCAAGCTCGTTAATGAGCTTGTCTTTCCAGGACGTATCACTGTCCGCTTGGTTTTTTGTTTTTCGTAATTTCTCCAGGTTAGATACAAGCCAATGTTTAAGCTTATCTTTAAAAATAGACCTTTCAAGCCCTTCCTTCTTTCTAACACCAAAGGAACATACAATACTTTTAGAAAATCTCTCAAACTCATGATTTTGATGAGTATCTATACGGATGGATCCAAGGCAAGGATCATGTTGAATGAGTTCCATAACCTCGGGTGGTACAATAGGAGTTCGAGTATTGAAGTATTTTTTAAACCATGTTCTTTTCAGTGAACCCTCTCTTACCTCTCGAGCCATAATATAGTCAAAATCATGATGATAGTTATCTAATTTTTTTAAACATACAGATCTTTTTTGAACTTCAGCAATAGATTTTCCTTGTTGAATACCCTGAGCAATCCAATTAATAAGATCAGTTCTTGCCAAAGCGTATTCATTTTTAAAAGACTTAAAGAATTCTTGCATGGCAACACCCGACTGGCATGTATTCTCTAAACCTATGGTATCTCCACTGACCAAAGGGAAATGCACTATTACTTTATAAGATTCCTTATCTAACTCAATATATCTTAAAATCATCTGTCTTTTTATAACCCAACCCGAAGAAAATACATTTTAGTATAAAATAGCACCAAAAACAAGTAAAATGTAATTTTTTCTTTATAAACAATGTTTTGATAGAAAACATTCAACATAGCTACTTACTCTAAATAGACCTCTGTAAACAGTAATAGGTCATCATAGACTTATGGTGATTAAGAATTATTCTAGATCATAAGTTTTAACATCTTTCACTCATCCATGAAACATAAAAAAGTCTACTTGCTATCTAACCTCCATTCAACCCCTGAAGTCACTCTACAATAGCTCATGGGTTGTGATCAGATAAAAATAAACCAGTATTAAATAAAAAAAATACTATAATTATCTATACTAACATGGGAAATCTATATGACAGAAAAAAAGAAGAATCCTATCACAAGGACGAACGCAAAGACAAATGTCAAGATAACTTATTTTAAGGATCCATATAAATCCGTAGTGGAGCATAATAGGCCTGATGGTATTGAGAAAGAACGCCTAAAAATTGGTGGGGTAAAAATTATAACATCCAGAAAGTTTATTGGATCCTTTAACCTTAACCAAGCACATAACCAAACTTCTCCTTATATCTATGCAAGAGAGCTTTCTGATGGATCCAGATCTATTGCATATTGTATTCCACCTGGAAATCCAGGCAATAAAACTGAAAATAATATCTTCATAGAGTTTTCACCAAACCCCAACCAATACCTCCTGTTTAATAATGATAGTAGAAGTTGGGACAAACTAGCGAAACACTACCAATCAAGTCATGTAAGAAAATATAGTCTACCTCCATTAACACAACAGCAAAAAGATTTTTTAACCGGCTCAAAACCCCTTAAGATCATGGTTGATGAAACCAAAGAAATAGCTAAATCTGAGATCAATACCCCCCCTCAAACAAGAATCCAGAAACTGCCCTCAACCAAAGACATAGCTAAATCTATCACCCAGCGATTGCCTCGAAAACCCCTCTCGCAAACAATAAGAGATAAACTTAATCAAATCAAAGGAAAACCCACCTCTTCTCCAGACAAAAAGGGGGGGGGAATAGCCCCAATAAGCCCCAAAGGAAAAAAACCACACACATGGTAATCTATTTCATAGCTAATACTTGAGACATCCATTAAACCATAACAAACCTTACTTCTAGAACTAAAAATACTAATCATTTATAGGTTTTTAAGTCCCAACATTCTGG
>DASCQC010000030.1:0-18362 GCA_036012865.1 Gammaproteobacteria bacterium
AGATGGTCATGCCTGGAGATAAAATCACTTTTGAGGTAGATTTGATCTGCCCGATAGCGATGGATGAAGGTCTAAGGTTTGCTATCAGAGAGGGTGGAAAAACAGTTGGTGCGGGTGTCGTCACCAAGATTATTGAATAAATGCATTTACAAGGTAAGCGTGAGAGGTTAGTATGAGTGCGAATAAAAGACGAGAACAGATTCGAATTCGGTTGAAAGCGTTTGATCATCAATTGCTTGAGAAGGCTGCTCGTGAAATTGTTGAAACGGCTTCTAGGACAGGAGCTCTAGTACGTGGGCCAGTTCCTATGCCGACTAAAATTGAGCGTGTAACTTTATTGATATCGCCGCATGTTAATAAAGATGCTAGGGATCATTTAGAATTACGTACGCATATTAGGTTCTTAATTATTGTCGAGCCTAATCCTTCGACTGTGGATGCCTTGATGAAGTTGAATTTGGCTTCGGGTGTTAATGTGCAAATCAGCGTAGAAGAAGTTGATAAGTGAGATTGATATGAATGATGTAAATACAGGTTTAATTGGTAGAAAAATCGGGATGACTCGTTATCAGAGTATTCCTGTTACGGTTGTTAAAATAGAGTCGAATTTCGTTAGTCAATTAGTTCATGAATATGGTGCATTGCAATTAACCACGGGTAAAAAGAAACACCCAAATAAGGCACAGAAAGGACATTTTCAGAAAGCAGACGTTGTTTGTGGTAGTGTTACTAAAGAGTTTCGAGTTGATCCTAATTCTCTAAAAGACATTGAATTAGGTCAAGAGTTTAAGGTTAATCACTTCAAAGAAAATGATTTTGTTGATGTTACTGGCACTTCTATTGGTAAAGGCTTTGCAGGAACTATCAAGCGTTGGAATTTTAAAGGACAACCGAATTCGCATGGTAATTCATTATCTCATAGGGTTCCAGGATCTATTGGTCAATGCCAAGATCCAGGTAAAGTTTTCAAAGGTAAGAAAATGGCCGGTCAAATGGGAAATGAGCGCTGTACTACTCAAAACTTAACGATCGTAAGGGTTGATGAAGAGAAGCAATGTTTATTAATTAAAGGAGCTGTCCCAGGAGCCCGCAATGGTTGGGTAATGGTTAAGCCTTCGATCAAGAGAAGCTCTGCAGGAGATAAAAAGTGAAGTGCGCAGTGATGGCCTTAGATGGCAAAAAAACAAAAAATACGGTAACTCTTAATGAGTCTTTATATTCAAGGCCTTTTTCTGAAACATTGGTTCATCAAGTGATCACTGGATACATGGCTGGAGCAAGGCAAGGTTCTAAGCAAAATAAAAGTCGTTCAGATGTTGCTGGTGGGGGAGCTAAACCCTGGAAGCAAAAAGGAACGGGCCGAGCAAGAGCAGGCACATTGTCAAGCCCTATTTTTCGTTCAGGAGGGGTTACCTTTGCTGCAAGACCTCGTTCTTGGACACAAAAGTTAAATAAAAAAATGTATCGTGCAGCTATGCAGTGCATTTTATCCGAGTTTGTTAGAACGGATTCATTTTTCGTTGTAGAAAATTTAGATATGGCAACAGCCAAAACTCGTGATGCTTTAAAATTACTGCCGAAGAACTCTAAAGATAAAGTATTATTCATTGGTGATGATATTTCAGAAAACTTCTATTTTTCAGTGCGTAATTTAGCGCATGTCTGGTTGTCGGATATTGATGGGCTAGACCCTCTGTCTTTATACCAAGCATCGCGCGTGATAGTCACCAAGGAGTCCTTGTCAAGGTTGGAGGAATTGTATCATGACGTTAAATAATGCAGAATTACCTAACTTAATTTTAAAACGAATTGTCACTGAAAAGTCAGTGCAGATTCAAGGTCACAATCAATACACATTTGTGGTGAGAAAAGATGCTACAAAGCAGAGTGTTCAGGCAGCAATTGAAAGTGTGTTTGGGGTTAAGGTCAAGAATGTTAATGTTCTGAATATGAAACCACAAAATAAAACATTTAGAAATAGGTCTGGTAAGGTTAAGGCTTTTAAGAAAGCCTATGTAACTTTGGAAGAGGGCAATAGTATACAATTTAGTGAAGTAAGTTAAGAGGTTCAAGAATGCCAAGGGTAGTCATACGAAAACACAAGCCAACATCACCAGGTACACGTCATAAGGTCAGCGTACATTATTCTGATATTTATACGGGAAAACCTGAAAAATCTTTAACTAAAGGGAAGAAAAGAGGGTCAGGTCGAGGTGCTGGAGGAAGAATTTCTGTTCGTCATCAAGGTGGGGCAGCTCACAATAAAAAAATCAGATTGGTTGATTTCAAGAGAAACAAAGATGATATTCCTGCCAAGGTTATCCGAAAAGAATACGATCCTGGTAGATCTGCTAGTATTTTATTGCTATGTTACCATGATGGGCATAAAAGTTATGTGGTAGCTCCAGAAGGAGTGAGTGCGGGCGATGTTCTGATGTCAGGTCCTAGTTCGGAATTAAAGCCTGGCAATACCTTGCCCATGGAAAACATTCCAGATGGTACCATTATTCATTGCATTGAGCTGAAGCCAGGAAAAGGCGCACAACTTATTCGAAGTGCAGGTTCTCGTGCTACTTTAGCGGGTAGAGAAGGCGCTTATGCGATTGTTCGTTTAAGAACTGGAGAGGTTAGACGCATTCCTTTAGCTTGTCGTGCTACAGTTGGGGTTGTTTCGAATTCAGAGCATAGCTTAGAGAGCCTCGGTAAAGCAGGTGCGAAACGATGGAAGGGTGTCAGACCCACCGTAAGAGGTGTGGCGATGAACCCTGTGGATCATCCTCATGGTGGTGGTGAAGGAAGAACATCCGGTGGTAGACACCCGTGTTCACCTTGGGCGCAGAAAACCAAAGGGTTGAAAACGCGAGCAAAGAAAGCAGCGAGTAACAAGTTTATTGTACGCTCAAGAAAGAAACGTAAGTAGAGAGGTAATATTGTATGCCAAGATCAGTTAGAAAAGGACCTTTTGTAGACCCAAGTCTTCTTAAGAAGGTTTTAGAGGTTGAATCATCAGGTTCAAATGTGATAATTAAAACTAAATCAAGACGGTCAGCTATTATCCCTCCTATGGTCGGACTGGTTATCAGTGTTCATAATGGTAAATCTTTTGTGGCTGTTCTTATTACGAAAGAAATGTTAGATTTTAAACTGGGTGATTTTGCTCCGACTAGAGTTATTCGTTCTAAAGTTGGCGATAAGAAGGCGAAGGGAGATAAACGATGAAAAAGGTTAGAGCCGTTGCAAAAAAACAACGACTGGGTGTTTTGAAGGCTCGAGAAGTTGTTAATGTTATTCGAGGCAAGTCTGTAGACAAGGCGTTAGATTTTCTAACATTTTGTGAGAAAAAAGCTGCCAGGCTTGTGTTTAAGACACTTTCATCAGCGGTCGCCAATGCAGAGAATAATGTGGGACTTGATGTGGATGATCTTTCAGTTGTTGAGGCCTGGGTTGATCAAGGCCCGGTGTTAAAGCGCTGGAAAGCAAGGGCCAAAGGTAGAGGTAATAGGATTTTAAAGCCAACTTGCAACATTACAGTTGTTGTTGCTAATCCGAATGATAAGGAGAAAAACTAATGGGACAAAAAGCAAATCCATGTGCTCTTCGCCTTAATATTTCAACGAAAGCAAGTTCAAATTGGTATGCGGAAGGTAAGGAATATGTTGATAATATTCAAGCCGAATTAAAAATGCGACAATATGTATTGCGCAGATATAAGCCTGCAGGTGTTGGGGAAATATTCATTGAGAGACCGGGTAAGAATGCGAGAATTATTATTCGTTGTGCAAGACCAGGAATGATTATTGGTAAGAAAGGTTCTGATGTTGAGACACTAAGACATACGTTAGAAGATCTAATGAAAACATCGGTTCATGTCAGTGTTGAAGAAATACGACGGGTTGATTTAAATGCTAAGTTGGTTGCTGAAGCTGTTGCAGGGCAATTAGAAAGACGTGTGTTGTTTAGAAAAGCTATGAAGAGAGCTGTGCAGACAACTATGAGAGCAGGTGCAAAGGGTATTAAAATTTTGGTCAGTGGCCGATTAGGCGGAGCTGAAATTGCTCGAAGCGAAATGTACAAAGAAGGTCGAGTGCCATTGCATACTTTTAGAGCCGATATTGATTATTCAGTAGCGACTGCGATGACAACTTACGGAATCATCGGGGTAAAAGTATGGATTTATCGTGGTGATGTTTTTAAAAATAAAAATGTGACTGAAGAAAAGACGGAGAAAGCATAATGTTTCAGCCTCCTAAACGCATGAAATACCGAAAAGCGCACAAAGGTCGCAACAGAGGTGTTATAACCAATCCTCGCGTATGTTTTGGTGATTATGGTATGGTTTCGATAGGGCGTTCACGCTTAACTGCTCGACAAATTGAGGCAGCACGTAGAACCCTTACTCGTTTTATGAAGCGAGACGGTAAAGTTTGGATACGTGTTTTTCCGGATAAGCCTATTACTAAGAAACCGCTTGAAGTACGTCAAGGTAAAGGTAAGGGTAGTGTTGAATATTATGTGTATGAAGTGAAACCAGGGACAATGATTTTCGAAGTTTCCGGTGTGACAATAGAACAAGCACGAGAAGCTTTTAGGTTGGCAGGTTCTAAGTTGCCATTTAAGGTTAATTTTATGCAAAAAGAAGAGGATGCAGTGGCATGTTAGTATCTGATTTAAGAAAACAATCCGCTGAGGATTTAAATAAGCTTAAGAGCAACTTAGTTCGTGAGAACTTTGATTTACGTATGGCAGTGAGTGGTGGCTCGTCAAAAATCAAGACGCATCGTTTTCGTGAGATTTCAAGAAATATTGCCAGAATAAACACAGTGTTAAATGAAAAGTTAAATGAAAAGTTAAATGAAAAGGTGGTAGCATGACCGAAGTTAAATCAACAGCTAGAACAGCAGAAGGCAAAGTGCTGACATCAACGATGGATAAGAGTATTGTTGTGCAAGTTAATCGGCGATTAAAGCACGAGAGGTTACATAAATATATTACTTTATCATCAAAAATTATGGCCCACGATGAAAATAATCAAGCCAAGGTTGGGGATAAAGTTCTCATTTCTGAGCACAGACCTTATTCTAAAAGGAAAAGTTGGCTTTTGGTTAAAGTTATTTCTACATCAGAGGAAGGTTCTCAAGAGGTCTCAGTATGATTCAAATGCAAACAAAATTACTGATCGCTGATAATAGTGGCGGTAAAAAAGCAACCTGTATTAAAGTATTGGGTGGCTCGAAACGCCGATATGCTAATATTGGTGATGTTATTAAAGTAAGTGTTACGGATGTTAAGCCAGATAGCAATAAGTCTCAGAACAGAGTTATCAAGGGTGGAGTATTCTTAGCGGTGGTTGTTAGAACTGTCAAAGGTGTTCGCCGAAACGATGGTTCCAAGATTAAGTTTGATCACAATGCAATTGTGATTTTAAATGCTCAGTTTCAACCTTTGGGTACTCGTATTTTCGGCCCTGTTACGCGTGAATTAAGGGAGAAATATATGAGGATTATTTCATTGGCACCTGAAGTGTTATAAGGAGAGCGGATAATGAGTTTAGCAAAATTTAAAAAAAATGACCTTGTACTGATTACAGTGGGTAAAGATCGTGGCAAGGTAGGCGCTATCAAAGCTGTTCTTAAGGAAGGTAAAGTGATTGTTGAAGGGGTTAATCAAAAAAAGAAGACGGTTAAGGCTAATCGTGAAAAGAATGAGCAGGGTGGTTTCCAAACTGTTGAAAGACCTATTGACCGATCCAATATAACACATTACAATCAGGAAACTAAAAAACGTGTTAAGGTTGGCGTGAAAAAGCTGGAAAATGGTAAACGAGTACGCTATGATAAGTCTACTCAAGAAGTAATTGATTAAAGAGGATAATATGAGTTATTTACAAGATCATTATCGAAAAAAAGTAATTTCTGAATTGATGAAAGAAAGAAAATATTCTTCCATCATGGAGGTTCCTAAGATAGAAAAGATCACACTAAACATGGGTGTAGGTGAGGCCGTGGCCAATAAAAAGATAATTGACCATGCCGTCGATGACTTGACTAAAATATCGGGTCAAAAACCTGTGGTAACGTTAACCAAAAAGAGTGAAGCAAATTTCAAGACTCGTCAAGGTTGGCCTATTGGTTGTAAGGTGACACTTCGTGGTAAAAATATGTACGATTTTCTGTATCGATTACTGGCTGTTGTTTTACCTAAAGTGAGAGATTTCAGAGGCCTTAACCGAAAATCATTTGATGGCAGGGGGAATTTTTCCTTTGGTATTCGAGAGCAAATTGCTTTTGAATCTATTAACTATGATACCATTGATGCCATTCGTGGTTTAGATGTATGTGTAACAACATCAGCAAAAAGTGATGAAGATGGTTTATCACTTCTTGTAAAAATGATGTTTCCTATTAAAGGAGTTCGTAATGGCAAGTAAGCGTCTGATTTCTAGAGAGAAGCGTATTGCAAGCATGAGTAATTTGAAGATACGTGATGAACTAAGAGGTATCATCAAAAATAAGTCCAGTGATCCTGTTGAAATTATGGAAGCTGTTCAGAAATTAACCAAACGCCCTGTTGATGAATCTCCATGTAGGCATCGACGACGTTGTGTACAATGTGGCAGACCTAGGGGTGTTTATCGTAAGTTTCAACTCTGCAGGGCATGTATTCGTGATGGTTTTTTCAAAAAATATTTCCCTGGTTGGGTTTGTGCAAGTTGGTAAGAGGTATTAGATATGAGTATGAGTGATTCTATTAGTGATATGATAACGCGTTTGCGTAATGCATATAGTGTAGCACATAAAAGTTGTTCTGTTAGTTATTCTTCTAAGTTAGAGTCTGTGGCTAAGGTTCTAAAAAAGGAGGGATACATTGAAGATTATGCCGTGGATTCAAAAGAGGGTTCACCTAAGAAAATGTTGACGATGCATTTGAGCTACCCTGGTGGCAAACCTGCTGTTAGCTCGATTACTCGAGTTAGTCGTCCAAGTTTAAGAAAATATTCCCCTGCAAAATTACTGAAGAAGGTTATTTTTGGTATGGGAATAAATATTGTGTCTACATCTAAAGGTGTTATTAGTGATCGTGAAGCTAGAGCTCTCAATGTAGGTGGTGAAGTCTGGATTGAAGTTATTTAAAGGTGTAATTATGTCGCGTTTAGCAAAATATCCAATACCCTGTCCTTCTGAGTTAACATGCACTCAAGACGGTATGAATTTTACGATGAAGAGCAGTGATGCTTCGATGACTTTAAAAATTCATCCTAGTGTTACTGTTAAGGTAGAAGATAACAAGGGTGCAATAAGTATACAATGTAGCCATGTATCCGGTAAAGATACTCGTTTTCTTGGCACCATGGCGAGTTTGATAAAAAATATGATCAAAGGCCTTACCAAGGGATATTCAACTGTATTAGAAATTCATGGAGTAGGTTACAGGTTTAAATTACAAGGTAAGACTTTAGTCGTTAACGCGGGTAAATCTCATGAAGAACTTTATGTTATTCATGATAATGTTAAGGCTAACTTATTACCTAGCCAGACTGAGCTGGAGCTTAAAAGTTATGACAAGCAAAGGCTTGGTCAAGTTGCAGCGGAAATTATTGCTTTTCGTAAACCTGACGCTTATAAAGGTAAAGGGGTGCGTAAGCGTGGTGTTCAATTGAAATTGAAAGAGGTTAAGAAGAAATAATGTCTGATCGAACTAAACGGAAAGTAAGGGCCCGTATTAAGTCCTCTCGAAGCGATCGAATTCGTCTTGTTGTAAGGCGTACGAACCAGCATATTTATGCTCAACTTGTTGATCTAAGTGATAAAACTCTTTGTGAGGTGTCAACCATGACAAAGAGTTTAAAAATCAAGTATGGCAGTAATATTGAGGCTGCGAAGAAAGTTGGTCAAGAAGTGGCCAAGATAGCTCATAAGTTAGGTATTGAAAAGTTAGCATTTGATCGTTCTTCTTTTCGATATCATGGTAGAGTTGCTGCTCTTGCGGAAGGTGTTCGTGAGAATGGCAAGGTTGAAATGTAGAGGATGAGGGTATGAATTCAAAATCTAAAAATTCTAAAAATTCCAAAAATTCAGATAATAATCAGTTTGAGTTAGTTGAGAAGACTGTTAGTATCAGGCGTACAGCAAAAGTTGTTAAAGGTGGGCGTATCTTTAGTTTTAGTGTGACGGCTGTCGTGGGTGATGGAAAATCAAGAGTAGGTATGGGAATTGGTAAAGCTAGAGAGGTTCCTATTGCTATTCAAAAAGCAGTTGAGACGGCTAAAAAATCCATGGTTACTATTCCTCTAATCAATGCGACGTTACAACATCAGTTGATTGGGTCTCATGGGGCAACCAAAGTTGTCATGTTGCCAGCTTCAGATGGAACCGGGGTTATTGCTGGAGGAGCCATGAGAGCTGTGCTAGAATGCCTGGGTGTCCATAATGTATTAGCCAAAAGATATGGCTCTTCTAACCCACTTAATATTGCCAGAGCCACCATTAAGGCGCTTATGGCTATGCATGATCCTGTTTCAGTTGCCATGCGACGTGGTTTAACGGCTGATGAGGTAAGGAGTTACATCAAAGATGAGTAAGCAAGTCAAGGTCAAACTAATCAAAAGTATGATTGGTAGAAATAAGAGCCAAATAGCCACTGTTCGAGGCTTAGGTTTAAGAAAGATAGGCGATGTGGCTACCCTTGATGCTACACCTGCTATTATGGGTATGATTTTTAAAATCAAATTCATGTTAAATTGTGAGGAGGTTTCTCATGCAGTTAAATGAGCTTAAATGTCACCCTGGTGCTAAAAAAGAAAAGAAAAGAGTAGGCCGTGGAGATAAAACTGCAGGAAGGGGTAACAAGGGACAATTAAGTCGCTCGGGTGGATCTGTTCCAGCTGGGTTTGAAGGGGGGCAAATGCCCATTCAAATTCGGTTGCCTAAGTTTGGTGAGGTTTCTAGAAAATCATTGACCCATGAAAAGCTTAGAGTTTCTGAATTTAGAAAAGTACCTGAGGATATTCGTGTTATTGGTGTGGGTTTAGATGAGCTTAAAGCGTGTGGACTCATTAGAAAAAACACACTATCTGTCAAAGTGTTTTTATCAGGAACGATTGATTTTGTTCTTAAATTAAAAGGCATGAGGGTGAGCAAAGGAGCCAAGGCTTTGATCGAGTCAACAGGCGGGAGTGTAGATTAATATGCAGGCATCTGATTCTATCCAAAATTCATCTTATGCTGAGCTTAAAAGAAGGTTGTTATTTGTTTTTTTTGGGTTAGTTATCTTTCGTGTCGGGGGTCATATTCCTGTCCCGGGTGTTGACTTAGCTCGTCTTGCAGGTATATTCAAACAAAACCAAGATGGTTTATTGGGCATGTTTAATATGTTCTCTGGAGGAGCTTTATCAAGGTTATCAGTTTTCTCATTATCTTTAATGCCTTATATTTCGGCATCCATTATTATGCAATTAATGAGTTTATCGATTCCTTCTTTAGAGGCCTTGAGAAAAGAAGGTGCTAGAGGCAATAAGAAAATCAGTCAATACACTCGATATTTAACGGTATGCTTAGCACTTTTTCAATCGGTGGGCATGGCAAAAATGCTGATTTCACAAGGTTTGGTTTTAAGCATCGGTCCGCGTTTTTATCTGATAGCTGCAGTTTCACTTACCACAGGAACTTTATTTTTAATGTGGCTCGGTGAGCAAATTACTGAAAAGGGAATTGGTAACGGTATCTCCTTATTGATTTTTGCAGGTATTGTTTCACGGTTGCCGGCAGCATTTATTCAGTTGATGCAACAGGCTAAACAGGGCCAAATGAACGTGGTTTCACTTTTCTTTGTGTTATCTTTTATTGTGGCTATTACCTTGTTGGTTGTCTTTATTGAGCGAGGACAAAGAAAGATTGCTATACAACATCCGAAAAGACATCAGGCAAGAGCGGGTCAGAATAATTCAGGAGGTGTATTACCTTTGAAGATTAATATGGCAGGTGTTATTCCCCCTATATTTGCATCAGCTATTATATTGTTTCCAGCGAGTTTGGCGGGCATGATTCCGCAGTCAGCTAATTTTAGATGGTTGGGTAATTTTGTGAGTTTATTATCTCCAGGGCAACCTTTGTACATTCTTTTATACATCAGTGCTATTGTGTTTTTCTGTTTCTTTTATACGGCATTGGTTTTCAACCCTAATGATATAGCCGATAACCTTAAAAAATCAGGTGCACTTATTCCAGGCATTCGCCCAGGCAGACAAACATCCGATTTTGTTGATAAAGTTATGACAAGGTTAACACTTTCAGGAAGTGTTTACTTATCAGTGGTAGCGCTAACTCCAGATCTTTTAGTTAGGGCTTGGCATGTGCCATTTTATTTTGGGGGCACTTCTTTGTTGATTGTTGTTGTAGTTGTTATGGATTTTATGGCACAATTGCAGTCCCATTTAATTCCAGAGCGTTATGCATCTATGATAAAGAAAGCAGGGCACTCAAGAAAAGTTTCGTTATTAAGATGATTTAGAGGTTAAAATGAAAGTATCAGCATCAGTTAAAAAGCGTTGTAGATTTTGTAAAGTGATCAAGCGTAATCGTGTCGTTCGTATTATCTGTAAGGATCCACGGCATAAACAGAGACAAGGTTAGGTTTTTTTGTATTATTTATTGATTTTTAGGTTTTTTATGTTTATCATTCAAACAATTATTTTTATAGAAGTTAGGAGTCATTCATGGCAATCGTAGCAGGACGAGTGTTGAATAACCAAAAGCAGATTTGGAATGCGTTGACATACATTTATGGTGTGGGGCGATCACGCGCATATTTGTTATGCAGTCAGGCTCATATTGACCCTGCTACCAAGGTAAAAGATTTAGATGAGTCTAATTTGGAAAAGATTAGAACTGCTTTAAATAAATTTACCATTGAGGGTGATTTACGACGTGAAGTTAATATGGCTATTAAACATTTAATGGATTTAGGGTGCGTGAGAGGTATTCGTCATCGATACGGTTTACCTGTTAATGGCCAGCGAACTAAAACTAATGCTAAGACTGCTCGAAAGCGTCGCAAGAAAACTGATAAATAAGGAACTTGAGTATGGCAAACCCAGTAAAGAGTACGAGTAAAAAACCTTCTAAGAAACAAAAGAAGTTACCTTCTTCTATTCTTGTGAAGATTAAAGCAGGTAAAAATAACACCATTATCACTTTTACCGGCCAAGATCATCAACCCATTGAGGGCGGTGGCGGAGGCTATGGTGGAGGTCAAAAAGGTGCCCGAAAGGGAACGAGTTTTGCGGCTGAGCAAACAGCTAACACGATTGCTCGTAAATTGAAAGAAAGAGGTGCTGAAGATTGTATCGTTTATATCAACGGTACCGGCAATGGGAAAGAGGGCGCTGTTAAAGGTATATCGGATGCTGGCATACGTGTTCTTACGATTGTCGATGTCACAGGCTACCCCCATAATGGCTGCCGTCAAGCCAAGAAGAAACGAGTTTAAGGAGATATTTGATGACAGTTAAAGCTAGAGCAAAAAGGTCTCGATCATTGAGTATGGACCTTGAGGTTTTCAGTTCAGCCAAAAGCATAGAAAGGAAATGTAAATTTAAGTCAATGCCCGGGAAACCTGAAAAAAGCAGAGTTAGATTTTCAGATTATGCTATTCAGCTGCGCATGAAGCAAGCTGTGAGAGACTTTTATGGTTTGAAAGAAAAGGTATTTAAAAACTATTTTAAAGAAGCTGATCGTTTAAAGGGGTCAACTTCAGATAATCTTCTCATTCTATTAGAGAAAAGACTGGATAATGTTATCTATCGATTAGGTTTTGCTTGCACGCGCCGTGAAGCACGACAAATGGTCGTTCATAACCATATTTTGGTTAATGGTAAAAAACTAAATCGACCCAGTTATTTGGTTAGAAAAGATGATGTTATCGGTTTATCCTCGTCAGCAAAAGCTCATTTAAGGGTCCAATCTTCAATTGATTTGGCTAAACAGAAACCTGAGAATGAGTCGTTTGAAGTCAATTATGATAAGCATGAAGGATCGTTAAAGGAGCCAATGGATTTAAGTGCTCTTCATAATATGTTTAAAGTTAATCTCGTTATTGAGTTGTATTCTAAATAAGGTGTCGTATGCAAGATGTTTATAACATGCTCATCCCAACTGAAATGAAAGTTGATTTTGTCAGAGAAAACGTAATGAAGTTAGTCCTAGAGCCTTTTGAAAGAGGGTATGGTTATACATTAGGTAATGCATTACGTCGAATATTCTTATCATCCATGCCGGGTTTTGCCATAACAGAGGTTCAAATCGAAGGCGTTATGCATGAGTTCAGTTCGATTGAAGGAGTTCAGGAAGATGTTGTTGAAATCATCCTTAACCTCAAAGAAGTTGTGGTTGCCTTAGATGAGGGTAAAGAAACAGCTCAGTTAATGATTGATGTTAGAGGGCCATGTGATGTTACAGCTGGGTCTATTCAGTGTGAATCGGGTTCACGTGTTATTAACACAGATCACCTTATTTGCCGATTAAATACTGACCGCTCATTGAAAGTAGTCATGAAAGTTGAAAGAGGCATAGGTTATGAGCCTGCGATTGCACGGAGATCTGATGAAGCGGATCAAATAGGTGTTATTAAACTGGATGCCAGTTACTCACCGATATTAAGGGCAGCTTTTTCAGTTGAAAATACCCGTGTAGAGAATCGAACAGATTTAGATAAATTGATGTTAGAGGTTGAGACTGATGGGACGTTAGACCCTCAAGAAGCACTTCGTCGATGTGCAACCATTTTGCAATACCAATTATCTCAATTTTCTATTCTTCAGGATACAGCGGCTAAATCTGATGCTAAAGATAAAGTTAAGATTAACCCTATTTTGTTTAAATTGGTAGATGATTTGGAGTTGACCGTAAGGGCTGCGAATTGTTTGAAGTCAGAAAATATTCTGTATATCGGTGATTTGGTTCAGCGACCCGAAAGCGAGTTGTTAAGAACGCCTAATTTAGGTCGGAAATCATTGGCTGAAATCAAAAGCATTCTTTCAGAACAAGGGTTAACATTGGGCATGCATGTTGAGAATTGGGTAAGTCCTGATGCAACAAAAGTGCAAGATGACTAACAGAGGTAGTGTATGAATCATAATATTGCAGGCAGAACATTTGGGCGCACGTCAGATCATCGCAAAGCGATGTTTAAGAACATGGCGATTTCGTTGATTGAACACGAAACAATCAAAACAACATTGCCTAAAGCAAAAGAGCTACGAAGATTTGTGGAACCGTTGATCACGTTAGCTTCCAAGAATACTTTGCATGCCAGGCGTTTGTTAATTAGTCGTTTAGGCAATAAAAATGCTATTGAGAAACTGTTGAAAGAATTAGGTCCTTTTTATTCAAAAAGACCTGGGGGGTATACCCGTGTTCTTAGAAATAATTTCAGGGCAGGCGATAATGCTCCTATGGCTATTATCCAGTTGGTGGACCTTGAGAATCTTGTCAAAGCAAGAATCAAGCCAAAGACCAAGAAAGTTTCTAAGAGTGAACCTAAGCCAGAGAAGGCATTAGCAGCACCTAAGGCAGCTGCAAAGGCACCTAAGGAAGTCAAGGCTGCACCTAAGAAAGCAGTCAAGTCTAAGAAGAGTACCGAAGATTCAGCAACTAGTAAAAAAGCTAGTAAAAAATCTAGTAAAAAATCTGAAAATAAATCAGATTGATTGATCATTAACCGGTAGTTCTTAGGAAGTCGGCGTCAAATCTTGATGTAGTTTGTTGAAGGATTTGTCAAGCTCTGGATCATCTGAACGACTTTTGTTTTAGCTTGTTGTGGTTTTACTACGGTTTGCTTGAGGATCTTATCAGAGTGTTCAAAGTCATCTTTTTGAGCTGCTTCATTTAATAAACTTTCATGTCCTTGGGGTGTTTGATTGCCGAATATGCAGGGCATTGCTTGTTTTAGGCAATTCAATAGTCCCATTAGTTTCTCCAAATTGGGTTAAAGTTAGTTTGTTTGATCCAATTTATGTCTACACCTATGCTATACAATTGATATATCGATTTAAATAGCGCCTCTATAGGGTTGTTCCTTTTACACGACGCTAAGTATACACCCGGCGTAGATCTTTGAGCTAGAGCGCTTAGAATGGGTCGTGGGCCAACTTCTATCACGATATCGGTGTTTTTAAAGTGTTTGAGGCAAGATAAAAATTGTACAGGCTCTCTTGCATGCCTTGACCAATAATCTGCCAACAAAGGTTCGCTGACCTTGTTTCCAGTTAGGTTGGATATCAGTGTTTTGTTGAGTGGGCTTGTTTTAATCTTTTTTGCCTCTTCATCAATGGTTTTTAATATAGGGTCTAAAAGATATGAGTGAAAGCCATGAGATACCGTTAATCGTTGATTGCGTACTTTATTAGTTTTTAAATAGGTGCTTAGTTTTTCAAGGGCTGATAAGTCCCCTGAAACCACGACTTGATCTTCTGCATTGATGGCTGCAATGGAGAGGTTGGTATATTGCTTGATCAGGGGTTTGATACCATCATAACTACTTTTTATGGCTAACATGCCTCCTCCAGGCGGCAAGCTAGTCATTGCTTTAGCGCGCTGGGTAATCAGTCCAAAACCATCTTCAGGTGTAAATCCACCAGCATAAGCATGGGCAGGGTATTCACCAACACTATGACCCAGTGTGATATCGGCTTCAATGCCTAAGTCCTTCCAGATCTGACTCATGGCCCATTGAAAAGCAAATAACGCAGGTTGAGTGTACGCTGTTTGGTGAATCAGTGATTCATCTGAGGAGTTGAGTAGCTGACTTAAGTTTTCATCTTTCGTTTTATGGATTAAATCATCGATGTTTTTTTTGAAGGAGGGAATAGTCATCCATGGTTTAATCATTTCTGGGTATTGGCAGCCTTGACCGGAGAATAAAAAACCAATGCTATACGATTTTACTAAAGGTTCTTTAATAGCGTAATTTCCTTGTAATATAGCTTTGGCTATCCCTTTTTTGGAGGTGGATAGCACCAGCACATCAGCATTTTTTGTACGGTCTTGATAGCGCTTTAGTCTTGAAGTATCGAGTTGTTGGCTGAGTTCTTTTATTAAAAGATCCAGGTGTTTAGATTGAGTTTGATAATAATACAGTGTCATGATTTTTCTTCTTTAATAAGAAGAACCTTTCCATTCCAATTAAGAGAGTCTAAGAAAGAAGGGATGGTATCTCTTGGGATGGTAAGGGTTTTCAGGACTGAGTTAAAATCATCACTGATTGAGTTTGTAAAATTGAATCGGGCACGTTTTTCTACATCGTCTTCTGAGAGCATCCATTTATAGGGCAGTGTTTTTTTAGACAGGGTGCCGACATAGAGTGTTTGATTCGCTATGGTATACGATGATTTCCATAGTTTAATCGTATGGGTTTCTTTTGTTGAGGTGTTTTTTTGCAATGAGACTATAGGGGGTTGATTAAGGTAAAGAGGCTGGATGAAAGGGGGTTCAGCGGATGAGTTGTGCCACGCTGTTATGATACTAGATATATTAATCGATGGGATGATTTGCCAGCCGTGTGTGCTTAATTGTTGTTGCAAGCTATCCAATGATCCTAAATACTGGAGGTTGAGTGCTGAAATCGGGAAATTGAATCGGCTCTTTCTGATATAAGGCAATGACCCGGGTAATTGATGTTGCCACTGGCTTAAGGTTATATCCGTGATGGAAGGCAATGGAGGTGTGTAGAGTTCAGGGTAATAGGATCGAGTTTTGTATTGAGTGAAGGTTGCGGTTAGAAGTGTAACGGCAACGAGATAAACAGGAATCCAATGAGGTTGTCGTAGGTTTTTTTCATAAACCTTAAAGAGGTAATGTCCGATGTAACCAAACAACAGCCCAAGAAAGATCCCCCCTACGATATCAGAAAGCCAATGAACACCCAAGTAGAGTCGACTACTCATGACCATGAAACATACTAAAATAAGGGTGTTTTTTAAGGCTCGGTTTTTGGGTGATAAGCTGTAGATAAGCATGCTTAAAGTAATGATGGCTGCCGTATGCCCACTGGGGAAGGAGGGGCCTTGGATGACGGTTTCAGCAAACAACGGACGAGTAAAAAAAATGCTGTGTTTGATCACGTGTATACTCAGTGCAGACCCCATTCCACACACCGCCAATATAGCTATGGTTTGATACTCTTTAAGCCTGATAAAGTAAGCCATGATGATGATGTAGACGGCAGCAAGTGAGTATTTATCTCCCAACGCACTAAAAACTACAGTGACTTTATTGAAGAGAGTTATATGTAGGCTCATGACAAAACTATACAAAGAGGCATTGATGGTATGGATGCCAATATTATGAATGACGAAATAACTGATAAGACCAAGCCCCAGGCAGCTTAGAGTAATATTCATGATCGCGTGTTGGTATGGGGGTTGCACCCAAAAAAGCAGGCATTGTTCAAATTTTGACCTAAGTTTACTGTGTTTATGAATCATTAAGATGATCAGTGTACCAAAACAAAAGTAAAGCAGGTACTCAACCACGAGCTGATGAGGTATATCAATGGCATAGGCACCTAATAAAAACCCGGGTGCTAGGTAGACCAGTGCCCATAAAGTGGCGGTAGGGATGATGGCTACGGCAAATAACCACTGAGGCATTTTTAACACCCCTGCAATCAAAGGGACGGTGCTTCGTAGTGGGCCAATAAATCGCCCGATTAATATGCTTACGGTGCCATATTGATTGAAAAAGTTTTCTCCCCAGTCAAAGAGGTATTGGTAGCGTTTAAAGAGAGGCATGCTTTGTAGATGATTTTGGCCTTTTCGTCCTAGGTAATAACCCATAAAATCTCCTACGAGAGCACCGAGGATGGTGGAGATAAATGTGGTCATTAAGGGGATGGTTTTGCTGCCCATCAAAGAGCCAACGAGTGACATGGTAATAATGCCTGGCACGACTGTTCCAATAATGGGGAGCGATTCTATCAAAGCAATGGAAAAAGCAAATAGTTGCCCATAGTTTGGGTGATGATGCAGAAACTCTGAAAGGTTTTTAATGGCTTCTTCTAGCATGAGTCGATGGGTTCTCCTTTAGCTTGTTTGTCAGCGTGGTATGAAGACCTAACTAATGGGCCGCTAGCGACTGATGTAAAGCCAAGGTTTTTGGCATAAAGCTTCAGTGCATGAAACTCATCGGGGCTGTAATAGCGTGCTACAGGCATATGGTGTTCGCTAGGTTGGAGGTATTGACCTATGGTTACCATGTCAACTTGATGTTGTCGTAAATCAACCAGGACTTGCTTGATTTCTTCTTCAGATTCACCCAAACCTAGCATGATGCCTGATTTAGTCGGGATGGAGGGATTGTTTTCTTTAAATGTTTTTAATAAAGTTAAAGACCATGGGTAGTCTGATCCTGCGCGAGCAGTCTTGTATAATCTAGGAACAGTTTCAAGGTTATGGTTGAAAACATCCGGTGGAGCTTCATTGATGTGCTTTAGGGCTTTTTCAATACGCATACGACCACGAAAATCGGGAACCAAAATTTCAACTTGAATGTCAGGAATTTTTTTGCGCAAAGCTTGGATGCAGTGTTTGAAGTGTTCACCACCACCATCTCTTAAGTCATCTCTGTCTACTGAGGTAATCACCACAAATTTAAGTCCCATATCAGCTACGGTTTCAGCAAGGTTATGAGGTTCATCAGGGTCAAGTGGATCAGGTCGGCCGTGAGCAACATCACAAAAGGCACATCTGCGAGTGCAACGATCTCCCATGATCATGAAGGTTGCTATTTTACTTCCAAAGCATTCCATGAGATTGGGGCAGGCAGCTTCCTCACAAACAGTCACTAGTTTCCTCTCACGAAAAGAATCTTTAAGAGTTTTTATAGCTTGATAATTTTCTAGTTTTATTTTTAACCAAGGTGGTTTGGGTAGCTTGGGTTGAGATGTGTCAACTTTAACCGGGATTCTTGAAAGCTTGTCCCGGCCACGTGATTTCTCAGTTGTCTTTTGTCGATTCATAATTACGCACTGTTCAAACTGTAGCGGACATTCTAACAAATTTTTTTTCAAAAATCTCAATAACAAGTAAAATAATGAAGAGAAAATACCCTGAACCATTGTAAACCCAACTAGTTTGGATTTGGAGAATGTTAAAATGACTGAGGAAGGGCTAAAGGCTATCGTTAGCGGATGCCCTCAATTAAAGACGTTAATATGCAGAGATGATTTGAATAGACTCAGATCTGAAATTGAGCAAGAAGAGGGGGGTAATTCTTTCTCATTCATTGAGAGAAAAGAAAGCACCTGCGATAGGTTGAGGAGCTGTGTTTTGCAGTAATAATCTGTGTGTTATGATCTTGAAAAAATAGTTT
>DASCQC010000031.1:0-5796 GCA_036012865.1 Gammaproteobacteria bacterium
TGTAATTTTTTTAATAGATCCGCAATAGGCACTTCAGTCCACTTATCTCTATTCGTAGTATCGCCCAAACCTAATTGTCCAGCAGAATTATCACCTGTGGCATAAAGCTTATCTTCTCCATTCACATCTTTTCCTTTTAAAAAGCTATGATCACCGCCAGCTATCACTTTTTCTATTTCAAAACCTTTAGGAAAAGGTACTTCAGTCCATTGATTTCTATCTTTAGTATCACCCAAGCCTAACTGCCTACAGCTATTTCTACCACAGGCAAAAATCTTATCTTCTCCATTCACATCTTTTCCTTTTAAAAAGCTATGATCACCGCAAGCTATCACTTTCTCTATTTCAAAACCTTTAGGAAAAGATACTTCAGTCCATTTGTATCTATTACTTCTATCACCCAAGCCCAATTGTCCATACCTATTATAACCTGCAGCATAAAGCATATCTTGACCATCTTTACCTTTTCCTTTGAGAAAGCTATGATACTCTCCAGGTATCACTTTTTCTACGCTAAACCCTTGAGGCGAAGCTACTTCAGTCCATTCAGCTCTATTCATAGTATCACCCAAGCCTAATTGTCCATGGTTATTCAAACCCAAGGCATAGAGCGTATCTTCACCATCAGCTCCTTTTCCTTTTAGAAAGCTATGCCCATATCTATCTATCGTAAACCCTTTAGACAAAATAACTTCAGTCCATTGATTTCTATTATTCATGTCACCCAAGCCTAATTGTCCAATATCATTCTTACCACAGGCATAAAGCTTATCTTCTCCATCCTTGCCTTTTCCTTTTAGAAAGCTATGCTCACCTCCAGCCATCACCTTTTCTATGCTAAAATCCTTAGGAAAAGGTACTTTAGTCCATCGACTTCTATTATTAGTATTACCCACGCCTAATTGTCCACAGTCATTATTACCACAGACATAAAGCTGATTTTCACCATCCTTACCTTTTCCTTTTAGAAAGGTATGAAACCCTCCAGCTATCACCTTTTCTATGCTAAAATCCTGAGGCAAGGGTACTTCAGTCCATTTGTATCTATTCCTTCTATCACCCAAACCTAATTGTCCAATATTATAACCTGTGGCATAAAGCTTATCTTCTCCACCCTTACCTTTGATGTAAAGAAAGGTATGCAAATCTCCAGCTACCACCTTAATCTCTATCCCTGTTAATTTAGACGAAGTTCTTGACTTCTTAGCAAACAAACCGATATCACTGGGTTCACCAGAACTATGTTTTCTTTTTTTATCTAATTTATGCATACTCTACCTCTTTTAATTTGATCCAATGAGTTGCTCCGTTAAAACATACAATCTCTAGGATTAAGCCCCATACTAAAACCTGATGACCCCGAAGCTTCTGACACATCGTCTTCTTGTTTACCATCGTTGACATCTTCTTGTAATTTTTTTAATAGATCCGCAATAGGCACTTCAGTCCACTTATCTCTATTCGCAGTATCGCCCAAACCTAATTGTCCATACGTATTATAACCCGAGGCATAAAGTTTACCTTCTCCATCCTTACCTTTACCTTTTATAAATGAATGAAAGCCACCAGCTATCACTTTTTCTACGCTAAAACCTTGAGGCACGGGTACTTCAGTCCATTTCCTTGTCTTCCATCTATGACCCAAGCCTAATTGTCCATACGTATTATAACCTGCGGCATACATCTTATCTTCTCCATCCTTACCTTTTCCTTTTAGAATGCTATGATCATCTCCAGCTATCACTTTTTCTACGCTAAAACCTTGAGGCACGGGTACTTCAGTCCATTCATTTCTATCCGTAATATCACCCAAGCCCAATTGTCCATACCTATTCGTACCCGAAGCATAAACCTTATCTTCTCCATACTCACCTTTTCCTTTTAGAAAGATATGAGAACGTCCAGCTATCACTTTTTCTACGCTAAAACCTTGAGGCACGGGTACTTCAGTCCATTCAGTTCTATCTTTAGTATCACCCAAGCCTAATTGTCCACCATAATTTGCACCGCAGGAAAAAATCTTATCTTGACCATTCTTGCCTTTTCCTTTTAGAAAGGTATAAGAACGTCCAGCTATCACTTTTTCTACGCTAAAACCTTGAGGCACGGGTACTTCAGTCCATTCAGTTCTATTCGTAGTATTACCCAAGCCTAATTGTCCATAATAATTCCAACCACAAGCATAAAGCTTATCTTCTCCATCCTTACCTTTTCCTTTTAGCCAGCTATGATACAATCCAGCCATCACTTTTTCTACGGTAAAACCTTGAGGCACGGGTACTTCAGTCCATTCATTTCTATCCGTAGTATTACACAAGCCTAATTGTCCATAACGATTCCAACCCGAGGCATAGAGCTTATCTTCTCCATCCTTACCTTTTCCTTTTAGAAAGCTATACTCAGCTCCAGCTATCACCTTTTCTATCTTAAACCCTTTAGGAAAAGGTACTTCAGTCCATTTATTTCTATTCCTTTCATCACCCACACCTAATTGTCCATACTTATTATAACCCGAGGCATAAAGCTTATCTTCTCCACCCTTACCTTTGATGTAAAGAAAGGTAAGCGAATCTCCAGCTACCACCCTCATCTCTAAGTCTGTTAATTCAGACGAAGTTCTTGGCTTCTTAGCAAACAAACCGATACCACTGGGTTCACCAGAACTATGTTTTCGTTTTTTATCTATTTCACGCATACTCTACCTCTTTTAATTTATCCAATGGGTTGCTTAGTTAAAAAATATAATCTCTAGGATTAAGCCCCATACTAAAACTTGATGACCCCGAAGCTTCTGACACATCGTCTTCTTGCTTACGATCGTTGACATCTTTTTGTGATTTCTTTATAAGATCAGCAATAGGCACTTCAGTCCACTTATCTCTATTCTTAGTATCGCCCAAGCCTAATTGTCCATAGTTATTCCAACCCGAGGCATACAGCTTATCTTCTCCACCCTTACCTTTTCCTTTTAGAATGCTATGCCCATATCCACCTAGCACCTTTTCTATCGTAAACCCTTCAGGCTGTGTCACTTCAGTCCACTTATCTCTATCCTTAGTATCACCCAAGCCTAATTGTCCATAATAATTATAACCCGAGGCATAAAGCTTATCTTCACCATCCTTACCTTTTCCTTTTAGAAAGCTATGACTCCCTCCAGCCATCACTTTTTGTATGGTAAAATTCCTAGGCAAAGGTACTGCAGTCCATTCATTTCTATCATCCTTATCACCCAAGCCTAATTGTCCATATAAGTTATAACCACAGGCATAAAGCTTATCTTCTCCATCCTTACTTTTTCCTTTTAGAATGCTATGACAAGATCCAACTAACGCTTTTTCTAACCTAAATCCTTGCGGAATATCAACTTCAGTCCACTGATCTCTATCCGTAGTATCACCCAAGCCTAATTGTCCAAAATGATTACTACCCGAAGCATAAAGCTTATCTTCTCCATTCTTACCCTTGCCTTTTAGAATGCTATGATAATCTCCAACTAGAACCTTTTCTACACTAAACCCTCGTGGAAGAGTTACTTCAGTCCATTCAGTTCTCTTCGTAAAATTTCCCAAGCCTAATTGTCCATGCATATTACTACCCGAGGCATAGATCTTATCTTCTCCATCCTTACCTTTACCTTGTAGAAAGCTATGATCACCGCCAGCTAACACATTTTCTATGGTAAAACCCTTAGGAAAAGGTACTTTAGTCCATTTATCTCTATGCTCATTATGACCCAAGCCTAATTGTCCTTCAAAATTTCTACCACAGGCATACAGCTTATCATTTCCATCCTTATCTTTGCCTATTAGAATGCTATGCAGTCCTCCAGCCATCACCTTTTCTATCATAATAACACCTAGCTGAGTTACTTCAGTCCATTTATTTCTTTGCGTTTCATCACCCAAGCCTAATTGACCACAATTATTCTTACCCGAGGCATAAAGCTTATCTTCTCCGTCAACTTTGATGTAAAGAAAGGTATGCGAATCTCCAGTTACCAAACTAATCTCTAAGTCTGTAAATTCAGACGAAGTCCTTGGCTTCTTAGCAAACAAACCGATACCACTGGGTTCACCCGAACTATGTTTTCGTTTTTTATCTATTTCACGCATACTCTACCTCTATTAATTTGATCCAATGGGTTGCTCCGTTAAAAAATACAATCTCTAGGGTTAAGACCCATACTAGAACTTGATGACCCTGAAGCTTCTGACACACCACCCTCTTGTTTACTATCACTGACATCTTTTTGTAATTTTTTTAATAGATCCGTAATAGGCACTTCAGTCCATTTCTTTCTATTCCTTCTATCACCCAAGCCTAATTGTCCTTCCCAATTATAGCCCATGGCATAAAGCTTATCTTCCCCATTCACACCTTTTCCTATCAAAAAACTATGATAATTTCTAACTGCAACCTGTTCTAACTTGAAACCTTTAGGAAAAGGCACTTCAGTCCATTTTCTTCTATTATTTTTATCACCCAAGCCTAATTGTCCAAAATGATTCAAACCCGAGGCATAAAGCATATTTTCTCCACCCACACCCTTTCCTTTTAAAAAGCTATGATTCTCTCCAACGACAACCTTTTCTACACTAAAACCTTGAGGCACGGGTACTTCAGTCCATTCATTTCTGTCATTATTATCACCCAAGCCTAATTGTCCATACTTATTCCAACCCGAAGCGTACAGCTTATCTTCTCCACCCTTACCTTTTCCTTTTAGAAAGCTATGATTATCTCCAACTACAACCTTTTCTACGCTAAAACCTTGAGGCACAGAGACTTCAGTAAATTTCTTTCTCCTCCTTCTATCACCCAAGCCTAATTGTCCATACTTATTCCAACCCGAAGCGTACAGCTTATCTTCTCCACCCTTACCTTTTCCTTTTAGAATGCTATGCCCATATCCAGCTATCACTTTTTCTACGCTAAAACCTTGAGGCACAGAGACTTCAGTAAATTTCTTTCTCTTCCTTCTATCACCCAAGCCTAATTGTCCAAAAATATTCCAACCACAGCCATAAAGCTTCTCTTCTCCATCCTTATCTTTTCCTTTTAGAAAGCTATGAGAACGTCCAGCCATCACCTTTTCTATCGTAAACTCTTTAGGTACGGGTACTTCAGTCCATTGATGTCTGTCAGTAATATCACCCAAGCCCAATTGTCCATTGTGATTCTTACCCGAGGCATACAGCTTCTCTTCTCCATCCTTACCTTTTCCTTTTAGAATGCTATGATAATTTCCAGCTATCACCTTTTCTACGCTAAAACCTTGAGGCACGGGTACTTTAGTCCATTCATTTCTATCCGTAGTATTACCCAATCCTAATTGTCCAGCATCATTACCACACCCATAAAGCTTGTCTTCTCCATCCTTACCTTTGATGTAAAGAAAGGTATGTCCATGTCCAGCTACCAAACTAATCTCTAAGTCTGTTAATTCAGACGAAGTCCTTGGCTTCTTAGCAAACAAACCGATACCACTGGGTTCACCAGAACTCTGTTTTCTTTTTTTATCTATTTCACGCATACTCTACCTCTTTTAATTTGATCCCATGGGTTACTTATTAAAAAATACAATCTCTAGGGTTAAGCCCCATACTAAAACTTGATGACCCTGAAGCTTCTGACACATCCTCTTCTTGTTTACGATCGTTGACATCTTCTTGTAATTTTTTTAATAGATCCGCAATAGGCACTTCAGTCCACTTATCTCTATTCGTAGTATCGCCCAAACCTAATTGTCCAGCAGAATTATCACCTGTGGCATAAAGCTTATCTTCTCCATTC